>JAYTUC010000098.1:0-2174 GCA_043744775.1 Fimbriiglobus sp. | reverse complement strand
TTCGCGTTGCAACTCGAGTCCGCCGGCGGCGAGTTGACGCCGCGCACCGCCGACCTGTCGCCGCAGTACCGCGTGATCATCGACACCCGGCCGCCGCTGGTCCGGGCCGCCCGCACCGGCAAGACGGGCATCGAGTGGGAGGCGGTCGATGAGAACCTCGCGGCCAACGGCGTGCGCATCGAGGCGAAGTGGGTCCGCGACTCGTCGAACCCCGACGCCAACCTCGACAGCGCCAAATACGTCACGGTCAGCCCGCGCGGCTTTGCTCCCAAGGCCGTCGATAGCTACACCTGGACGGAACTGCGGCCCGGCGATGTCCTCGACGTCCGCGTCGTCGCCAAGGACAAGGCCAACCACGAGACGGCGACGCCGCCCGTCCGGCTGCCCGGCGACGGCGAGGGGCCGGGGTTGGCCGCGGCTCGGCCGGGGTCCGGCTTCGGCGGAACGTCCGACGCCGGCAGTGAGCGGCGCGCGGGGGCCGGCTCGAAGGACTACTCGAACACGCGCAACCTGACGATCACGTCGAAGCTGCAGAAGGTCACGCGCTCAGGCGTGGCGTTGTCGCACTTGTGGATGCGCGACGCCTCGCAGAAGTGGGTCAAGGTCAAAGACAAGGCCGAGTCGATCGCCGAGGAGACGCCGAACCCCAAGATCGTCTGGCCGCACGCCGTCGAGAAGGACGGCGAGTACGGCTTCATCGTCATCCCCGAGAACGCCGCCGGCAAGCGCGACGCCGACCCGCGCCCCGGCGACCCGGCGCAGTTCCTCATCGAGGTCGATACCGAGTTGCCGCAGGCGGCCATCACCGAGGCCCGCGTCTCCGGCACGAGCGACCCGCGCGTCGAGATCGCCTGGAGTGCGCGCGACGCCAACTTCGACTCCACGCCGATCGTGCTGGAGTACGCCCCGACGGCAACAGCATCGGAGGCCGAATGGAAGCCGGTCCACGCCGGGCGACTGCCGAACACCGGCAAGTTCACCTGGTTCGTGACCGACACGAAAGTCTGGCAATTCTTCCTGCGCATCCGGGCGACCGACCTGGCCGGCAACGAGGCGAAGACGCCCTACGGCAAGAAGGTGATCGTCGATCTCGACACGCCCAAGGCGACGATCGAGAAGATCGCCGGGAGCGGCCCGCCGTCGAAGGTGCAGCAGCAAGGCTCGCCGCCGGTGGTCAACACCGACAACAAGGAGCCGGCGCTGTTCCCCCCCGGTAAGCCGGCCGCCGAACCGGCCGCGCCCCCCGTGACGCCCGCCGCCCCGGCGCTGCCGGGGACGCCCGTCACCCCGGTGACACCGCCGGCCGCGCCGGTGCCGTCGGGCACGAACCCGCTGGGCGGCCCCAACGTGCCCAAATTGCCCGAGTGACGGCCGAAGTCGTCGGGCAAGTCCTAAACTGACGGCACCGCACCTACCGACCCGCACCCCGCCTGGGCTTCGAGATGTTCGCACGCCGAGACTACGCCCGCGACTACATGATGATCCCGCCCGGCACCGGCGAGCAGTCCGTCGCCAACATGATCGTCGAGATCCCGAAGGGTCGCCGCACCAAGTTCGAGATCGACAAGGCGACCGGTCTTTTCAAGATGGACCGCTACCTGTACAGCTCGACGATGTACCCCGGCGACTACGGCTTCATCCCGCAAACCCTGGCCGAGGACGGCGACCCGCTCGACATCCTGGTCATGGTCAACGAGCCGACGTTCTCCGGCTGCCTGATCGAGGCGCGGATCGTCGGCATCTTCAAGATGCGTGACAAGGGCTTCAACGACTACAAGGTGTTGGCAGTGCCGCACCGCGACCCGCTGTTCGGGGCGATGAAGAAGCTCGAAGACGTGCCGGCGCACTTCCTGCGTGAGGTCGAGCACTTCTTCTCGACGTACAAGCACCTCGAAGGCGTGAACGTCGAGCCGCTCGGCTGGTCGGGCGTCGAGGAAGGCGCGATCGAAGTGCGGGGCTCGATCGAGCGCTTCCGCGCCACACTGGGGAACTTCTAGTACTCCGTTGCAGCTAGTCTGTGGCTAAGACGGGGTACAGGCGGCGGAGCTTGGTGCGGGCGTCGGCGGTCGTGAACCGCCAGTCCGCCTTGGCCGCCGCCGCGTTCCGCTCCGCCTGCCACGCCGCCACCTCGACCGCCAGCGTCGCGGCGTCCGGGATGCGGCGGTCCAGGCACT
>JAYTUC010000097.1:0-8451 GCA_043744775.1 Fimbriiglobus sp. | reverse complement strand
TTGTGGTCGGTGGCGAGGTTGCTGTCCTCGAAGATCGGGGCGAGTTCGTACTGGCTCGGGGCGACCTCGTTGTGCCGCGTCTTGACCGGCACGCCGAGCTTGAACAGTTCGGCCTCCGACGCCGCCATGCACGCCAGGACGCGCTCCGGGATCGTGCCGAAGTACTGGTCCTCCAACTCCTGACCCTTCGGCGGCTTGGCCCCGAACAGCGTGCGGCCGGTGTTCAGCAGGTCGGGCCGGCCGAACAGGAAGTTCTTGTCGATCAGGAAGTACTCCTGCTCCGGCCCGACGGTCGTGAAGACCTTCACCACGTCGTGGTGGCCGAACAGCTTCAGGATGCGCATCGCCTGCGTCGAGAGGGCCTCCATCGACTTCAAGAGCGGCGTCTTTTTGTCGAGCGCCTCGCCGGTCCAGCTCACGAAGATCGTGGGGATCACGAGCGTGGAGCCGTTGGCCCCCTCGCGGATGTACGCGGGGCTGGTCGGGTCCCAGCCGGTGTAGCCGCGGGCCTCGAAGGTGCTGCGGCTGCCGCCCGACGGGAACGAACTCGCGTCCGGCTCGCCCTTGACGAGTTCCTTGCCGCTGAACTCCGCGAGTGCCCTGCCGTTGGCGGTCGGGTTCAGGAAGCTGTCGTGCTTCTCGGCGGTCAGCCCGGTGAGCGGCTGGAAGAGGTGGGTGTAGTGCGTGCAGCCGTGCTCGATGGCCCAGTCCTTCATGGCACTGGCCACGGCGTCGGCGACGGTCGGGTCGAGGCTCGTGCCCAGCTTGACGGTTTTTTGCAGGGACTTGAACACGGGCTTGGGCAGGCGCTGCTTCTGCTCCTCCTCGCCGAAAACGTTGATGCCGAACAGGTCCTTGATGTGCGTCGTGCGGAAGTCGAGGCGGCTCAGGTGGTGCGTGGTGGTGGCGATCGTCTTGATCGCCTCCTGGCGAACGTTGCTGCCCATAAGAGGAGCTTGCTCCGAGATTTGAAGGGGGGACGGCGCGGGTTTGGAGAGTTACGGCGAGTTGTAAGCGGGCGTCGCGCCGGCGGCAAGACGATTTCCGGAGTGCGAAAGCACTCCGGGGTGCCGGAAGCGTTAGCGCCCGGAGCGTGCGCAACAACTCCGGTCAGTTGCTGCGCACGCTCCGGGCGCTGACGCTTCCGGCTCGCCGAACTCCGGGCGCAGATGCTTCCGGCATCGTCAGCGCGCGCCGACCGCCTCGGCCTTGCGGTTCGGGAAGCGCGGGTCGATCTTCGGCTTGCCCTCGCCGAAGATCAAGAGCAAGGGGCTGGCGATGTAGATCGACGAGTACGTCCCGACGATCACGCCGACCACCATCACGAACGCGAACAGGTGGACGCCTTCGCCGCCGAAGAGGTACAGCACGATCACCACCAGGAACACGGTCAGGCTCGCCAAGACCGTGCGGCTCAGCGTCTGGTTGACGCTGTCGTTGATCATCTGCGCGGTCAGCAGCGGGTTCTTGCCGCGGACCTCGCGGATGCGGTCGAACACCACGATCGTGTCGTTCACCGAGTAGCCGACCAGCGTCAGCAGCGCGGCCACGGCGATCAGGTCGATCTTGAAGTCGTGCAAAAGTAGGAACTGCCCGAAGGGGTTGTCGAACAGGTAGTGGCACAGCGCAATCGCCCCGAGGGTGAAGCAGAGGTCGTGGACCAGGCAGATGACCGCGGCGAGGCCGAAGGTCCAGTTGCCGAAGCGGAACCAGAGGTAGACCAGGATCGCCAGCCAGCTCATGACGATCGCGACGAACGCCCGGTTGCGGGTCTCCTTAGCCAGGGCCGGGTCGAAGGTCTCGAGGCGCTCGGGGATCGGCCGGGCGGTGAACGCCTTGGCGGCGCGGCCGAGTACCTCGGTGAAGGTGGCGAGTTCCTTGGCCGACTTGTCGTCCGCGCCGACCTTGTTGGCCACGGCGGCCTCCCGCAAGGCGGTGAAGGTGTCGTTGGCCGACACGTCCACCTTGAGCGTCTTGTACTGCCCGCTGCGGCCCTCCTCGGTGCTCACCGCCTGGTCGGTCTCGGTCGGCACGCCGGTCACGGTCAGCCCGGCCAGCCCGCCGACGAGCGGCCAGCGGCCGACGAGTTTCAGTTCGCGCTCGAGGAACGCCCCGAAGTAGCGCGGCGACGCGGCCCGGTCGAGGGTGACCGTCGCCGTCGGCCAGGCGACCTTCGTCCCCGTCACCTGCGTCGAGGCCAATAGCGGCGCGCCGGTCGTCTCGTCGCGCAACAGCCGGTCGAGCATGACCTGAACGAGTTCCGGCTCCTTCTCGGTGGTCCGCACGGTGAACGACCGCGACTTGTTCGCCCCGAAGCTCTCGCTGCCGAGGAAGACTTGCTCGACCGACAGCCCCGGCAGCCGCGAGGCGCGGGCCTTCACGTCGGCGAGCTTGGCGGCCTGGTCGGCCCCCTCCGGCGCGTTGGCGAACGTCACGACCGCGCTCGTGCCGTCCTCGTAAGTGACGACGTAAATCTTGTCGTTGTCGGGCCTGCCCTCGACGCTGTCGCTCACCGCCAGATCGACGCCCCGGACCTTGAGCCGGTCGCGCTGGGCGCTCTCGCCGAGCAGCGTCAGGAAGCCCTGGCTGTTGTCCCGGTCGGTCAGCGCCCGCTCCTGGCCCTCGGCCAGCCGGCCGCCGTAGGCGGTGCCCTTGGTAAAATCGACGTTCAACGCCGCGTCGCCGCGGGCGACGAACAGGCCGAGGCCCAGCACCGTGGCCGTGCCGGTCAGCGCGAGCATCGCCTTGCGGATGCTCATGAAGTCGAAGTTCGGCCGCGGGAACAGTTGGAACATGTGCAACGTCGTGATCGCCCGGCGGACCACGGCGTAGTCGAACATCAGCCGCGTCATGTACAGCGACGTGAACAGGCTGATGACGAGGCCGACAGTCAGGCTAACGCTGAAGCCCTTGAGGTTGTCGTTGCCGTAGGCGTACAGCACGATGCAGGTGAAGATGCTCGTCAAGTGGGTGTCGATGATGGTGGCGAAGGCGCGGTCGTAGCCGAGGCGGATGCTGGTGACGAGGTTGGCCCCCTTGGCCCGCTCCTCGCGGATGCGCTCGTAGATCAGCACGTTGGCATCGACGGCCATGCCGAGCATCAGCACGATCCCGGCCAGCCCCGGCAGGGTGAAGGCCGCCTGGACGGTGACCATGAAGCCGACGGTGAGCAGCAGGTTGACCGACAGGGCGACGCAGGCGACGATGCCGGCGAACTGGTAGTAGACGAGCATGAACGCGAGCACGGCGGCGAACGAGACGCCGATGGCGAGCAGCCCCTTGCGGATCGTGTCCTCGCCGAGGGTCGGCCCGACGGAGTTCTCGCTGACCGGGTCGGGCTTCAACTCGGCGTTCAGCGCCCCGCTGCGCAGCAGGAACACGAGGCGGTTGACGGCCTTCTGGTCGAAGCTGCGGCCGCTAATCGTGCCCGACTCCTTGATGACGGCGTCGAGGGTCGGGGCGGAGACGACCTTCTCGTCCATGATAACGGCGAGTTGCCGCTTGAAGCCGTTCTCGCCCTTGCGGTTGCGCTCGCTGATCTTGCCGAACTTGTTGGCCCCGTAGGCGTTGAAGCTGAAGAACACCGCCGGGTCGAGGCGCAGCGAGTCGGAGCGGGTCTGCAGGCCGAAGTCCCGATCGACCTTGGTGGCGTCGGACGGCGACACGCGCGTCAGGACGAAGTACTCGACCTGCTTGGTCTTCTCGTCCGCGGCCGGCTGCAACTTGGTGAACTCGCGGGTCAGGAACAGGCTGCCGGCCATCTCGACGGTCGCGCCCGACTTGGCGAAGGCCCCGCCCTCGGCCGCGCGGGCCGCGGCGAACTGCGGGTAGAACCAGGTCGCCGCCTCCTTCTCGGAGGCCCGCTTCGGCACCGGGGGCGCGTCGGCGTAGGCGTTGCTCAGGCCGTAACTCTCGCGCTCCTCGGGGCCGAGTTCGACCCACTGGTAGGTCGTGTCGGCGACCGTCTCGCCGTTCACTGTGACCGCGTACGACGACGACGACGCCAGCGGCGGCAGGCCGCGGCGGCCGAGGTCCTCGAGTTCCGCCTTCGACTTGGGGTCGGACTTCTGGCGCTCGATCAGGGCACGCGTCTCGCCGATCCCGGCGGCGTCGTCGGTCGGGTTGGCGACGATGCGGAACTCCAGCACGCCGACTTGCCGCACGCGGTCCTTGACCTCCTGGACGAAGCCCTCGGTGGACCCCTCCTTCGCGCCGTCGCTGCTCGCGGAGCGCGGCAGGATGATCTCGATGCGCGAAGTGCCGACGGGGCGGACGATCACGTTGCGCAGGTCCGCCGGGTCGATGCGCCGCTTGATGCTCTCGGCGAGCTTGCGAATCTCGTCGCCGGACAGGCCGGCGGAGGCGGCCGCGGCGGCGTCCGGGGACTTGCCGCGCAGGCTCCGCTCGAGGTTCACTTCGTAGACGAGGATGCTCCCGCCCGCGAGGTCGATGCCGCGGCGGAAGCCGACGTTGCCCTCGGCCTCCCGCATCACCGCGTAGCCGACGGCGAGGGCCGCCAGTAAGGTCGGCACGAGGCTCACAACAAGCCGGAGGAGAAATTTGCGCTTCATCACACGCCTTCACAGTCACGGACGCCGAAGGCCCCGGCGCGAAGTGTCCGGGGCCGCGAATCCATCCGGTTGGGAGTTACTTCACTTCGGTGGGGGTCTCGTCGCCGAGCACGCGGACGATGCTCGACCGCAGCACGCGGAACTTGCTGTCTTCGGACTTGACGACGACCTCGTCTTCGCCGTCCTTGACGCGGACGATCGTGCCGACGATGCCGCCGCCGAGCAGCACCCGCGACCCGGCCTTGATGCCCGCGAACATCGCCGCCGCCTCGCGCTTCTGCCGGCGGCTGGCCGGCAGCATCACGACGACGTAGAAGAGCGCCAGCAGCCCGATCGGCAGCAGGAAGCTCGTCATCGACGGGGCTTGCGCGGCCGGCTCCGCCCCGCCGGCGGGGGCGACGGCTTCGGCGAACAGCGTGAACGTCGGCGTCGGCATGGAAGGTCTCGGGGGCGTTCGGCGAGTCTCGAAGCGTCATGGTAGGGTGAGCCGGACCATCGGGCAAGCCTCACATTTTGCCCACGACCGACGGCGTGTGCCCCATCTTGCGCAGCTCGTCCAGGATCATCTCCATCTTGCCCGGCCGCACGAGCAGCGCCTTGTCGGAGAGCCGGCCGACGATCTCGACGGCGAGCTTCTTACGCGCGAGCACTTCCTCGGCGAGCACCGCGTCCTCGGTGAGGATCAGGCAGACCTTGCGGTGCAGCTTCGCCGGCAGCCGGGCGGTCGAGGACGGGGTGTCGGACATAGCTCGAAGTCCTCGGCCGCGGCAGAACCGGAACGGCCCGACCGCGCGGCCGAACCCGAACTAGACTGCCCGCGTCGAGGTCAAAGTATCCCGAGCGGGGCCGAACGTCACCATGCCGCCCGAAGCTGCCCCTGCCCCGAGTCCCCGCCCCCGGCTCGTCGAACTCGACGCGCTGCGGGCCGCGGCGATGGCGTTGGTCCTGGTCAACCACCTGTACATGATGCCCTTCCCCGCGTCGTGGCCGGCGTGGTCGCACCGCCTCTTCGACGCCGGCGTGTGCGGCGGCTGGGTCGGGGTTGACCTGTTCTTCGTGCTGAGCGGCTACCTCGTCTCGGGCTTGCTCTTCGCCGAGTACCGGTCCCGCGGCACGCTCTCGGTGAAGCGTTTCTACGCCCGGCGGGCCTGGAAGATCTACCCCGCCTTCTACGCGATGCTCGCCGTCACGGCCGGCGGAGTCGCCCTGGCCTACGGCCCGCCGCCGCTGCTCAACGTCTGCCACGAGTCGCTGTTCGTGCAGAACTACCGCCCCGGCGTCTGGCTGCACACCTGGTCGCTGGCCGTCGAGGAGCACTTTTACTTGCTGTTGCCGCTGGTCCTGCTGGCGTTGACGCGCCGCCGGCCGCACGCCGCCGACCCGTTCGCCGGGGTGTTGCCGCTGGCGGTCCTGGCCGTGGGCGTCGGCTGTCTGACGCTGCGACTCGCGCACGCGGAGTGCTTCCCCGACGACCCGGCGTCGGTGCGTCAGGGCCGGACGCACTTCCGCATCGACGGCCTGTTCTTGGGCGTGCTCGTCGGCTACCTCGCCCACTTCCGCCGCGACCGCTTCGCCGACCTGGCGCGCCGCTGGCGCTGGCCGCTCATCGCCGGCGGCGTCGTGGCGCTGACCCCGCCGTTCGTGCTGGAGCACACCAAGCACGTCGGCGTCACGACCTACGGCCTGACGCTGAACAGCCTCGGCAGCGCGGCGATCCTGGCGGGCGTCTTGCAAGTGCGCCTCCCCGCGAACCGCCTCGTCGCGGCGACGGCGTCCCTGGGCCGCTGCTCCTACGCAATCTACCTGTGGCACATCCCGTGGGTGCTGCTGGGCGTGCCGCAGCTCGAACGCCTGTGCGGCCCGCTCGACTTCGCCCCGCGGGTGCTGGTGTACGTCGCCGGGAGTGTCGCGCTGGGCGTGCTGATGACGAAACTGGTCGAGGTGCCGACGCTGCGGCTGCGCGAGCGATGGTCGCCGGCGCAGTAACAGTGTGGCGAGCCGGAAGCGTCACCGCCCTGAGTTCTGCATCGCGGCGTTTGCGTCAATACTCCGGGCGCTGACGCTTCCAGCGCACAAATCACGCATCCTGCACCTGCGTGATGCGGTTGCGGGCGTGGACGACTTCCTTCGCGTCGAGGATCTCGTAGGCGTAACCCTGCTCGGTCAGGAACATCTGCCGGTGGTGCGCGAAGTCGAGTTCGCGCGTGTCCCGCGTCACGATCGAGAAGAACGCCGCGTCGCCGCCGTCGGACTTCGGCCGCAGCACCCGGCCCAACCGCTGCGCCTCCTCTTGGCGCGAGCCGAAGGTGCCGGAGACCTGAATCAAGACGTTGGCGTCGGGCAGGTCGATGGCGAAGTTACCGACCTTCGACAACACGAGGTGCCGCACCTCGCCGCTGCGGAACTGGTTGTAGAGGATTTCGCGCTCGGCGTTGCCCGTCGAGCCGGTGATCAGCGGGATGCCGAAGCGCGCGGCCAGCGAACGCAACTGGTCGAGGTACTGGCCGATGATGATCACGCGCTGCTCGCGGTACTGATCGAGCAGCTCCGCGACCACGTCGTCCTTGGCGGGGTTCTCCGAGGCGATGCGGAACTTCGCCCGGTGGTCGGCGATCGCGTAGGCCATGCGCGTGGCGTCGTCCGGCAGGGCGACGCGGATCTCGGCGCACGCGGCGGTGGCGATCCAGCCGCGGCCTTCGAGGTCGCGCCACGGCACGTCATACTTCTTCGGCCCGATCAGGCTGAACACGTCCCCCTCGCGGCCGTCCTCGCGGATGAGGGTCGCCGTCAGCCCCAGCCGGCGGCGGGCCTGAATCTGGGCCGTCACGCGGAACACCGGGGCCGGCAGTAGGTGGACTTCGTCGTAGATAATCAGGCCCCAGTCCTGCTTCTCGAAAATCCCGAAGTGCGGGAATTCCTCGGTCTTGTCGGGCCGGTAGGTGATGATCTGGTAGGTCGCCACGGTCACCGGGCCGATCTCCTTGATCTCGCCGGTGTACTCCTTGACCTCGCTGGGGTTCAGCGAAGTCTTGTCGAGGATTTCGCGCCGCCACTGCTTCACCGCGGTGATGCTGGTGGTGAGCACGAGCGTCGATTTCTGCAACAGGCACATCGCCACGATGCCGACGATGGTCTTGCCGGCACCGCACGGCAGCACGATCACGCCCGACCCGCCGCGCACGTCGCCGCCGGCGTGGAAGACATCGGCCGCCTCGCGCTGGTAGTCGCGCACGACGAACGGCAGCCCGCTCGCGGCGACTTCACGCAGGGCCATCGGCAGCCCCGCGCCCTCGGTGTAGCCGGCCAGGTCTTCGGCGGGGTAGCCGATCGTGATCAGCGCGATCTTCAAGACGCCGCGAAACTCCGGCGCGATGGCGAAGCTCACGTCGTCGATGCGCTCGCCGAGGTAGACGTTGACCTTCTTCTGCCGGACGATCTCTTCGAGCAGCGGCCGGTCGGCGCACACCAGGCGCAAGCCGTCAGCGGTTTTCTCGAGGCGGATGCGGCCGTAGCGCGACACGCTCTCGGCGATGTCGGCCGGCAGGTTGCCGGGGATCGGGAATTTGGTGTAGCGCGTCAGCACCGCGACCATCTCGTCGGCACTGATCCCGGCGGCGGCGGCGTTCCAGAGCGAGAGGTTGCTGATGCGGTAGGTGTGGATGTGCTCGGGGCTTTTCTCCAGCTCGGCGAACGGGGCGAGGGCGTCGCGGGCCTCGGCATACTTGGGGTTATCGACCTCGACGAGGATCGAGCGGTCCCCCTGAACGATGAAGGGGTTGGAGGGGTCGTAGCTCGCGGTCGGGGCGGCCGTGAACGCGGCGTTGGGTTTCGTCTTCGCCGACATGGGCACCGTCGTCTCGGGGGGCAGAGCGGGTCGCGG
>JAYTUC010000096.1:0-30741 GCA_043744775.1 Fimbriiglobus sp. | reverse complement strand
GGGGACTCCGGTCGCTGACGCTTCCGGCTCGCCGCGAATCGCCTACTCGACGAGCGTAACCTGGACGCCGCTCTGCAGGATGCGCTCGAAGGCGGTCTTGAGCGAACTGATGCGCGTCTGGTACGGCCCCGTGATGATCTGCTCCGCCGGGATGCCGGTGTCGGCGGAGCCGGACGTGCCGCCGTGCTGCTGCACCTGGAGCAAGAACGTACGGGCCCCGGTCGCCGCCGTCGTGCTGGTGCTGAAGATGTCGCCGAAGCCGATGGCATAGACCTTCGTCGGGCTACTCGGCGACGCCAGCCCGCTGTCGCCGGAGGTCGTCGAGGCGATCGGCTTGACCATCTGATCGACGACCGCGAGGGCCATCCCGCTCGACGAGCCGCCGGGCGAGGTGCTCACGTCGATGGAGTAGTACGAGTTGTACCCCTGGGTCTGGAAGTTCGAGTTGCTCGTGGAGTTGGGCACGCCGTCGGTCTCGAAGATGACGATCTTGGACGCGCCGCGCCGGCCACGCCGCGCCACCGACGCGGTCCCGTAGGGGGCCGGCGGCAGGGTCGGCAGGGTCGGGTTGGCCGAGCCGGTCGCCACCGGGGCGAGGATGTTGAAGCAGGTCGCCAGGCCGGTGTTGGGGTCGGTGCCGGTCTGGGCGTTGTTCACCTTGCCGTACCCCAGCCAGTTCATGCCGGTGTCGAAGGCCCGGAACTCCTTGGTCTCGTCCGTCCAGACCGTGCCGTCCTCGACGAGCGGCTTGGGGTAGAACAGCGACGCCTGCAGCAGCTTGAAGTCCTGGCTACAGCCGACGGACGTGAACCCGTACTGGCCGGCCGAGAAGTAGCTCAGGCCGACGTTGTCGTTGGGGTGGTTCTTGCGGATGTCGTCGAGGACCGAATTGACGCCGACCTTGAGCTGCCAGGTCTGCGTCTCGTGGACGGTCCCCGCCCAGGCGTTCTGGAAGCGGCTGACGCCGTTGTCGAGGCTGGAGCCGAGTAGCGACATCATCGTGATGGGGCCGAACCAGAAGGTGGTCCGCGGGCGGCTCGGGTTGTCCAGGTAGTTCATGTACGGGAACGGGTCGGCCGGCGTGGTGCCCGCGGCGTCGATGTCGTACTGGCCCATCGCGCTCTGGTAAATGGCCGGCGTCGCCCCCTCGGGCCAGCCGAGTTTCTCGTAGTCCGACAGCCCGATGCCGTTGTTGACGTACGCGCTGTTGTTCAGCACGTAGTCGATGTACGCCTTCCAGAAGGCCTTGTCCTTCTGCACGTCGGCGCTGCCCGTCGAGACATCCACGTCGTCCGGGATCGATGTGTAGTAGACCACGCGGCCGGCGCGCAGGTTGGGCGGCAGGCACATCGGCGGCTGCTTGATCCACGCCAGCACGGCCCGGTAGTTGATCTGGTTCGACCCGCCCGGCAGGCTCGTCGTCTCGCCGACGCCGTTGCGCAACAGCGCCGCGTTGATGCTGTCGAGCGCGACGCCGGCACCGGGCCGGTTGTCGATCGCGGGGTCGAGTTGGCTCGCGGTCAGGGCCGCGTTGGCGGGGGCGTCGGTCTTGAAGTAGAACCGCCGCCGCCAGTCGCCCGCCACGTAGCCGGCCGTGCCGAAGGTGCCCGCGGGGGCGCGGGGGTCGGGCGGCCACTGGAAGAAGCTCTTGCCCCAGTAGCCCGGCCCCATCGTGTAGCCCTTGAAGCGGCCGGGGGTCACCAGCGGGTTCGTGGGGTCGGACTTGTTCGTGCTCCACCACGTACGCCGGCTGTCCCCGGTCGGGTAGCCGCGGGGCTGCGTCAGGAGGGTCGGGGCGGCCTGCTCGGGGTCGATGCCGGGGTCCCAGGTGGCCGGGCGGTTCGCGGCGTACAGGTTCACGTTCAGGTCGTAGCCGTACTTCTCCCAGGTGGCGTCGCGGAAGTCGCTCCAATCGGTCTTGTAGTCCGCCAGCCGCGACGCGGTCGGGCTCGTCGCGGCCGGCAGGGTGGCGCGCGTCTTGGCCTGGCCGGCCCCGGCGGTCGAGGCCCCCGGCACCCCGAAGCCGGACGTGATCGCCGTCGGCGTCGGCACGGTGCCGCCGGAGTAGCGGTCGGTCCAGCCGAGGTACTCGGCCAGCGCGAACGTCGCGCCGTTGGTCGCCGTCGGGTCCCAGGTGCCGGGGCTACCCAGACGCTCCGCGCCGCGCTTGCGGGGGAAGCGGTCGCCGACCCACTGGCTGTCGGTCTGGTCCTTGAAGAACTCCGGCGTCGGGTAGACGCTGTACGTGCCGGCGGTCAGGGCCGTGGTGTTGGTGCTCCAGGCGGAGTAGTCGTTGGTCGCGGCGATGTAGACGTCCGGGTTGCCGGGGTTGGTCACCGGCGGCGTCCAGTGGTGGAACGCCTGCTTCAGGTTGGCGACCGTCACCGTCGCGACGCTCGTCGTGGGGCTGCCGACGTTCGCCGGGTCGTAGTAGAAGTCGAGCACCGCGGCGGGGCCGCCGGCGTTCTTGACGGTGTAGTTGTGCGGGGCGTAGACGTACGTCGAGTTGTAGCTGGCCGTCGTGAAGAAGGGGTTGTGCCGGGCCGACGGTGCCCCGGCGAGGTTGGTCCCGGTGCTCGGGTTGTTGGCGGCGTAGGCGGGGTACCGCGCGAAGTGGCCGGCCTGCGGGTACAGCGGGTCGCAGCTCAGGAAGGCGTCGTTGCCGCGGGCCGTGCAGCCGAACTTCATCGAGCCGGTCATGTCGAGCGTCATGGCGATGTCGCGGGGCCGGTAGACCGCCACCGCGTAGGCGTAGCTGTTCAGGTTGGTCACGCCCATCGCCGAGCTGAACAGGCTGACCTGGTTGGCCGTCACCGTGATGCGGCTGGCCGTCCAGGACTTCTCCCCGGCCGGCAGCGCGGCCCCGGCCGGGTACCAGGTCGTCACGTTGAAGCCGGGGTTCGCGTAGGCCGGGGCACCGGGCGGCGGCGGCGGCGGCGGGTTCGTGCTGTCGTAGTACTTGTACAGGCCGAACTCGACCGTCGTCGAGTTGGGGTTGCCGGGCTGCGACGCCAGCTTGTTGTCCGTCACGTCCTGGAGCGCGGCGGCGTTAGCGGCGGCCTGGTTGCTGTTGTTGCCGACCGTCTTGTTGTCCAGCGTCCGCGTGGCGACGAGCGCGGCGGAGTCCGCGGCGCTCTGGCAGTTCGTCCGCGACACCGCCAGGATGCCCAGGTCGAGGGCCAACGCCGTGAACGAGCACAAGATCGGCAGCAGCATCGCGACGATCGGCAGGATGCTGCCGCGCCGGGGGCCGTGTCGCGGGAGGGGACGCATGGCGGAAACTCCGGGGAAAATTGCGCGGGACGAAAGGGTGGGGCGGGCGGGTCAGCCCTCGAAGCCCATCATGGCGATGATGTTGACGTTGATACTCTTCGACAGGCCGAAGACCGGCAGGAACGTGGTGTACTGGCCGACGACCTGCACCGCGAGCCGGTCCGAGAAGCCGCCCTGGTTCCACGCCGGCGTGCCGACCGACGCCGACGGCGGCGGGGCCGGCTGGATGACCGGCGGGTCGCTGTAGAGTGTCGTGTTGTCCACCGTGTAAACCCGGATGTACATATTCACGAGGTTGCGCTCGGTGCCGACCGCTTGCTGGGCGAAGCGGTCCTCGATGAAGGGCACCTTGTACATGGGGCGCGTCGCGCTGTAGGCGGCCTCGAACGACTGCCGCGGGTCGCCGGAGGCGTAGGCCGTCGGGGCCACGGCCGGCGGCGAGTTGCTGCGCACCACCCCCCAGCGGGCCGCGTCGCGCGCGGCGTTGTGCAAGAGTTGGTGCATCATCAGGTAGCGCGCGTACTCGAAGATGCCGAAGAGGAACATCAGGAACACCGGCATCACCAGCGCGAACTCGACGAGGGTCGCGCCGCGCCGGCGGGCGGGGGTCCGGGGGGCACTCGAGGCTGGGCGGGCGGGGCGCATCGGCGGGACTCCACGGGGTGCGGTCAGGCTCTCTCTCAGGCGCTCGGGGGGCGGGCGGTCACCAGACCGGGAGGCTGTCGTTGATGACGAACGTGTCGTCCACGAGCATCTGCCACTTGGTGGTGCTTTGCAGGGACGTGATACTCAAGCCCGCGAGGTTCGCGTCCTGGAGCCAGCGGACCTTGGCGTTGTACTGCACGACCACTTTCACCGTGAACCCCTGGTTCTTGGTGCCCTGGTACGGGTCGGTGTTGCTGGTGGTGCCGTCGGTGAAGGCGAAGGTGACCGTCACGTCGTCCCAGCGCAGGCCGCTCAGCCCCGAGCCGGCGAGCGACTGCATCACGGCGGCCTTGACGTTGGGCTGGTTGGTGGTGTTCGACGCCGGGAGGATGGCGGCCTTGATGTCGGTCTGGACGCCGGCGCTCGTGACGGTGCGGCCCTGCGCGGCGAGCCGCGCCCCCTCGCGGGCGGCGGTCGAGACCATCTGCTGGACCTGCACCGCCCGGCCGGCCTCCCAGAGGCCGACCATCAGCGGGAACAGTACCCAAATCATGCAGACCGCGAACTCGACGGAGGCGGCCCCGCCGCGGACGCGGCTCGCGGCGGCAGTGGTGCGGATCATGGCGGCCCTCGGCGTGCGGAGTGTCGGCGGCCGGGCCTGGGCGGACCGGCGGCACCCCGAACCGTAGGACACGCGGCACCGGCTTTCGCGCGGCGTCGGGGAATTCCGGGAAATCCCCGCGGGGATTCCGACACCGTTCCCGCGCGGCCGAAGTTGTCCTACACTCCCCACGTCTCACGCCCCCGCCCGACCCCGAGCCGCCCGGCGACATGCCGAAGCCCGCCACACTCCTGGACATGGTCGAGGTGATCCGCGCCAGCCGGCTCGTGGCGGAGCCGCGCCTCCAGGCGGCGCTCGCGGCCCACGACGGCCCCCGGCCCGGCGACCTGCTCGACCGCCTGGTGACCGACGGCACCTGCACGGCGTTCCAGGCGGGGCAGCTCGCGCTGGGGCGGTGGCGCGGCTTCGTGGCGGGGCCGTACCGGCTGCTCGACCGCCTCGGCGGCGGCGGCATGGGCCAGGTATTTCTGGCCGAGCACGCGACCACCGGGCGCGCGGTGGCCGTCAAGCTCCTCGCCGCCGCCCTCGCCGACGACGCCACCGCCCGCGCCCGCTTCGCGCGGGAGGCCCAGTCCGCGGCGGCGCTCGCGCACCCCAACATCGTCCGCGTCCTGGACCTCGACACCGAGGCCAAGCCGCCGTATTTGGTCATGGAGTACGTCGATGGCATGAGCCTCCAGGCCGCGGTCGCGCGGCACGGCACCTTCGCGGCCGGGTGGGCGGCCCGCGTCGGCCACCAGGTGGCGCTCGCCCTGCAGTGCGCCGCCGACGCCGACCTCGTCCACCGCGACGTGAAGCCGGCCAACGTGCTGCTCGACCGCGCCGGCGACTGCAAGCTGCTCGACCTCGGCATCGTGCTCGTCGGCGGCGCGACCGGGCTGACCCTGGTCGCCGGCGCGCGGACGATCCTCGGCACGGCCGACTACCTCGCCCCGGAGCAGGCCGTCGATAGCTCCGCGGTGGACGGCCGCGCCGACCAGTACGCGCTGGGCGGTACTTTGTACTACTTGCTGTCCGGTGCCCCGCCCTTCCCCGACGGCTCGCCGGTGAGCAAGCTGATGGCGAAGCAGTTGCGCGACCCGCCGCGCATCGACCTGCTGCGGCCCGACCTGCCGACGGGCCTCGCCGACGCCGTCCACACGCTGCTGGCGCGCCGCCCCGAGGACCGCTACCCCACCGCGGCGGCGGCGGCGGCGGCGCTCGCCCGGTTCGCGACCGCGGGGCCGGACTTCCTCGTCAAACTCTTCGCCGGCCGCCGCCCCGCGCTCGACGCGGCCCTCGGCGCGCGCCTGCCCCGCCCCTGGGCGGGCGACGAGCGCGGCCCGGAGACGGCCGGCACCCTCGACGAGTCGTCCGCCTCGAAGACCGACATCGTGCCCTTCTGCCTGCCGCGCCCGGCCAAGCCCCCGTCCGACGGCACGCCCCCGCCGGCCGGCGACTTCGACTTCGCGGCCGAGTCGCCGACGGCCATCGTGTCGCGCGCCGAAATCGCGGCCTCGGTCACCCGCCCCCCCGCGTCGCCCCGCGGCCGCCGACGCCGGGCCGGGGTCGCCCTCGCGGTGGTGGCGGTCGCACTGGCCCTCGCGGCGTTGGCCGTCGGCGCGCTCCGCCGGCCGCCGGGGGCACCGCCCGCCGCGGGCGTGAGTCGCGCCGCGTTAGCGCTTGCCGAGAATTAGGCTCGCCAGCAGCGCCCCGGCCGCGACCGCCACGAAGCCGACGACGCAACTCGCCGCGACGTTGCCGAGCGCCGCCGGGTAGTGGCCCTCGCGGAGGAGCTTGTACGTCTCCCACTCGAACGTCGAGAACGTCGTGTAGCCGCCGCAGAAGCCGGTGCCCAGCAGCAGGTACGCCTCGCGGCGGGGCGGGCCCACGCGCTCCACAAAGGCGACGGCGAAGAACCCCAGCAGGAACGAGCCGCTGACGTTGATCACGAGCGTGCCCCACGGCAGCCCGCCGGGCCACGCCTGGGCGTCGACCCAGCGGCCGAGCCAGAAGCGCAAGTTGCCGCCGACGGCGCTGCCGACCCCGATCAGCGTCACGGGGTGCGTGGCCACGGCCGCCAACCACTCGCCCATCGCGGGACCTCCGAGGCGTTTGGTTCCCGCCGCTCGCCGGGAGTGTCACTTCGCCGCCGCGAGCGCCGTGAATTCGGCGAGTTGCTTGGCCCAGAGCGCCGCCATTTCGCGCACCTTCTCGGGCTTGTCGGCCGCTTGGTCGCGCGTCTCGGAGCGGTCGGCGCTCACGTCGTACAGTTCCCACGGACTCGCCGCGCCGGCCGCGACGACCTTCCAGTCGCCGACGCGCAACGCCCGGTTGCCCTCGTGCAGCCACCACAGCGACTCGCGCGGCACCGTCGCGTCCTTGGCGAAGGCGGCGACGAGGCTCTTGCCGGGCGGCGGCGGCACCGGCTGACCGGCCCACACCCCAGGGACGCGGCCGCCGGCGACTTCCAGGATCGTCGGGACCAGGTCAATGACGTGCCCCGGCGTCGCGCGGAGTTGGCCCCGCGCGGCGACCCCGGCGGGCCAGTGGGCGACCAGCGGCGTCGAGACTCCGCCCTCGTGGACCCACGTCTTGTGCCGGCGGAACGGCGTGTTGGCGAGGCTCGACCAGCCCGGCCCGATGCTCAGGAACGTCGCCCCGGTGCCGCACTCGGCGTGCGGGTCGTGGCCGTCGCCGCGGACCATGATCTCGGCGCTCGCCCCGTTGTCCGAGAGGAACAGGATCAGCGTGTTGTCGAGCGCGCCCGTCGAGCGCAGTTGGGCGACCACCCGGCCGATTTCGGCGTCCATGCGGCTGACCATCGCGGCGTGGACGGACATCTTGCCCGCCTGGAATTCCCGCTGCGCCGGCGTCAAGTCGGCCCACGCCCGCGGCCGGTTCAGTTCGTTCGGCCCGAGCTTCGTCATCGCGGCCGGGTTCGCGTAGGGCGGGCCGAGGTCGCGCTCGATCGGGGCGAGTGCCGTGCCGCCGATCTTGAGCGCTTGCATCCGCTGCCACCGCGCGTCGCGCAGGGCGTCCCAGCCGGCGAGGTACGTCGTGCGGTACGGGGCGATGTCGGCCGGCGACGCCTGCACGGGGAAGTGCGGCGCGGTGAACGCCAGGTACTCAAAGAACGGCGCGTCGGCGTGCTTCGCCGCGTGCTCCCGGAGGCACTTGATGGCGTGGTCGGCGATGGCGGTGCTGGAGTAGTAGCCGGACTTCGCGTCGGCCGGCGGCAGCGGCTTGCCGTCCTCGCTGTGCAGCTTCGGGGCGAAGTGGCGGTCGTGGTCGTCGAGGCTGTACGAGTGGTCGAAGCCGTTGGCCAGCGGCTTGCCATCGACGTGCCACTTGCCGGAGTGGTAGGCCCGGTAGCCGAGCGGCTTGAGCATCTCGGGCAGCAGCCGCGCCCACTCGGGCCGGGTGCCCGCCACGCCGCTCTTGACGCCTGGCACGGCGTCGCGGCGGACCTGCTGGGCGTAGTAGCCGGTGAGGATCGCGGCGCGCGACGGCCAGCAGCGGGCGGTGTTCGAGAACTGCGTGAAGCGCAAGCCGTTGGCGGCCAAGGCGTCGAGGTGGGGCGTGGCGATCTCGCCGCCGTAGCAGCCGAGGTCGGAGAACCCGAGGTCGTCGGCGACGATCAGCAGCACATTCGGCCGCGGCGGCGGCGCGGCCACCGCGCCGACCGGCAGGAGGGCGATGGTCGCGAGCAGGAGAAGAGTTCGCGTCGGCATGGTGTGACTCCGGGGGCGAACTCGGGGGACTGTCGTCCCCCGCTCGCCGGGAGTTACTTTAGCAACTTCTCGATCTCGTCTTTCAGCGTGGGGCTGTACTGGGCGTTGCGGTTGACGACCTTGCCGGCGCGGTCGAGCAGGAAGGCGTGCGGCACGGACTGGATGCCGTAGGCGACAGCCAAGGGCGAGCGGTCGAGGCCGCCCGGTAGGTGCAGGTGCGCCCCCGGCAACCCCACGGCGGCAACGGTCTGCGCCGCCCGCGCCGGGTCGTCGTCGAGGCTCACCGTCACGACATTCAGCCCTTTGTCGCCGTAGGCCTTCACCAGCTCCGCGATGGCCTTGAGGTCCGCGAGCACGCGGGCCTCGGCGTCCGGGTCGCCCTTCCAGTTGACCCAGTAGAACACCAGCGTCGGCTTGCCGGCCGTCGCGGCGAAGTCGAAGGGCTGGCCGGCGAGCGTGGCCGCGGCCGGCAGCACGAACGCCTTGCCCTCACTGGTGAGCCGGCGGACGGCCCCCTGCGCCTTCGCCGCGTTGGGGTGCCCGGCGTAGTTGGCCGCGAGCTTCTCGTACCAGCCCTTGGCCGCCGCCTCGCCGTCCCGGCCGAGGAACTCGTGACTGACGGCGAGCTGCATCATCGCCTCGGGGGCGTCCTCGGCCGCCGGGTGCTTGGCCACGAACGCTTCGAGGAGCTCGCGCCACCACTTCTGCACGTCGCCGATTTGAGTCACGCCCTTGGCCGCGCCCATGCGGGCGGTGTACTCGGTCCGGGCGGTGCGGAAGTCGGCGTAGGCGGCGGCGCTCGTCTTTGGGGCGTCCTTGGTGATGATGCCGGCCCACTCCTTGAGCCGGGCCAGCGCCGCCGCACTGTCGGCGACGTTCGCCTCCACGGCCGCGGCGTAGGCGTCGATCACCTGCTTGAGCCACGGCTGCTGGTCGTCGCCCTTGGTGAGCGTCACGATCTGCTCCAGGATCGCCGCCTGTTCGAGGTGGTAGCGACGCCTGTCGGCCGCGTCGGCCGCCGGCTTGACCGCCTGCAACTTCGCCAGCAGCGGCTGCGCCTCGGGAGGCAAGACGGCGACGTTCGCGCCGCCGCCCGGCGTCGAGTTCTGCGCCGCGCCGGGCGACGGCCCGTCGAGCAGCCGCCACGCCTTGCCGACCTGCACCATCTCGCCGACGGTGAACACGTCCGCCTTGCCGTCGCCCTTCTCGAAAAGGACGAGCGCGGAGCCTTGCTTGACGAGGTCGCCCTGTCCGCCGAAGGTGTCCGCGGCCACGGCGTTCGGCAGGCCCAACTCGACGTGGACCCAGCGCGCCTTGTCGGTCAGCGCGAGCGCCGCCGCCGTGGCCGCGAAGCGCTTGCCGGCCGCCGCGGCGCGTTGCAGCAGCTTCTCGACTTCAACCGGCGGCAGCCCGAGCGATTGCAGCTCCTTGGCCGTCGGCAGGAGGGCTTCGAGCCGCTTGGGGTTGCGGGTCTGCAACGCCGCGAACACTTCCTGGCTCAGCTCCTCGGGCGACAGGACGTACCAGGTGTCGATGGTGCCGTCCTCGTCGGCGTCCGCGCCCCACTTGCCGCCGTTGACGCCCAGCCAGCGGAACTGGTCGGGCTTGCCGTTGCCGTTGGCGTCGATCTCGCGGTACGCCTCGACGCCATTGTGGTAGAAGTAGACGAGGTCCGCCGCCCCGCGGCCCTTGCTGTCGATGAACTGCCGCAGGATTCGGCCCTGGCCGTCCTTGACGACGGTCCCGGTCGCCGGCTTCGGGTACGTCATCGGCTCGACGCGGCAGCCGGCGAGTTCCGCGGCGGTCGGTGTGGTGATCGTGACGGGGTGAATCGGCTTGCGGGCGAGCAAGTCTTCGAGCCGGGGGGCCTGCGCGAGACCGGCGGCCTGGACGCCGGCGACGAGGGTGAGGGCCGTGAGCAAACGCGTGCCGATCCGCATGGTCGAACCCCTGACGACGAGAAACCCGTGGCGACGGTTCGGCTCTTATCGGCGGGCGAAGGGGCGGGGCGACAGGCAATCTGGGCTGGGGGGCGAAGAAACCTCACCCCCGGCCCCTCTCCGACGCGGAGAGGGGAGCAAGGGCGTAGTAGTCGTTGACTAAGTCTCACTTGCTCCCCCTCTCCGTTTCGGAGAGGGGGCCGGGGGGTGAGGTCTCTTCGCCGGGGGCGATTCGCCACTTGTGGCATTGGCGGTTCGCGATATAGTGGCGGTTCTGACGTTATTCCGGGGTAGTAGTCATGGCCAAGAAGTGCTTTTTCACGGGGCGCACCGCTGCCTACGGCAACTCGATCACCTACCGCGGTAAGGCCAAGTACCTCGGCGGGGTCGGTAAGAAGATCACCGGCATCAACCGCCGGCGCTACAAAGCCAACCTCCAAAAGGTCAAGTGCGTCGTCGAGGGCGAAGTGGTCCGCATCTGGGTTTCCGCCGCCGCGATCCGCAACGGCCAGGTCGTCAAGCCGCTGAAGCGTCAGCCGTTCAGTATGCAAGGCGTTTAACGCCCCCGGTGACTTCACTAGCCGTGGTGCCCCGAGAGGCCCCGCGGCTTTCGCCATTTCTGGAGGGCTTGCCGTGTCCCTGGAACTCGCCGACGTGCGCAAGGTCGCCAAGCTCAGCCGGCTCGAAGTGAGCGACGCCGACTTGACGACGATGGCCGCGCAACTCAACCGCATCCTCGACTACGTCGATGCCCTACAAGAAGTCGATACCGAGGGCGTCGAGCCGCTGGCGCACCCGCTGCCGCTGCAGAACGTCTTCCGCGACGACACCCCGACCCCGTCGCTGAGTGTCGCCGAGGCGTTGGCGAACGCGCCGAGCCGGCAGGGCAGCCACTTCGGCGTCCCGGCGGTCTTCGACTCGGACGAACCCGTCTCGCACTAAACTGAGAAGAGCTTTTGCCGCGGAGACGCAGAGACGCGGAGAAAACCAAATTCAAGTTTAAAATTTGGTTTTCTCCGCGTCTCTGCGTCTCCGCGGCAAAAACTCTTTGAGAATCTCACACCCCGGACCCGTCATGAATTTGATCGAGAAGACGGCCACCGAGTTGCTCGCCCTCCAGGCGTCCGGCGGGGCCTCGGCCGTCGAGATCGCCGAGGCGTTCCTGGCGTCGATCCGGTCGCGCGAGCCGGCCGTGCGGGCGTTTCTGCTCGTCGATGAGGCCAGCGTCCGGGCGCAGGCGGCGTCGGTCGATGCGCGGCGGGCGAGTGGGGCGAAACTGGGGGCGCTGGCGGGTGTGCCGGTCGCGGTCAAGGACGTGTTGTGTACGAAGGGCGTCCGCACGACCTGCGCCAGCAAGATGCTCGAAAAGTTCGTGCCTCCGTACGACGCCGACGCCGTGGAGCGCTTGAAGAACGCCGACGCCGTGATTCTTGGCAAGACGAACATGGACGAGTTCGCGATGGGTTCGTCTACGGAGAATAGCGCGTACCAAACGACGCGCAACCCGTGGGACGTGAGTCGCATCCCCGGCGGGTCGTCGGGCGGTAGTGCCGCGGCCGTCGCCGCCTGCGAAGCCCCGCTCTCGCTCGGCACCGACACCGGCGGCTCGATCCGCCAGCCGGCCGCGCTGTGCGGGATTGTGGGCGTCAAGCCGACCTACGGTCGCGTGTCGCGCTACGGACTGATCGCGTTCGCCAGTTCGCTCGACCAGGTCGGGCCGTTCACCCACGACGTGACCGACGCGGCGCTGATGATGGAAGTGCTCAGCGGCCACGACCGCCGCGACTCGACGAGCGTCGAGCGGCCCGTCCCGGCGTACACGCGCACGCTCAACGACCCGGTGGCGAATTTGCGCGTCGGCGTGCCGAAGGAGTTCTTCGACGCCGGCCTCGACACCGAAGTCGGCGACGCCGTGCGGGCCGCCCTCAAAGAGTACGAGGCGCAGGGCGCGACGCTCGTGGACGTGAGCTTGCCGCTGGGCACGAAGTACGCGGTGGCGGTCTACTACCTCGTGGCGACGGCCGAGGCGTCGAGCAACCTGGCCCGCTTCGACGGCATGCACTACGGCCACCGCACGTCGGCGAAGACCGACCTGATCGGCACCTACTCGAAGTCCCGCGGCGAGGGCTTCGGCAAGGAAGTGCAACGCCGCATCATGCTCGGCACCTACGCCCTGTCGAGCGGCTACAAGGACGCGTACTACCTCAAGGCGTTGAAGGTGCGCCGGTTGATCCTGGACGAGTTCACGGCGGCGTTCACGAAGTGTGATGTCATTATGGGTCCGACTTCGCCGACGGCGGCGTTCAAGGTTGGCGAGAAGTCGGACAACCCGCTGGCGATGTATCTGTCGGACGTGTACACGATTTCGTGCAACCTCGCCGGGATCGCGGGCATGAGTTTGCCGTGCGGCTTCACGGCGTCGAAGCTGCCGATCGGCCTCCAGCTCTTATCGCCGCCCTTCGACGAGGAGCGGATGTTGCGCATCGCCCGGATGTACGAGTCGAAAACGCAATGGCACACGGCACGGCCAAAGTTGTAGAACAAAACGTTTCACCGCGGAGGAGCAGAGTAGCGGAGAAATCCAAATTCAGGTCTGGTCTTCTCCGCTACTCTGCTCCTCCGCGGTTACCACTCTTCTCCTTGGCGTTGACACCCCCCCCGGTTCTGGCATAACCCCCCGCGTCGCGGCACCGGTTGGGGAACCGGGCGGCCGCGGGACTCGCTTCACGGGGGGATTTCAGATGCGACGCTCCGCACTCATCGGCGCGCTCGGTGCCGGCGTGGCCTTGGGCACACTCGCCCACGCCGCCGAGCCGACGCCGCGCGACAAGGCCGAGGCCCCGTCGTGGTACGCGCGCTTTACGCCTGCCCTGCCCGGCGACAAGAAGACCGACGTGACCGCCACCCCGGCCCGCCCGCCGGTCGCCGTCGCGCCGCTGGAGCCGGCCGCGCTCGCCGAGGCGCTCAAGGCCGAGCAAGACGCCTGGGGCCGGCGGCTCGAAGTCTGCCTCAAGCTGCGCGTCGTCGGCAACGACGCCAACGACGAGGCGCTCCTGAAGCGGGCCGACGACCTCGAGAAGCAGGCGACGGCGTTGTACCACAGTCGCGTCGCCCGCCTGGGCGTGAAGGCCCCGCTCCGCGGCAAGTCCGAGGCCGCGCTGGCCGAGACGCCCGCCGCCACCCCCGCCCGCGTGTTTAAGGTGGTGACGCCGTGACGAAGCCGCTCCTCCTCGCCGCGCTCGCGGCGACGCTCACCTCGACCGGCTGCTTCTCGCTCCAGCCCGTCGGCTTGATGGCCAAGCAACTCGGCTCGCGCCCGGCCCCGACGAAGTCGGCCGACGGTGCCACGGTGATGCCGGCAGCCGACGCCCCGGCCGGCCCGCTGCTGTCGAAGGCCCCGACGCCCCCGACGCCGTCATCGCTGATCGCGCCGGACGAAGTCACGGCCGCGACCGCCGCCGACGCCGTGGCGAAGTTGGTTCAGGAGTTGGAGGCCGACCGGCAGGGGCTGGCGAGCTTCCCGAACTATGCCGAAGTCTCGACCGTGGCGCGGTAGCGCGACGGGAGTTCTTGTAGGGGCATCCCCTCGTGGGTGCCCAGCCTGCGCTCCCGCCTGCGGTAGCTAACGGCCCCACCCCGACAGAATTGCTGTCGCTGCTGGGCACCCACGAGGGGTGCCCCTACAGTTCGCCTGCGGCGGGGCCGAGGACCGGCGGCTCGCCCATTCAGCGCGACCCCCTCCCTCACTGCCCGACGACGATGTGCAAATCGATGACGTTGTCGCGGCCGGGGGCGACTTCGCGCTCGACGCCCGACAGGTCGGGGCGGCGCAGCGCGGCGGGGAAGCGCGGGTAGCCGCTCGCTTCGAGGTTCAAGTCTGCCGGTTCGGCAATCGCCACACGATACCAGCCGGGCGTCACCGCCGGGTCGCCGTCGCGGGCCAACTCGTAGTGCCCTTGCTCGTCGATCTTCGCGAACACCGTCTTGCCGGCGTTGCCGCGGTCGCGGTTCGGTGCGAACACCACCACGCCGCCGATCAGGGGGCGGGATTGTAGCAAGACCTGACCGCGAACCGTCGCCGGCTTGGCCGACGCCGGCTTGCCGCAGCCGGCCGCGCCGAAGAGCAGCGCCAGGCCGGCGAGCAGCGCTCGGGGGGTCCGCGGGGGCATGACGAGCACTCGGGCCGGGGGAGGATGCGTCGCCGTTTCATCGGCCGTCGCGGGCTGGGGAGTTCAGCCCGAGGCTTGCGATTGACGCGCGGCGGGGGGTGCGGTAAAACCCGCCCGCCAAGAGAAGCGGGCCGGCACTGGACGCCACGCCCGACGGCCGCGGCCCCGCGGAACACGGGGGCGGCCGCAGAGTTGCCATGAGGAGGGCACGTTCGTGAAGCGCTTCATCGTCTCCCTGTCGGCGGTCATCGCGTTCGGCCTTGCGGCCCACGCCCAAACCCCGCCCGCCCCCGCCGCGGCCCCCGCGCCGGCCCCGGCCGCCGCGAAATCGACCGGCCGCGTCGCGGTGTTCAACGTCGCCCAGGTCATGCGCGACTACAAGAAGTGGCAGCACTACGCGAGCGTCATGAACCAGAAGCGCGTCGTCGCCTCGGCCGACCTCAGCAAGTTGCGCAACGACATCGCCGAGATGCAGAAGCGCATGCAGGCCGAGCCGCTGCCGACCAAGCAAGAGGAGATCATGAAGGCGGCGACCGTCAAGCAGCGCGAGTTCGAGGACAAGGAGAAGGGCTACCGCAAGGCGCTCGATGAGGAGTCGGCCGGATACCTGCGCAACCTGTACTCCGAGATTCAGCAGTGCGTCAAGGCGATCGTCGAGGCCAACGGCTTCGACCTCGTTATGGCCTACCCCGATGCCATCTCGGCCGAGGAGTTGAACAGCCCGCTGTACTACGACCTCAAGCTACGCCCGCAAGCCGCCATGCCGTTCTACGTCGCCCCGGCCGCGAACATGACCGACGTGCTGATCGCGACGCTGAACAACAGCTTCCCTGCCCCGGCCCCCGTCGCCGGCGCGGCCCCCGCGCCGGGTGCCGTCACCCCCGTCGGTGCGACCGCGCCGGCCCCCATGAAGTAACGACATCGATCGTTCTGCGACCCGTAAGGTCGAGCAGTGTCGTCCGCTAAAACAGGCAAGACCCCGGCCACTCACGGTCGGCGGTACGCCGGAGGCACAATTTCCCGGCTCGACGCAAGCCGCCGGACCGGGAATCTGCTAAACTGGGCAGGTCGGATGAAGTGAGGGTTCTTGAGTTGCCGACGAAAAGCCTCTCGAGAGGTGTGACGACTTTTGGCGGCCTCGGCACTTTCGGCCGAACTACGGGCAGAATACGCGGGCTGGCCCCGGACTTGCAATCACGACACAATGACGGCTCGTCGGGCGTGGCCCGGGACAGGTGGGGTGGAGTGCAACGCATCGGCTACCGACACCAGCGTACCCTTCGCGCCGTTGCCACGGTCCGCGGCGTCGGTATCGTCGCCGGGACACGCGTCCGCCTGCGCTTCGTGCCCGCCGCCGAGAACACCGGGCTGGTGTTCGTTCGCACGGACTTGCCACATCGCCCCGTCACTCCAGCCCTGGCAGAGCGCGTTACCGGCACCAACCGCCGAACGACTCTGGGCACCGCCGAGACGGGCGTGACGCTCGTCGAACACGTCCTCGCCGCACTCGCCGGCCTCCGCATCGATAATTGCCGTGTCGAACTCGACGCCCCCGAGCCGCCTGGCCTCGACGGCTCCGCGGCCGGCTTCGTCCAGGCCCTTCAAGCCGCCGGCACGGTGCTGCAAGCGGCCCGCCGGCCGATCTGGTCGCCGGCTACGCCGATCCTGCTGTCCCAAGGCGGCGCGACGATCGCCTTGTACCCCGACGACACGCATCCGGGGTGCCGCGTCAGTTACACGCTCGATTATGGGCCGCGGTCGCCCATCGCCCGGCAGTCGATGACGACGGCTGTGACGCCGGCGACCTTCGCCCGGAACCTGGCACACTGCCGGACGTTCCTGCTCGAAAATGAGGCAGTCACGTTGCGCCGGCAGGGCGTTGGCCGGCACCTGACGACTTCCGAGTTGCTGGTGTTCGGCGAACGCGGTCCGATCGGCAACGCCCTGCGGCACGCCGACGAGCCGGCGCGGCACAAAGTCCTCGACCTGATCGGCGACTTGGCCTTGTGTGGGGTGGACGTTTGCGGCCACATTGTGGCCTACCGTTCCGGCCACTCCCTGAACGTGGCGTTAGCCCAAGCGATTACCGAGCGAGTGGCAACGAGTGGCGACGCCCCGGACACCGAGGGCGTGATCCTCCCGACGCGGGGGTTTCTTCCGCGACGGCACCGGCGACAGGAAGCAGCTTGAGCATGGCGACACCAACCCCCGGTTCCACGGCCGCCCGGTCGCCGCTCAGTAACCCCGACGAGGGTTACGGCGGCACCATCCCGCTGCGACCCGACGCCCACCCCTACCGAGACAACACCTCCGGCGGCAAGCGGTTGCGCATCGCGGTCGTCGGTGTCGGCCACCTCGGCCGGCACCACGCCCGGCACCTCAAGAGCTTCCCCGATGTCGATCTCGTTGGCGTCGTCGATGCGTCGATGCCCCAGGCCGAGACGATCGCCCGCCAACTCGGCACCCGCGCTTACGACCGCTTCGAGCCGCTGTTGGGTCACGTCGATGCCGTCAGCATTGTGACGCCGACGAGTTTCCACCACCACGTCGCCGCCGAGTTCCTACGCCGCGGCGTCTCGACCCTCGTCGAGAAGCCGGTCTGCAAGACGGTCGAAGAGGCGGAGGAGTTGATCGCGCTCGCCCGACAGTCGGGGGCCGCGTTGCAGGTCGGCCACATCGAGCGCTTCAACCCGGCGTTCGAGGAACTCGTCAAGCGGCCGATCACGCCGAAGTTCATTGAGGCCGAGCGGCACGGCCCGTTCACCGGCCGCAGCACGGACATCGGCGCGGTCCTCGACCTGATGATCCACGACCTCGACCTGATCATGACGCTCGTCCCCGGCCCCGTCCGCGAGGTGTCGGCCGTCGGTGCCGCGGTGCTCGGCGGCCACGAAGACATGGTCAACGCCCGGCTGGTGTTCGAGAGCGGCTGCGTCGCCCACATCACGGCCAGCCGCATCAGTGCGAGGCCGAAGCGCCGCCTGCGCATCTGGGCACCGGAGGGCTACGCCGGCATCGACTTCGTGAGCCGTCGCGTCCACTTCGTGCAGGTTAGCGACGAGGTCCGCCGCCAGGGCTTGCGGGTCGAGCGCATGGACCAGGCGGCCCGCAACCGCCTCAAGGACGAAGTCTTCGGCCGGCACCTCGAAGTGCTCTCCATCGACGGCGACCGCAACGGCGACCAGCTCACGGCCGAGTTACGGCACTTCGTCGATTGCGTGCGCGACGGCCGCACGCCGCGCGTCACCGGCGAGGCCGGCCGCGACGCTTTGGCGATGGCGCACCGCGTCCTCGACAGCCTGCGGGCGCACCAGTGGGAGGGCCGCCCGGACGGCTCGGTCGGCCCGAACAAGATGCCGAAGCCCGAAGGCAAGCTCTTCGACACGCCCGGCGCGAGTCAGAGCGAAGCGGCGTAGGTCAAGGCGAGCCGTAGAGCGTGAGCGCCTGGAGTTCCGATTGACAGACTCCGGGCGCTGACGCTTTCCGGCTCGCCTTTACCCTCCGCTCTTGACCTTGTACGCGCCGGCGGCGTTCTCGTTGCCCCAGTGGCTCGGGGCGATTTGCAGGTATAGCCTACCGCCCTCGGTCATTCGCGGCTGGGCGAACCCCGCACCGATCACGAACGGCTGCCCCGCCGGTCCGATGCGGCCAATCAGCGCCCCGGACAGCGCCACCCCCTGTGGCATGCCCATGCCCCGGTTCTGGAACGGCGGATTCGCCGCGAGCACGCGGATGTTGCCTTGCTGGTTCGGGGCAGCGTTGCCGTTGCCGGCCGGGCCGCTCGTGTAACGCCCCGGCTCCTGCGGCCACTGGTCGATCGTGCCGGTGGCGGTGGTCTCCAGGGGGGCGTTCGCCGAGACCTCGACCTCGGTGTCGAGCCAGGCCGACCAGTTCAGCTTGCTGTGCGTCGCGGCATCGACGGCGATCTCCCCGGCCAACGGGGCGGCGGCGACCGCGCGGAACTGCCGCACCTCGGCGAGTTTCACGACCGCCTCGCCGAACTGCCGGGTGCGCACCTTGACGGACGGCGCGTCGAGCCGGCCGCGGACGGTGAAGTCGGCCGTCTCGACGGTGTCGAAGTCCTTGGCATCGACTCGCTCGGCCGGCACCTCGCGGCGCACGACCTGCAGCAACGCCACCGCCCGCGTGCGCCGCTCGGCGTCGTCGTCGGTCGCGGCGCGCTTGAGCGCCGGCCCGGCGTACTGCTTGAATTCGCGGATCTCCTTGGCGGCCTCCTCGCGGTCGAGGTAGGCCGGCGCGGCGAGTCGCTCGATCGCGGCCGACAGTTTCGCCTCGACACCCTCGGGGTAGCGGAAGCCCACCTCGACGCGCCGCAAGTCGGCCAGCGGTACGGTCAGCTTGCCGTACTTCGTGGTCACCGTCACGGCCGGCTCCAAGACGACGACCTTGACGTTACTGCCGTCGAGAAAGCCCACGTCGAATTCGAGCACCGCCGGCGACTTCGGGACGACCTCGTTCTTCGCGGTCGGCGGGGTGGTCGGCGCGGCGGGCGGCGGTTGGGCCGTCGCCGGGCTGACGACGAGGGCGGCGAGCGTCGCGGGGATGAGCCAGAGTGGACGCATGGGGGAGGCCTCGGAAGTGCGAACGCCCGAGTCTACCCGGCCGCGCCGCACGCCGCAACGAAAACCTACCCGACGCCGGCGTACGACTCGAAGATCGGGCAGCGGATCTTCCACGGCTTGAACTGGTCCCAGTAGTGGCGCACCCGCACGTCGTGGTCGGGCGTCAAGCCCTGCGTCCGGGCGGCCCAACGCTCGCCGTCGCGGTGCGGGACGCTCAGGCCGGCGCAGCTGTTCCAGCCGGGGCCGACGGCGGGGTTGGTGTAGTCGTAGCCGATCGCGCGGAAGTAGCGGAACAGCACCGCCTGGTCGCGGCCGGGGCACAGGAACGTGCCGGGGTGTTCGCCGGCTTCGCGCGGGGCGAGCCGCAGCGGTGCGGCGGCGTTCTGCACCGCCAGAATCGCGCCGAGGTCGTAGAAGCTCGGGTCGCCGACGAGTTGCACGCCGGAGTTCAGGAACGCCGACCGGTGCGTGCGGTCGTCCGACGGCACCCACTGGTGATCGACGCCGACCCACGGCTGGTCGTGCCGCCGCGCCCAGAGTTCGCGCAGGTCGCCCAGGACGTAGGTGTCGGCGTCGAGGAACAGGAACGGCTCGGCTTGCGCGGCGAGGTTCGGCAGCTTGAACCGCAAGTTGAAATGCGGGTGCCCCACATCAACCGATACCCCGCGGACGACCTCGACCTCGGCGGCCCGCGCGTGTTCCGGGGCGACCCGCGGCGGGAAGTCTTCGGTGAGCAGCGTCACGCGGGCGGCCCCGGCGCGGATGACGGAGTCGAGGAAGGCGTAGCACATCCGCTCGGCGTTGGCGTCCGGGGCGAAGTTCATGATCGACACGACTCTGACGCGCTCGTCCGCCACCGCGTTGGCCCTCATCGAAACGGCGGGGGTAAGGCACTACTAGTGTAGCGGGTCGTACCACGCTAATGCCGTTTACGGTGTCGCCGCCGTAATTTCCATTTCGGCGTATTCGGAAACTAACTCGCCGCGTAATGTTCCTGGAGGAAACTAAGCCGGAAGCGTACCGCTAACTGCAAGAGGACTCTTCACTTGCGGCCCGAAGACTTCGATTCAAACTCGCCAGGCCGACTGGTCCGATCAACATTCGGTGGCTGGACGTTCGTCCCTAACCCTGCGCCGCCGACATTCGTTTACAGCGCCAGTCTCGTGGCCGAACTTAGCCGCGCTGACCGCGCCCTCGGGGAATTATCGGGGGCCGGTCGGATGTTGCCGAATCCCCTCTTATTGATCCGCCCCTTCTTGCGGCGGGAAGCGGTCTTATCGAGCCGGATCGAAGGCACCGTAACCCGGCTCGACCAACTTTTCCTGTTCGAGACGATTCCGGGTCGCCTCGTCCGCAACGATGACGCTGAAGAAGTTTTCAACTATGTGCTCGCGTTGGAACTCGGCTTGGAGGCAATTCGCAACGGACAGCCGTTCACAAGGGGGCTGCTGCGCGAAGTCCACAGGTCTTTGATGCAAGGCGTTCGCGGGAGCGACAAGCGCCCCGGAGAGTTCCGGGACCAGTCCGTCGCCATCGGCTCGGCGTCCCGGTTCGTGCCCGCGGACCCTCACCAATTGCCGCCGTTGCTGGACGATTTCTTAACGTTCCTCAGAGACGACCGGTCGCTGCCGATTATCGTACAACTCGCGGTGATGCACTACCAATTCGAGGCGCTCCACCCCTTCAACGACGGCAACGGCCGCGTTGGGCGTCTACTCATCACCCTGATGCTGTGCGAGCGGGGAGTTCTGTCTCAACCCCTCTTGTATCTCTCAGCGTTCTTCGACGAACATCGCGAAGAGTATTACGACCACTTACTAGCCGTTAGCCGACACGGCCATTGGGAAGCGTGGATCGAGTTCTTCGCCCGCGGGGTCGCGGAGCAGGCGATCGACGCGGCCCTCCGGACGCGGAGGCTGCTCGAACTGGCGCGCGAGTACAAGCAACTGGCGATCCAGGCCGGGCAGTCGTCAAAGGCGCTGCTGCTCCTCGACGAACTGTTTTCGTCGCCGTACCTCACGGTCAATCGCGCCAAACAAGTCACCGGCACGCTGGCCAAAGCAGCCGGAAAACTCATTGACGGATTGGTGGCGCTCGGCATCCTCCGGCAAACTACGAACCAGAAGCGCAACCGCATCTTCTGCGCGGACCGCATCAACGAGCTGCTTGACAAGCCGCTCACGCCGGGCGAGTAGGGCACGTGCGGCGGTGCATCTCGACGGTCAGGTCCTGGATGCGCTCGCTCAGGACCTTGACCGCTTCGGTGAGCGTCGTGTTCTGCCGCATCAGTTCGAGCATCCGGGCGGCCTCGGTCGCGGCCTCGTCCTGGCGGCGGGCCGCGGCGGTGGCGAGGTCCTCGCGGTGCTGCGCGTCGGCGTCGGCGTGGGCCTTGTCGCGGTCGGTCTGCCGGGTCTGCGCCAGCAGGATCATCGGCGCGGCGTAGGCGGCCTGCAGGCTGAACGCCAGGTTCAGCAGGATGAACGGGTACGGGTCGAAGGCGGTCAGCCCGGCGACGTTCACCGCGACCCACACCAGCACGACGCCGGTCTGCAGGGCGAGGAACAGCGGCGTGCCGAAGTAGCGGGCGAACGCCTCGGCCTTGGCCCCAAACCAGCCGTCGCCGTAAATCGACGTGAGGTGGTCGTGGGCGCGGTGGAAGCGGCGGTGGTGGTCGGCGGGCAGGCTCATGCGGACTCCGGGGCTTCGACGCGCGTCTCGGCCGGTGTCGCCCCGGCGGCGGCCGGGCGGACCGCGATGACGACCTCGTGGCCCAGGGCGTTGAGGAAGCGGAAGAGTCGGTCGAAGGGGAACTCCCCCTCGACGCGCAGCAGTGCGGCCGCGTCGGGCAAGCCGACGCCGAGGAACTTGGCGAGCTTGGCCTTGGTGAGCTTCAACTGCTTGGCCCGCAGGTAGATGGCGGTGTGCAGGTCGGCCTTGGCGAGGAGCAAGTCCGCGTCGGGCAGCCCGACATCCCGGAACAGGTTGCCGCTGCCGCGGACGACGGATGGCGGCTCCTCAACCGGGACTCGTTTCGGCTTCGTCGTCGTTCTTGCGGCGCTCTTCATGAAATTGCCTCGCCATTTTGAGGCGGTTCCGGACCCGGTCGAGGTGGGCAGGTTGTGTCTCCGCCCCCTCGCTCGACTTCTTCTGGAAGGCGTGAAGGACGTAAACCGTCCCAGCGAATCGTACTGTCAAGACGACCCGGAAAGTACCTTGTTCGCCCGTTTCCGACAACTGGAGTACATCAGCACCCCCGAAGCCACCCAGCGCTTTCGCGAGCGGCGGCCTTTCGCCCCACTGCGCGACGTTCAACTGCCGACCGAACTTCGCTTTCGCCCAGTCGGGGAATTCCATGAAGTCGTCCTGACTCCGCCCGACCCAGTTCAGCGGTTTCCGAGTGGTACGCATGGTGTGCCTGCCGATGTCGGCATCCTTATGTGTTGCGGGGCGAGTCTGTGGCGACACCCTGTCAGTGCGGCTCGCGCGGGAACCGCCCCAACGGAGTCATGGTCCGCACGGGGTTGCCTGACCGTAGTGTCGCGGCGGGGGTTGCCCGCGGGCGTTGACACTACCCGGTACACCGGCCACCACTTTTACCCAGTATGACGCAATGCGCCGCGCGGAGCGGGGGCGGAGCGAAGAGACCTCTCCCCCCGGCCCCCTCTCCGCCTCGGAGGGGGGGAGCAAGTGAGTTGGAGCCGTTGACCGCCACCCACTTGCTCCCCTCTCCGCCTCGGAGAGGGGCCGGGGGCGAAGTCTCTTCGCCCCGCTACCGCGATTGTGGCCGCGCCGCCGCCCGGCTATAGTCCGCGCATGGAGACGCCCCTGCTCGCGCCCGCGCCGCTGTTCGCCGACATCGTCTTCGACCGGCCGTTCGACCACGCCTACACCTACGGCGTGCCCGAGACGCTCCGCGCGGCCGTCGGCGTCGGCAAGCGCGTCGCGGCCCCCTTCGGCCGCGGCGACACCGCCACCGAGGGCTACTGCATCCGCCTGAGCGGCGACGCCCCGGTGCGCGAGGTCAAGGCGATCACCGCCGTCCTCGACGAAACGGCGTTGCTCGACGAACACCTCTTGAAGCTGACGCGGTGGATGGCCGACTACTACCTCGCGGGGTGGGGCCAGGTGCTGCACGCCGTCGTCCCGGCCGGGGTGCGCGACCAGGCGGGGACGAAGTCCGTCACCTACGTCGAACTCGTCACCAAGGAGGCGCTGCCGAACCCGCTGCCGGGGGTCACGCCGAAGCAGAAGGCGACCCTCGACCGGCTCAAGAAGCACGGCGGGCCGATGGAGTTGACCCAACTCTCACGCGAACTCGGCACCGCCCCCGTGGCGAGCCTCGTGACGAAGGGCCTGGTGCGCAAGTACACCGAGCGCATCGACCGCTTCGACCCCGAGAGCGTCACGTCGCTCTCGGCCGAGCCGGCCCCGACGCGCGAGGCGACCGAGCCGACGCACGACCTCGTGCTCAACGGCGACCAGCAGGCGGCGTGGGACACCATCCACGCGGCGCTCCAGGAGCCGAAGCACCGGGCGTTCCTGCTCGAAGGCGTCACCGGCAGCGGCAAGACCGAGCTTTACCTGCGGGCCATCGAGGAGTGCGTGCGCCAGGGCAAAGAGGCGATCGTGCTCGTGCCCGAGATTAGCCTGACGCCGCAGACCATCGAGCGCTTCAAGGGTCGGTCGAGTGGCGTCGCGGTCCTGCACTCGCACCTGACCAGCGGCGAGCGCGCCGGCTACTGGCGGCGCATCGCAGCAGGGCAGACGCAAGTCGTCGTCGGTGCGCGCAGTGCCGTCTTCGCGCCGACGCGCCGCCTCGGCCTCATCATCATGGACGAGGAGCACGAGACGAGTTTCAAGCAAGAGTCAACGCCGCGCTACCACGCCCGCGATGTCGCCGTGATGCGGGCGGCGCTGCTCGAAGTGCCGATCATCCTCGGCTCGGCGACGCCGTCGCTCGAGAGCCGGCACGCGGCCAACGTCGGCCAGTACACGGTCTTGTCGCTGCCGAAGCGCGTCGAGAACCGGCCGATGCCGGCGGTGCGGCTCATCGACCTGCGGCACGAGCCGAAGCTGACCGGCAAGCCGTTCGCCGTCGGCCCGACGCTCGAAGCCGCGATGCGCGACGCGCTCAGGGCCAAGGGCCAGGTGATGCTGCTTCTCAATCGCCGCGGCTTCTCGACGCACGTCCACTGCCCGTCGTGCGGCCACGTCGCCCAGTGTAACCACTGCGACATCGCCCTGACGTTCCACCGCAAGGCCGCGGCACTCGTCTGCCACCACTGCGGCTGGGAGACGGCCCCGATGGCTAAGTGCCCCAAGTGTTCCGCGGCGGCGCTGCGCTACCAGGGCCTCGGCACGGAGAAGTTGCAGCAGGAACTCGAGGAGCGATTCCCGCAGTACGTCATTCAGCGGATGGACTCGGACACGATGGCGAAGCCGGGCAGCCACCAGCGGGTCCTCGACGCTTTCAAGGCGGGGCTGATCAACATCCTCGTCGGCACGCAGATGATCGCCAAGGGCCTCGACTTCCCCAACGTCACGCTCGTGGGCGTGGTCAACGCCGACATCGGCCTGCACCTGCCCGACTTCCGCGCCGCCGAGCGCACCTTCCAAATCCTGGCGCAGGTCGCCGGGCGGGCCGGCCGCGGCGACAAGGGCGGCACGGTGCTCGTGCAGACCTTCACGCCGGACCACCCGTGCGTGGTGCTGGCGGCGCAGCACGACTTCCGCGAGTTCGCCAAGCTCGAACTCGCGCACCGGCGGGCGCACAACTACCCGCCGTACCACAAGCTCGCCCGGCTGATCGTCCGCAGCGAAAAAGAGGAGAGCGCGTCGAAGTTCGCCGAGCAACTGGCGGGGACGTTCCGCGAGGCGGTGATGCGCGCGGCCCGCCAGGCGACGCCCTCGGTGCTGCCGGGGCAGGTCCCGCCGCCGACGGTCAGAGTACTGGGGCCGGCCGAGTGCCCGGTGTTCAAGCTGAAGAGCTTCTACCGCTTCCACTTCCAGTTGCAGGCCGAGTCGAGCGGCCACCTGCACCAAGTGTTGCGCGAGGTGCTGAGCGTGGCGAAGCCGCCGGGTAACGTCGAGTTCCAGGTGGACGTGGACCCGTACAGCATGATGTGAGACGCATGGCGTGCGGAATACCTTTTGCCGCGGAGACGCAGAGGCGCGGGGAAAACAGAAACCGATTTGCCGCAGAGGACACATGAGGGCACATGAGAAAGGCCAAAGGCGAGAAAGGCACCAAACCGTGCTAATACCACTCGACAACCCGGAGCCACCGCGGTGAACAGGAGGGATAGGGAACCCGCTCGGTTTTAGCTCTCCTAGGTTTTTGCCTTTCTCATGTGCCCTCTGCGCCCTCTGCGGTAGGTGCGGTTTTGCTTTCTCCGCGCCTCTGCGTCTCCGCGGCAAAATTCCGACTCCTAATCCGCCGCGCTCAGCTTCGCGTCGGCGAGTGTGAACGGGTACTGCTCCGGGTCGGTGCGGTTCAGCCGCAGCGTGCCGGTCACCTTGACCACCTGCCGCGTCGGCTCGGCCGTCAGCCCGGTCGCGAGGTCGATGAGCAGCACTTGCGTCGGGCCAGGGGTCTCGCAGAACCAGCAGCCGACGGGGTTCTCCGTCAGCACGAAGCTCGCCAATTCGTCGCCACGCCCGGCCGCGCCGGGGGCCATGAAGCCGGTGACGCTCACCCGCTTGCCGTCGAGGTCGTCGAGGTACTTCAAGAACGTCGGCTTGCCGCGCGGGCCGTACTCCGTCTCCGCGAGGGCCGCCCAGACCAAGGCGTTGACGCCGTCGGGCCTCACCTTGGGCAACCGCGCCGGGTCGAGCGAGCGCTTCAACGCCCGCGCGGAGCGGAAGGCGACGCCCTTGCCCTCGCCCGGCTTGTTCGCGGCGTCGAGCGCCTCGGCCGCGGCGCGGTAGACTTCCCGGCGGCGGCGCACGTCGTCGCCGGCCAGGGCGAACTCGCCGACGCAGCCGTCGAGCAGGTTCGCGGCCGCCCGCACGTCGCCGGCGGCGTTGGCCAGTTCGCCGAGTTGCCACAACAGCCGGCCGTCGTTGGGCAGCGCCAGCGCCAGTTGCTGCACCAACGCGAGCGCGTCGGTCGGGAGCTTCTTCGCCTCCGCCGCCGCGAGCTTGCCGGCCTCCGGCGACCCCGACTCGCCGACGTAGTTGACACCGAACAGGTCGTCGGGCGTCGTCTTCTTCGCTTCGCGCAAGCGACTTTGAACGAGCTTGCGGTGCAAAACTTCGACCCCACGCAACTTCGCCGGGGCCAGCCGCACCGACTCGTCGAGGGCCGCCACCGCTTGCCCCAAGTCGCCGCTCAGTTGCCAGGCGGTGCCGAGGTTCGCCGCGAGTCGGAAGTGCTCCGGGTGCCGCCGCGCCGCCGGCCGCAATACCGCCAGCGCCTTCGCCGGCTGGCCGAGGCGCAAGTGCAGCGCCCCCAGGTCGGCCGCGTCGTCGGCGCTCAGGTCGCCCGCCTTCGCCGCCGCTTCGAGCTTCTGCACACTGTCAGCGTAGGCGTCGCGCAGCGGCGGCGTCGGGGCCAGGCCACGCGGGTCGGTCACGCCCACACTGCGCAACAGCCGGTGGTCGGGCAGGTAGCCGGCCCAGCGCGCGGGGAAGTCGCGGAAGCTCTCGCCGGAGTAGTACAACCCCGCTTGCGACGGTGCCGCGACCAGCAGCATTAGCAGTAGCGCGCGGGTCACGAGTCGCGCTCCAGCACGAGCATCGTTTCCGGGGCGAACAGGAAGTCGTCTTCGGTGGGGTGCGGCTCGCGCAGGGCCAGTTTCACGCCGTCGCCCAGGTCGATGACTTGCCCCGGCCCGAAGCTCGCCTCGGTGGTGCGCAAGTAGTTGAGCATGGCGTTGAACCAGCGGAAAATCGTGCTCGCCTCGCCGAGGCCGTTGGCCTGGATCGCCAGGTCGGGCAGCCCCAAGTGGTGGCAACCGAAGGTGCGAATCCACGGCCGCTCCGGTGCCCCGACGTTGGTCCGCACGAACCCCGCGAACAGGTACAGCAGCGGCAATTTGCGCAGCGTCGCGAAGATGTCTTCCTCCGGCTCGGGGATCAGGTCGAAGCCGGGCACGGCCGTCCGCGCCTCCTCGTTGAGCACCGCCGTCGCCCCCAAACTCGCCAGCGCCCCCGCGACCCCCGTTAGGGCCAAGTAACCCTCGTAAGCGTCCGCCTCCGGCCCGCCGTGATACAGCAGCGCGTGCGACTGGTGCCTGGCCGCGTCGGCCTTGACCTCCGGCGGCATCATCGCCGGATCGACGCAACTGGCGATCGGCCCGTAGGGCATCGGCGCGTCGAACCCCGCGAGTTTGACGACGTGCGCCCCCCACGACACAAGCGCCACGACCACGACCGCCGGCCCCGCCTCGCTGACGAGTTCGCGCACGCGCGGCTCGTCGTCGGCCCGCACGACTTCGACGACCGCCTCGGCCATCTCCGGCGCGTAGCCGCGCACGAACCGCGTGACCTGCACGGCGTCGAGGGGCAGCGCGCCGGGGAAGACGACTTGCAGGCTCAACGGCCCGCCGGGACGCACAGCCGCGGAGTAACGCTCGAAGAAGGTCATGGGGGAAGTGTACGGGGCGAGGGGGTGCAGAAGGCAAAGGGCCGGGTGCGGGGGTGTCAACCGCAGACATCGGGCGGGCGTTGCCCGGTGGGCCGCCTCACGCCGCGGTAAGCGGTGAAGGCGGCCGTGACACCGATCGGACTTTCACTTCCCGAAGGCTCCGTTGACCTCGGCCTCGGTCAAAGTCAGGGCGGTCGTCGGGCCGACGTCGGCGACGATCTTGGCCGCGATCAGGCGGTTCGTGGGGCCGAGGAGGCTGACGTGGGTGGCACCGCGGACCGGCAGGAAATGCACCTGCGGGTTGGTGGTCATCCGGGCCATCGAATTGAGGGCTTCGATGTTCCCCTCGACGGCCGTGCCCTCCAGGACGTACACCGGCGAGCGGATCGAGTCGAGCCAGTACAGGGGCGACCGGAAGACGATTTCCGCGCTCGCCTTCGTGTCGAACGGCAGGTACGCGGGGCCGTAGCCGGTCACGTCGTCGGCCGGCCCGAACGAGAAGACGGCGCGGAACCGGTCGGACACTTCCGCCGCCAGGAGGGCCAGGGTGCCGCCGGTGCTGTGGCCGCCCAAATAGATCCGCTTGGGATCGACGAACTCTTGCCGGCTTAGGTAGTCCGCCGCCGCCAGGATGTCATCGACTTCCCCCAGGAAGCCCTCCTTGGCACCGGGGTTGTCGTTGCCGCCCCGCAGGGACGGGAACATCATCACGACGCCCGCCTGGCGGTACGCGCAGGCAGACTCGTCGTCGTCCCCCTCCCCCACCGTCCAGCACCCCTCGTCGATCGAGTTGCTGTCCCCGCCAGTGATCCAGAGGATCGCCGGGTGCTTCTTGCCGTCCTTCGGGTCCGTCGTCACGTACGCGGCCAGCTTCCCGGCCGGGGCGTCGTACTTCACGGTGGTGAACAGGTGGTCCGGCGGCGTGGGGGCGGCGTCCCGGTCGGACGGGCGGTTCACGAGCTTCGACTTGAAGTTGAGCCGGGCCTCGGCCAACGTTTGTCGCGGGCCGGCGGCGACGCCGGGGCCGCCCGGCTTCTGGCGGCCACACCCCGCGAGCACCAGGACGCCGACGAGGGCCAAGCAGGTCGCCTTCATGTCGTTCAACCTCGACGGGGTGTCACGCATCGGTACCGAGTCGGCACGAACTCCGCCCGGTTACACGCCCAGCACCTTACGGTACAGGTTCTCGTACTCGCCCGCGCTGCGGCCCCACGACCAATCTTGCCGCATCGCCGTGCGGACCACCTGGCGGAAGTCCTCCGGCCGCTCCTTGTACAGCGTTGTCGCCCACTTTACCGTGTCGTACAGCGCCCCCGCCGTGTAGTCGGTGAACGCGAAGCCGGTGCCGGTGTTGGCCGCCAGGTTCTCCTCGTTGGCGTTGACGATCGTGTCCGCCAGCCCGCCCGTCGCCCGCACGACCGGCGGCGTGCCGTACTTCAGGCTGTAGAGCTGGTTCAGCCCGCTCGGCTCGTAACGGCTCGGCATCAGGAACAGGTCACTGCCGGCCTCGATCAGGTGCGCGACCGTCTCGTCGAAGCCCAAGTACAGCCCGACCTTGTCCGGGTGCCGGCTCTGGAACTGCTGCAACTCGTTGTGGTACTCGGGGTCGCCCTCGCCCAAGAAGATCAGCTTGCAGCCGAGGTCGATCAGCCCCGGCGCGGCACTCAGGATCAGGTCGATCCCCTTCTGCACGACCAGCCGCGCGACCACGCCCAGAACCGGCCGGTCCATCTCGACGGGAAGCTTGAAGCGGAAAAGGAGTTCCTCCTTCGACTTGGGCTTCTGCTCGAAGACGTTACTGGCGTCGTAGTTGGCGGGCAGGTGCGGGTCGAAGGCCGGGTCCCACACGTCGTAATCGACGCCGTTGACGATTCCCGAGAGCTTCCCCTGGAACTGCTGCAGCAGCCCCTCCATGCCGCAGCCGTACTCGTGGGTCGTGATCTCGCGGGCGTAGGTCGGGCTGACGGTGTTGACCGCGTCGGCGAAGACGATCCCGGCCTTGAGGAAGTTGAGCCGGCCGTGGAACTCCAGTTGGGCCGAGTTGAACAGCCACCCCGGCAGCCCCGTGACGCCCATCACGTCGGCCCCGAAGTTCCCCTGGTAGGCGATGTTGTGGATCGTGTAGACGCTGCGCATCTGGGCGTAACCGGGCCGCGAGCGGTACACCTCGTTGAGGTACGCCGGGACGAGGCCGGTCTGCCAGTCGTTGGCGTGGACGATGTCCGGCACGAACCCCAGCGCCGGGATCGCTTCGAGAACTGCCCGGCTGAAGAACGTGAAGCGCTCGGCGTTGTCGGGGTAGTCGGCCTTGTAGCCGCCCGGCATCGTCTGTTGGTACAGCCCCTTGCCCTGGTAGCCGTCGTCGCGGTCGAAGTAGTCCGGGGCATCGACGAAGAAGATCGGCACGTCACTATTGGGCAGAGTCGAGCGGTGCAGGCGGCAGGCGAGGACGCGGTTGCCAACCGGCACCGGGATGACGACCCCCGTGTTGGCCGGCGGGTTTTTGAGGTGCCGCACGGCACGGTAGTACGGCATCACCACCGCGACCTGGTGCCCCCGCGCCGCGAGCGCCCGCGGCAGCGACCCCGCCACGTCGGCCAGCCCGCCGGTCTTGGCGAACCCCACAACCTCCGACGCGGCGATCAGCACCTTCAAGCCGGGCATAGGAGTTACCGTGGGGTCATCGAAAAGACAAAGCCGGGATTAGCCGCAGAGACGCAAAGGGCGCAGAGAAGACAAAACACTGAATTTTGTCTTCTCTGCGCCCTTTGCGTCTCTGCGGCTAAATATTTTCATCTGAAAATCAGTCGCCCCGCAACTTCAGGTTCATCCCCGTCAGCTTCTCCTTCACTTCGGTGAGCGACGTGACGCCGAAGTTCTTCGCCTCCATCAACTCGTCTTGGCTGCGCGACACCAACTCGCCGATGGTCGTGATGTTCAGGCGGTTCATGCACTTGCGGGCGCGCACCGACAGGTTCAACTCGCTCACCGACTTGCCCATCATCGCCTGCTCCTCGGGCGACAGGTTCGACTGCGGCCGGGTGCGGAACTCGTACTGCTGCCCCTGGTCGAGCGACTGGCCGATGCGCAAACTCTTCTGGTTCATGATAATCTTGATCTCTTCGAGCGACGTTTCGCCGAAGTTCTTGCTCGACAGCAGTTGCTGCTCCGAGACGCGGGTCAGGTCGCCGAGCGTGCGGATGTTCATG
>JAYTUC010000095.1:0-8499 GCA_043744775.1 Fimbriiglobus sp. | reverse complement strand
AACTCGGCGCGGTAGCCGCTGGGGTCGAACTTCATCGCCCCGGCCGCCAGTTCGATGACCGCCTCGAAGGTCGCGGTGCCCTTGAACTCGCTGTTGCGCAGCAGCATCGCGTAGCTCGCCGCGGCCGCCGCGAAGCGGAAGTCTTCGCTGGCCTGGGCGTAGGGCTTCGACTGGTCACTGACCGGCATTTCGCGGTAGGTGCTCACGTCCGCGTCCGGCTTCTTGTGCCGCATCTTGACCGTGAACGCCTCCGTCGCTGGGGCGGACGGCTTCGCCGCGGCGGCGGGCACCGGCTGGTACTTCAGGCCCTCGCCTGGGCCGACCGGGGCCGTGCCGCCGGCGGGGATTAGCTCGTACAGGGCCGTGACGACGTGGCCCGCGCCCATCTCGCCGGCGTCCTTGGCGTCGTTGTGGAAGTCCTCGGCGTTCAGGTGCCGCTTCTCGTAGCCGAGCAGGCGGTACGACTGCACCACCGCCGGGTTGAATTCGACCTGGATTTTCACGTCCTTGGCGACGGTCACGATGGTGCCGCTCAACTGCTCGACGAGCGCCTTATTGGCCTCCTTGATGGTGTCGATGTAGGCGTAGTTGCCGTTCCCCTTGCCGGCGAGCTTGACCATCATCTCGTCGCGCAGGTTGCCCATGCCGAAACCGAACACGCTCAGGAAGACGTTGGTCTTCCGCTTCTCCTCGATCATCGCCACGAGGGCTTCGGTGCTGGTGGTGCCGACGTTCCAGTCGCCGTCGGTGCAGAGGATCACGCGGTTCGTACCCCCCTTGATGAAGCTGCGCGTGGCCACGGCGTAGGCGTCCTGGATGCCGCCGGCCCCGTTGGTCGAGCCGCCCGCCTCGAGGCGGTCGAGCGCGGCGTGCATCAGGTCCTTGCGGGCCGCGGTCGTGCTGTCGAGCACGATGCCGGTAGTCCCGGCGTACACCACCATCGCCACGCGGTCGTTCTCGCCGAGCTGGTTGATGAGCAGTTTGAGCGACGACTTGACCAGCGGCAGGCGGTCCGGGGCGTTCATCGAGCCGGACACGTCGATGAGGAACACGAGGTTACTCGGCGGCCGCTTGTCGGTGGCGATCGGCTTGGCCTTGAGCCCGATGCGGGCGAGCCGGTGGCCGGGTGCCCACGGGCACTGGGCGACCTCGACGGTCACGGCGAACGGGTCGTCGTTCTCGGGGGCCTTGTCCTGGTACGGGAAGTAGTTCACGACCTCTTCGAGCCGCACCGCGTTCGTCGGCGGTAGTTGGTTGAGGTTCATCAGGTAGTTGCGGGCGATGGCATAGCTGGCGGTATCGACATCGACGCCGAAGGTCGAGAGCGCCTGCTGGCCTTCGACCTTGGTGAAGCGGTTCTCGATGGTCTGGTCGAAGCGCTGCTGGTCGGGCTGCCGGTGGTGCTCGCGGTAGAAGCGGTCCTTCTTAAGTTCCTGCTGCCTCTCGGCCAACTTGTCCAGCCGGTCGGCCTCGAACTTGGCGACGAGGCCGGGCCTGCCCTCGGGAACGGGGGAGTCGTCGATGGCAACCCCTTTGCGACCGCTCTCCCGCTTCAACCGGAAGTCATCGCCGGGCTTGACGGGCGAAGGCTCGGGCGAGGCGACTCCACCAGGTGCCGGGAGGCCGGGCGCGGGCGGGGCCATCCCAGGCTTGCCGTCACCCTTCTCGCCGGTCGTACCAGCCGCGGCGTTGCCGCCGCCCGCACTCAGCGGAAGGCTCCGCGTCTTGTCCCCGCGCCCCATGGTGCCGTCGTTAGTTGTTCCCGACCCCGACAGTGCTGAGCCGGCATCGCCTGGGGCCGACGCCACCGGCGCGGGCACCGGGGCAGGCGTTCGCTCAGTCCAGGCGGGGCCAGCACCGCCCTTACCGGGCATCTGCCCCACGGACTGGTGCGGCGCGTACGCGAAGTCCGGCGGGCTGCTGACATCGCGCGCGGGCACCACTTCGGGGTCGATCCCCGCGTCCCGGCTGGCCAGGTCCGTCGCGACATTGACCTCAGCCAGCGCGTCCGCTTTCGCGGCGACTTGCGCCATCGGCTTCGCGTCGGGGCGTAGGCCGGACGCTGTCACCCCGGCGGCGACGGCCAGCGTCAGCGCGACGCCGCTCGCCAGGCCGCCGACGTAGGCGGGCCAGCGGCGGCCACGCTTCGCCGGCGTCGTCGCCGGCGACACGTCGGCGGTCAGGGCCGCTTGCTCGCGGGTCAGCGAGGTCGTGAGCAGCGCGCCGAGTCGGCGCGTCTCCTCGACGGCTTGCCGCGCGGCGGGGTCGGCGGTGAGGTGCGCGTCGATGGTCGCGCGCTCGTCGGCGGTCAGGCCGGGGTCGTTGAGCGCGTAGGCGGTGAGGCGGTCTTCGGGCAGGGTCATGACGAAACCTCCTGGGCGATGCAGGTCTGGCGTAGGGTCTTGATCGCGGTGTGCAAAAGGACGCCGACGTGGGACTCGGTGAGGCCCATCACGCCGGCGATTTCGCGGTAGCTGAACGACTGGAGGAAGCGCAGCCGCACCGCCTCCTGTTGGCTCGCCGGCAACTCGGCCAGGCGGGCGAGGACGGCGGCGGCCGCGTCCTGGGTCTCGAGACTCTCGGCCGGTCCGGTGGCTTTGCCCGGCGGCTCGACGGTGAGGGAGGTCATCCGTTGCTCCTTGCGTAAGGTGTCCAGCACGCGGCGGCGGCAGACCGTGAACAGCCACGGGGCCAACTTCGGCTCGACCTCACTGCGCGACGCCCGGCACAACTCGAGGAAGGCTTCCTGGACCACGTCGCGGCCGCGGTGGCGGTCGTTGAGTAGGCCGCGGACGTAGGCGAGCAGTGGCCGCTCGAAGCGCCCGACTGCTGCCGCGACCCACGCCCGGTCGTCCACGCGAAACCTCCGTGTGCATCCCGACAACGCACGGGATGGGGAATCCTTAGAAACAAAAACAGTTTCCACCGCGGAGGAGCGGAGGAGCGGAGAAGCCCGAACACAAGTTTTAGTTCTTCTCCGCTCCTCCGCTCCTCCGCGGTGAGCACTCTTTCTTGCCGACTGAGATTGCACGGCCCCGTGTCCAGTCGGGATGATACTTCGACACCCCACGAGGCCCACGATGGCACGCGAAAAGACCCTCGGCGCGTCCGCGCCGCCCGACGACAAGAACCGCGACGCGGCCCTGCGCCCCAAGCTCCTCAAGGAGGTCATCGGCCAGCGCAACGTCGCCGAGCGCCTCGAGATTGCGGTGCGCGCGTCGAAAATCCTCAACGAGCCGCTGGGGCACATCCTCTTCGACGGCCCGCCCGGCCTCGGCAAGACGACGTTCGCCACGGTGCTGCCCAACGAACTCGGCACGTCGATCCAGATGACCTCCGGCCCGGCACTCTCGAAGCCGGCCGACTTGCTGCCGTTCCTCACCAACTTGGAGGAATCGAGCATCCTGTTCATCGACGAGATCCACCGGATGCCGCGGGTGGTGGAGGAGTTCATCTACCCGGCGATGGAGGACTTCCGCATCGACATCGTGCTGGGCGACGGCGTCAACGCCCGCACGATCAGCATGCACCTGAAGCGCTTCACGCTGATCGGGGCGACGACCCGCGGCGGGATGCTGTCGGGGCCGATGCGCGACCGCTTCAAGATGCGCGAGCACCTCGACTACTACAGCGTCGAGGAGTTGGCGACGATCGTGAAGGTCAACGCCGCGAAGCTGAACACGGTCATCGCCGACGCCGCGTGCGTCGAGATCGCTAGGCGCAGCCGGGGCACGCCGCGGGTCGCCAACGCCCGGCTGCACTGGTGCCGCATCTACGCCGTCGGCACCGCGGACGGCATCATCACGCTGGACCTCGCGGAGCGGGCGCTGGCGCAACAGGAGGTCGATCCGACCGGCCTCGACAAGAACGACCGGCGCTACCTGGAGGTGCTGGTGGACGTGTTCGGCGGCGGGCCGACGGGGGCCGACGCGATGGCCGCAACCATGAACATCGCCGTCGATACCCTCACCGACGAGATCGAGCCGTACCTGCTGCGCGAGCAATTCCTGGTCCGCACCCCGCGTGGCCGCACGGCGACGGCGAAGGCGTTCCAGTTGTTAGGCCGGCTGAACGTCGAGGAGGCGAAGCCGGAGAAGCCGTCACTGTTCGACGCGGGCTGAGGCGTGTCGAGAACGGAAATCAACTCACCGCAGAGGGCACATGAGGGCACATGAGAAAAGCCACAACCGAAGAGGGCTAAAACCGGAGAGGATTCCCGTGGGGCGTGTCCACCGCAACGGCAACCTTCCGGCGTTTGGTTTGAGCACGGTTTGGTGCCTTTCTCGCCTTTGGTTTTCCTCATGCGCCCTCATGTGCCCTCTGCGGTGAACTGCTTCGTTTTCTCCGCGCCTCTGCGTCTCCGCGGCAAAATTGTCCTCATTGATCTACTGGTTGTCGGCGGTCTTCTTCGGCTTCGCCAGCACGGGGCCGCCGGGCTGGCCGGGCGGGGGCAGGTTCGGCACCGTGAAGCCGAGGCCGGCCCGCGGCACCGACTGCTCGTCCGGCTCCGTGCCGGGGGCGCGGACCCGCCAGCCCTCGTCGGTGAGGCCCACCTTGTAGCCGGCGTTGAACAGACGCCCCAGGTTCTTCGGCTCGAAGTTCAGCGCGTCGCCGTCGTCCGCGAAGTCGCGCGGCACCGCCGTGAACCGCGCCTTCATCCCCGTGATCAGGCACAGGTAGTTGATGCGCAGCAGGTCGTTCTGCGTCATCGCGTAGACCAGCGAGCCGATCGACGTGCCCAGGATGCTGCCGAAGACCTTCGGCTTGATGCAGTCGGGGTCGGCGTACAGCTTGCCGGCCACGAGGCTGTGGATGTTCGAGCCGGCGAGCGGCCGCTTGCTGTTGCGCAACTGCTCCTCCGGGACGTTCAGGAGCGCGAGCCGCACGAAGATTTCGCTCGTCACGCCGCCATCGACGTGCAACTCGCTGTAGGTCTGGCCGTTGACCACCACGTCGAACGTGACCGGCGGGAACTGCCCCGGCACCGAGGCGGTCGCCAGGAAGATATCGACGAGCAGCTTCTTCTTGTCGGGCCGGTTGCCGGCGGCGATCGCGGTCACGTCCCAGACGCACAGCCGGCGGGTGTCGAGATTGGTCGTGCCGATGTAGCAGTGGCGGTCCTCGGCGAACGCGGCGGCGAGGTCGGCAATCGCCTCGTCGGTCGTGAAGCCTTCGATAGTCTGGCGCAGCGGGTCCGACGAGGCGAAGGTGCGGGTGAACGGCAGCTTCCTCAGCGGGTACTTCTTGAGGATCTGGTCGGTCGTCGTCTCGGTGTAGAGCTTCTTGAGCGCGCCGTCGTACTTCGGCCCGAGGAAGCCGAACACCGCGACGTAGGCCCCGGTGCTCACGCCGGTGGCCACGTCGAACTTGGGCCTCGTACCGCGGCAGGTCCAGCCGCACAAAACCCCCGCGGGGTAGGCCCCGTACTTGCCGCCCCCGGACACGGCGAGGATTTCGTAGCGCTTGTTGCCCGGCCGCGGCGGCTTGTCCTTCTCCTCGGGCGGCACCAGGTTACTCGTGAGCTGCTCGAAGATGGCGGGGTCGGCGTACTGGGCCGTCGCGGCGGTCGTGTCGGTCGGGGTGCCGCGGTACTCCAGGTTCGCCGGGGCGCACCTGCGGTCGGGCATGCGGAGCGCCGAGCAGCCGAGGACGCCCGCGGCGAGTAGGAGCGCGAGCGCGGCGCGGGCCGGCCCCCTTGAAAACGGCGCGCCGATTCCCATCTTGAGGGCGACTGGAATCGGCACGTCGTCAGGGGACTTTTGGCTCATGGCAAACTCGGCATCCGGGGGCAAGTTGGCGATCGTCGTGGGCGGCGGCCCCGCCCCTGGCATCAACGGCGTCATCGCCTCGGTCACCATCGAGGCCGTCAACCAGGGCCTCGAAGTCGTCGGCGTCAAGGACGGCTTCAAGACCCTCGTCGCCGGCGACCTCGCCAAGGTGCGGCGGCTCACGATCCCCGACGTCACCCCGTACTACAACCGCGGCGGCTCGCTCCTGGGGACGAGCCGCACCAACCCCGCCAAGAAGCCCGAGGACATGAAGAAAGTCCTCGACGGCTTCGCGGAACTCGGCGTCAAGTACCTCGTCACCATCGGCGGCGACGACACCGCCTTCAGTGGAAGTCAGGTCTATAACCGGGCCGGCGGAACAATCAAGGTCGCCCACGTCCCGAAGACCATCGACAACGACTTGCCGCTGCCGCCGGGCATCCCGACCTTCGGCTTCGAGACGGCCCGGCACCTCGGCGTGAAGCTCGCGCACAACCTCTACGAGGACGCCCGCACCACGACCCGCTGGTATCTGGTGGTCAGCATGGGCCGCGCCGCCGGGCACCTGGCACTCGGCATCGGCAAGGCGTCCGCCGCGACGGTGACGATCATCGCCGAGGAGTTCGCCGGCAAGACGGTCGCGCTGGACCACGTCTGCGACATCATCGTCGGCTCGATCGTCAAGCGCCTCTCCGAGGGCAAAGGCTACGGCCTCGCGGTCATGGCCGAGGGCCTGATCGAGTCGATCGGCGAGACGGGGCTGATCGAGGCTCTGGGCGACGAGTTGGCCCGCTACGGCAACGTCGAGCGCGACCCGCACGGCCACTTGCGGTTGGGCGAAATCGAGTTCGGCCGCATGATCCGCTACCGCGTCAGCGAGCGCCTCGACAAGCTCGGCCTCAAGGTGACGATGGTCGATAAGGACCTGGGCTACGAGTTGCGCTGCGCCGACCCGATCCCGTTCGACGCCGAGTACGTGCGCAACCTGGGCTACGGCGCGGTGAAGTTCCTGATGTCCGGCGAGTCGGACAAGTACGGCGCGATCATGAGCTACGAGGGCGGCAGCCTGCGGCCGCTGAAGTTCGACGACATGATCGACCCCGCGACGAGCCGGATGCGGCCGCGCCTGGTCGATATTCATAGCGAACTCTTCGAGTGCGCGGTGCGCTACATGACGCGGCTGGAGGCCGAGGACTTCGACACGCCCGCCGAGTTGGCGAAGCTGGCCGCGGTCGTGAAGCTGACCCCCGCGCAGTTCCGCGAGCGCTTCGAGTACCTGGTGAAGTGACGGCGAGCCGGGAGTATCAGCGACCGGAGTGCGGCGGCCCGTCGTCGGTTGACAAGGGGCCGGGTCGTGGCGACTGCTGTATTAGCCGTGTCGATCGTACGGTACACCACCGGCCACCCGCCTGGGTGGGTCGTGTGCCAATTCACAGACTCGCACGGCCGGACCTACACGTCCGGCGAAATCAAGCAGGTCGATGTGGGCCACGCCGACCTCGACGAGGACACGCCCTACCCTGTACCGGGCGCTCTGAATTGCCTCGTCGTCGGCCTGGGAGACGGGGTGACCCGCGTCACGCTTGACGAAGCGTGGGCCGGCGTCGAGGAGTACGACCGCGTGTACGAAGTGTCGAGCGACTCCGTGGCGTTCGACGAGCCGGACGCCGTGTGAGACGCCGTTGCCAAGCGTCGGCCCCGCCGCGAGCGACTCTTGTTAGCCCGACGCGCGAGCGAGGGTCGAACGGTCATCGAGAGTGTCGGCGGCCATTGACCGTGCGGTCAACGACCCCAAACCCTGTCCACGACCGATCGACCCTCGCTCGCGCGTCGGCGCTCACAAGAATCCCCGGCCCTACCCCCAGGTGATGACGGCCGGCTCGAACGGCGTCGGCAGGTTGGCGTGCTTCGGCAGCACCCGCACGCTGAAGCCGAACTGGCCGCTGCGCTCGCAGTGGACGTTGCCGGTGAACGTCTCGGTCGCGCCGTTGGCCCCGGAGGCCGTCAGCGCCTTCGACTTGGGGGCCGTCAGTTCGCCGAGGCTGTCGAGCAGGCCGTAGCAGATTTGCACCTCGACATCCTTCGGCGTCAGACTGCCGAGGTTCACCGACACCGACACGGGGAACTCGCCGCCGACCTTCATGAGGTCGCTGGTCGGGGCCGTGATGCCCTCGACTTTGACGTTGCCCCACGCCGCGAGCAGGCCCTTGCGCCAGTCGGCCAACTCCGCCGCGGCCGCGAGGTGGTTCGCGCTCAGAGTCTTGAAGCGGTGGTGGCTCGGCAGGTAGCAGGTCTTGTAGTACTCCTCGACCATGCGGTTGGTGTTGTACACCGGCACGAGCGTCGAGATGGAGCGCTTCATGCGGCGAATCCACTGCCGCGGCAGGGCCTCGGCGTCGCGGTTGTAGAACAGCGGCACCAAGTCGCGCTCGATGAGTTCGTACAGCAAACGGCCCTCGACTTCGTCCTGGTAGTTGAGGTCGGCGTACTCCTCACCCGCGCCGATGGCGAAGCCGTTGTCGCCGTCGTAGCCCTCCACCCACCAGCCGTCGAGGATCGAGCAGTTCAGGCCGCCGTTGACGGCGACCTTCATGCCGCTCGTGCCCGACGCCTCCAGCGGCCGCCGCGGGTTGTTCAGCCAGACATCGACGCCGTGGACCATGTAGCGGGCCATGTTCATGTCGTAGTCTTCGAGGAAGACGACGTGCTTGCGGAACTCGGCCTTCTGGGC
>JAYTUC010000094.1:0-8521 GCA_043744775.1 Fimbriiglobus sp. | reverse complement strand
TGAGCGCCCGGAGTTCTTCGCGGGAAGAACTCCGGGCGCTCACGCTCCCGGCTCGCCTTCGGTCACTTCGCCGCGGCGGTCACCGTCAGCGTCACCTTCGACTCGGCCACCAGCGGGAACTTGTCGTGGACGGTGCCGGTCACCGTCACCGGCAGGTTCGGCAAGCCGCCCGGCTTGTAGTCATTCGCCACCGTCACCAGCAGCTTCACCTCGTCGGCCTTCGCGGCGATGACGCCGTCGGCGACCGTCACGCCCTTCGTGTCCTTGGGCAACGCCACGTTGACTTTCAACTCGCCGGCGAAGTCGTTGAGCCGCTCCACGCGAACAGTCACCTCGCCGGTCGCGCCGGCCTTGATGCCGCCGGCGGGCGCGGTCACGGTCACCTTCACGAGTGCCACCGGCAGCACGGTGACCGAGAGCGGCGGGGCGTAGGCGGCGACGGCGGCAACGGTCTTCTTGTCCTTCTGCGTGGGGTCGCGCAGGAAGTTCACGGCCGTCTCGCCGCGCAGGCTGACGGTGTACAGCCCCGGCGGCGTGGTCGGCTTCACGTCGAGCGTCACGGCCGCCTCGGCCTTGTCCTTGGCGACGGTCAGCGGCTGGCCGTTGTTCAGCGTCACGCCGGAGTTGTTGTTGGCGACGGCTTGCGTCGCCTCGGCGACAATGGTCACCGGGTTCTCGCGCGGGCCTTCGCCCTGCCACAGGACTTTGAGCGGCAGCGTCAGCTTGTCGCCGGGCTTCAGGAAGATCGGCCCGGTCGGCTTCTCGTCGAGGTCCTTGCCGTCCTTGCCCTTCGTCTTGACGACGACCCCCGCGAGGTCCGTCGTGAGGCGCAACTGCGACTTGGTGCCGCGCGTAACGAGCAGCAACTGCTGGTCGAGGCGCGTGATCGTCGGCGTGTTCTGCTGGCCGGGCACGCCCCAGACGATCGACGCCGGCCGGGCCACGCGGCTGACCGGCTTGCCGTCGATCGTGGCCGTGGCGGTGACCGTCACCGGCGTCGCGGCGTCGGCCAGCTTGCCCGCGGCGCTCACCACGAGGGTGCCGTAGCGCGACGTGCCGCCGACCGTCACCGGCGCGGCCGTGACCCCGGCCGGCAGCCCGGTCGCGGTGACGGTCACCGGGCCACTGAAGCCGTCGCGGCGGGAGACGAACACGTCGAACGCCGTCTCGCCGTCGGCCAGGGCCAGCACCGTCGCCGGCAACTCGCGGCTGCGCGCCATCGCCACGACGCGGAAGTCGGGGGCCGGCACGCTCACGCGCAGGCGGTAGAAGCAGCGCGGGCCGAAGTTCACGTTCGAGTCGATGCTGCTCACGAGTACGGTGTAAGTGCCGTCGGCCGGGGCGGTGAACTTGAAGGCCGGCGGGTCGCCGTTGCGGGTGTAGAAGCTCGTCGGCGACAGCGTGTCGGGGTCGTCGTCGAGTTCCCCGGCGAGCTCCTTGCCCGCCTCGTCGCGCAGGCGCAGCGACAGGTCGGCGTCACTGCCGAGGCGCTCGGCGACCGCTTCGAGAATGTACACGTCGCCCTTCTTCGCGGCGAACTTGTAGAAGTCGCGGTCGTAGCGGCGGTCGATGCGGCCGACGATGTCGCACGGCACGGGGATCGCCTCCGCCGTCTCGGGGCTGGCGTGCTTGGCCGCGCCTTCGAGGACGACCTTCGCCGGGCTGAGGAAGACGACCACCGCGTTCGACAGGCCGGCCGGGTCGAGCGCGGCGGGCAGGCGGAACTCGAAGCCGTCCTGCACGCCGCTCAGCGAGGCGACGCGGCCGCGAAAGGTGAGGGCCGCGCCGTCGGCCGGGGCGGTGACCGTCGTCGTGACCGCCTCGACCGGCTTGCCGTCGAGCGTCAGGCCGGGGACGACTTTGCCGCCGGGCAGGTTGCGGCCGTAGACGGTCACCGGGGTCGTGGTGCCGGGGTTGACCACCGGCGGGAACACGGCGTCGATCCACGGCCCGGCCGAGAGCGTCAAGCGGTAGAAGTAGTCCGGCCCGCCCTGCTGGTAGGCGAATTCCGTGACGCGGACGTAGTAGTCGCCGTCGGCGGTGAGGGTCGCGTCGGCGAGGGCGTCGTTCTCGACGGCGTTGCGGTTCTGCGCGAGCCGCACGCCGGCGGCGTCGAACAGCTCGACCATCGGCCGGGCGCGGCTGTCGATCGACGAGGTGGCGCAGTGGGCCAGCACCCGCTGCCCGGCCTTGCCGAAGAAGACCGAGTAATCCACGTCGGTCGCGCTCGCCAGGATGCCGTTGACCGTCGTGCCGAGGGCAACCCGCTGGGCGTGCGGCACGGCCTTCGGCGGCACGGCCAGCGACGCGGCCCCGGTCACCGCGGCGGGGTACGAAAGGTTCGTGGCCTCCTCGTTCGGCTCGACCTCGTTGACCTCCGGCAGCACGCCGACGGTGAACAGCCGGGGGTTGCTGACGCCGAAGGCGTTGACGACGCGCAGGTCGTAGCGTCCCGCCGGCACGCTTTTGTCCGCGGTGACCTCGAACTTCACGCTCGTCGGCGGCGGCCCCTTCTTGGGGTTCGGCTTGACGACCTTCGGGTCCGCCTTGGCCTTCGGGTCCACCTTCGGCTCGGGTGGCACGACAACCGTTGCCTTGAAGCCGGGGTGCGAGAACGTCAGCCCCGCGGCGTCGTCGAGGTCGGTCCCGGTGACAGTGACCTCGACCGCCGTGCCCTGGCGCAGGCCCATCGGGAAGACACTGCTGATGCGTGGCTGCGGCAGTGGCGTGCCGGGCGGCTGGGCCACGGCGGCGGTGGTGGCGAACACGGCGAGGACGCCGAGAAGTGAGCGACGCATACGCGACCCCGATCGGGAGGGACGCCGGCGGGAGCCGGCCAGGCAGGTCGCGTCATCGTAAACGCAGACGCGCCGCCGCGGTAGCGGATTCCGGCACGCGGGGGAATCCGGCGGCGGCGAACCGTCGGCTTTCCGCTTGCCGCCGCGCCGGCGGCCGGCGACGATGTCAGGCCGCAACGCGCCTGGAGATCACGCCTATGGTTCGCGCCGTCACCTTCCTCGCCGCCGCCGTCGCCCTCGTGTCGCTGACGGCGGCGGCCCAGGCCCCGCCGGAGGCGGTCGCGGCCGAGTTGAAACTCGCCCAGGAGAATTTCCGCACCGAAGTCGCCGCGGCGGGCGAAGGGTTGCTCAAGGAGTTCGCCGCGGAGGAGAAGCGCATCCTCGACAGCGTGAAGTTGAAGATCGACGACAAGATCAAGCGCTCCGAGGCGGTGCAGGACGAGAAGAAGGCGTTCGAGGCCGACGGCAAGCTGCCGAAGTCCCTGGGCCTCAAGGTCGCGGCCGCCGACTACCAGGCGAAGGTAGCCGCCGCCCGCGGCCGCTGCGAGAGGGCGTTCGACAAGGCGGCCGAGTCGGCGGGCAAAACCGACCTCGCCGCCGCGAAGGCGGTCCTCGCCGCGAAGGCCGATTTCTTCAGGCCCGCCCCGCCCCCCGCCCCGGCAGCCGCGAAGCCCCTACCGGCGGCCGCCGGGGCGAACCCCCTCGTCGGCACCTGGCAGCGGCCCAACGGCAGCGGCACCATGTTCAAGCACGTCACGCCGACGCACGCGATGATCGTCCACCACGACGCGACCGGCCGCGTCCTGCTCACCCACGGGGGCACTTACGCCTTGAAGGGCGACACGATCGAGGAGTCGATCGACTACGGCGTCGGGGCCGGCTGGGACGCCCTGAAGAACCGCACGGTCACGCACACCTACACCGTGCAGGGCGGCAAGTGGACGTGCAAGGGCGTCGGCGGTCGCGGCACCGCGGAGGTCTGGGAGTTGGTCGAGCGCAAGTGACGCCCCGGCCGCCGGTCACTTCTCCAGGGCGAGGTCGAGGGCGTTCGGGCCGGGGGCGAGTTCGGCCGTCAGCACCGAGTCGGCGTGGTACTTCGCCGGCAACGCCTCGGCGAACACGTCGGGCGACTGGCCGTAGCCGGCCTCCCGCTTCTCGCCGGTCGGCCGCGCCCAACGCACTTCGACGCGGTAGCGGCCCGGCTTCAGGGCCACCTCGGGGTAGAGCCTGTAGCGGCCGTCGGTGATCGCCGCGCCGCCGGGCGGCCGGTCGGAGTCGAGGGGCACGAACGAGATGATGCCCCCGGCGATCGGCTGGCCGTCGTAGGTCGCGATCCCGCTGACTTCGACAGCCGAGGGCGGGGCGTCGGCGCAGCCGGCCAGGGCGACGAGGGTCCAGAGCGCCGCCACTCGGAAATTGAAGGGCATGGGGAGTCCGGGAGAGGTGTCGAAAAGTGCCGGAGTCCCCGCCGAGGTGACTCGGCGGGGACTCCGCGTGGCGGCCCGACCTCAGGGGTCGAGGCCGAGTTTCTTCATCAGCTCCTTGGCCTTCGCCGCGGGGCTGCCCTTGGTCGCCTTGAGGTCGTCGAGGCCCGCCTTCAAGATGTCGGCCTTGGCCGCGTCGGTCTTGCGGACCTCGGCGACCATGAGGTCGTAGCCCGTCACTTCACTCGTCAACGGCATGCCGTTGACGTAGTTCTGCAGCGTCGATCTCACTTGCATCATGGGGTCGGTGGGCTTGACCTCGATTGACTCCTCTTTCACGCCGCCCGCGCAGCCGACGAGGCCAGCTACCAGCAACACGGCCGTGAGATTGCGGAACGCAGTCATAGGAACCCCTTCGGGGAGTCAGGGGTTAGAATTCGCCGAGGACTTGGCCGTCCTTGACGCTGCCGAGGCGCTGGAAGGTCAGGAGGTCAATGCTGTCGCGGAGGAACTTCACGGAGCCGTCGCCCATGACCGAGTTGACACCGCCGGAGTGCAGGCTGCGCGGCGGCATGATGCCAAATGTCCAGTCGTGGGCACCGCCGGGGCAGCAGTCACCGGCGGCGGTCGGCCACCTCCAGTTGGGCGTCGCGGAGGTGTTCAGCGAGGACTGGCCGCCGGGATACCACAGCGGCATGGTGCCGTTGTTCGATTTCACGCCGGCCGGGCTATTCTTGACGAGCGACCCGATCGCGTCCAGTTCGGCCATCGTCGGGTTGTCCTTGTTGACGACCGCGTTGAACAGGTTATTGTTGCCAGCGTAGAACACGTCGAAGGGGAACTTCCCAGGGCCGGCCTGCGGGGCATTGGTCCCGGAGAGGAACTCCGAGGCGAGCATCGTGTTCGAGAGTCCGTCCGTCACGTCCGCCATGCGGCGCTCCGCGGTTTGAACGATCATGCCGTTGGCGTTGCTGGTCCCGGCGGTGGAGTTGCCGTCCCAGTTGATCAAGATGCGGCTGCCGACGCTCCACCCGTAGTTCGAGCCGGGGCCGTCCCAGCCGGTAGGGCTCGTACCGCGTTGGGGGGCTTGGGTCGAGGAGGGGCATATGAAGCCCGAAAGCTTGACGTTCATCGGCCCGTTGTAAGCGTTGCCCCAGTTGGTGCCGTTACCGGTCCCCGTTTTGCCAGGCCCAGGGGCGTTGGCCGGGATGACGATTTGGGCGAAGAGGTTCGACTGCTCGATGTACGGCAAGATGAAGTAGTTGGCGCTGACCGACTCCCAGACGTTGGTGCCGATCTGCTGCTGGTTGGCTGGGAACTTGAGGTTCGCGTCGTGGTAGGCGTGCATCGCGATCCCGAGCTGCTTCAAGTTGTTCGTACACTTGGCGCGGGCCGCCGCCTCCCGCACTTTCTGCACGGCGGGCAATAACAGGCCGATGAGGATCGCGATGATCGCGATCACCACCAGTAGCTCGATGAGGGTGAACCCGCGTGGGGTCCCCCGTCGGGCCGGAGAGAGGTTTGTCACGGACAGACTCCTGGAGAAGGAACCGACGAAATGCCGGGGGAAGTCGAGAAGCCGGGCCAAGGCCGGCGGCCGTCGAGTTCACTCGGCGACAAAACCCCGGACTCTTCAAATCTTAACACTTCCCGCAGAACGCCCGCAAGAGGGCGTGCCGAATTATTTGAGAAATATCAGGACCTGTAACAAGTAAGATCATAATAACTATGATTTTTATCATACTGACGAGGCCCTTTCGTGTCGCCGGTCCGAGGTGTCGTGGCCGTCAACGAAAAAACGGGGGCGTCATCGCCCCCGTCGTCGAGTCTCGCCACCCGCCGTTACTCGTCGGTGAGGCTGGGGTAGTTGCGCATTACGAGGTGGCTGTTGATCTTCTGCACCAAGTCGAGTGCCACACTCACGACGATCAGCAAACCGGTGCCGCCGTAGAACGCGGCGATCTGTTGCGACACGCCGAGCTTGGTGCTGATGATCGTCGGGATGATCGCGATGATCGCCAGGAACGCCGCCCCAACGTAAGTAATCCGCATCAACACCCGTTCGAGGTAGTCGGCGGTACTCTTTCCGGGGCGATAACCAGGAATGAAACTCCCCTGGTCCTTCAAGTTGTCCGCGACTTCCTTGGGGTTGAACTGGATCGCCACCCAAAAGTAGCAGAAGACATAGATCAACGCGATGTACACGACGTTGTAGAACCAGCCGTCGCCGCGCTGGAAGGCCGAGCCGAGCGTCGAGGCCCACGTCAAGTTGGGGGCGACCGCGCTCAGCGAGTTGAAGAGCAGGCCGGGGATCAGCAGCATCGTGCTGGCGAAGATGACCGGCATCACGCCCGCCGCGTTGACCTTCATCGGCAGGAACGCCTTGGTCCCGCCGACTTGACGCCGGCCGCGGACGTGCTTGGCCGACTGCATCGGGATCTGCCGCTTCGCCTTCGTGATCGCGATGACACTCACGATGACCGCGACGAATAGGAACAGCAACAGCAGGAAACTTTCGAGGCTGATGTCGCCCGACTCGCCGCCGCCGAGGGTGTACAGCGACGGGTTGATCGTCGTGGTGCCGGGCACGAAGATCAGGCTCGCCGTTGCCTGGGGCAGTCGCGCGACGATGCCGGCCATGATGATGAGCGAGACGCCGTTGCCGATGCCGTACTCGTCGATCTGCTCGCCGATCCACATGAGGAACAGGCAGCCCGTCGTCATAATGAGGACTGCGGAGCCGCCGAACAGCACGCCGTACATGCCGTCGGCGTAACCCGGCTGGGCCAACCCCATCCCGGCCCCCATGCCGTCGTCGGGCCGCATCAGGGCCTGCACGAACATCAATGACTGCAACGCACAGATCGGTACCGTCAGGTAGCGAACGTACTCGTTGATTTTCTTCTGGCCGGACGCCCCCTCCTTGCGGAGTTTCTCCAGCGACGGCAACACGCCCGATGAGAGCAACTGGATGATGATCGACGCAGAAATGTAGGGCATGATGCCCAGCGCGAAGATACACCCTTGACTCAAGTCCCCGCCGGAGAAGAGCGACACGAAGCCGAGGATCTGTCCGAACGACCCGGTGGCCTGCTGGGACATCTTCTCGGCCATCTTGGCCTGATCGATCATCGGCAGCGGCACGTAGTAGCCGATGCGGTAGACCATGAGGAAAAGCAGCGTGATGAAGATCTTCCGGCGGAGTTCCGGGATCTTGAAGATGGTCGTAATCATCGAGAGCATGTGGAAGCCGTCCCAGTCCCGAAAACCGCCCGGCAGCCGGAGAGTTTGTTACTCCGCCACCGCCGGGGGTCGTTTCTAGTAAGTTCGCGGGCCGGCAACCACCTGTCGTCACCTGTCGTCGCCCGCCGTCAGGCGACGACAGGCTCGCCGGACATCCGCTCGATCGCAAGCCCGCCCCAGTAGTAGACTTCCTGGCCGCCGTGGACTTTCAAGAAGTTGGCCGCGCGGCGGGCCTTGTTCGGGTCTTCGCTGTCTTCCGGGCCGACGTAGATGGCCGCCGCCCCGCCGTTGTTCTTCAACACGCGGTCGGCCTGTTCGAGGAGCGCCATCTGGTCGGAGAGCACGTTATCGACGCCCCGCCGCAGTCGGGCATACGCGCCCTGCTTGTGCGCCTGAATGTCGATCTGGGCCGCGCCCTCTTGGCCCTGGAAGACGAACACGTTCTCGTCCGACAGGCCCACGTCTTTGCCGGCAGCGATCGCCGCCGTCCGCAAGGCGTTCATGTCGGTGCCGGGGGCGAACAGGGCCGTCACGCAATGCTCGGGCGTGTAGATGTAGCCGTCGGCGTGCGGGTCGGAATTCAGTTGCGGCATGGCGGGTATCCTTGAGAATGGAAGGAAGTGCTTCGCAGCACTTCCTTCCAATGTTGCAGCCCGTGTGCCAAACTCGACCCGCTTGACGCCTTACGCCTTGGGGGCCTTGGCCGGCTTCGGCTTGCCGCCGTGCTTGGCGGTGAGCAACTTGGCCTGCGTGCCCATCTTGTTGCGCACCGGCTTCTTGACCGGCGGGATCAGGACCGTCGTGCCGCCGGCGGCCTCGATCTTGGCCTTGGCCCCGGCCGAGAAGTGGTCCGCGCTCACGGTGAGCTTCTTCGTCAGTTCGCCCTCGCCGAGCACCCGCAGGCCGTCATAGGTGCCGTTGACGATGCGCCGCTGCGCCAGCGTGTCGGTGTTGACGGTGGCCCCGTCGTCGAACTTGTTCAGGTCGCCGACGTTGACGATCGCGAAGTCCTTGGCGAAGGTCGCGTTCGAGAAGCCGCGCTTGGGGAAGCGGCGG
>JAYTUC010000093.1:0-8547 GCA_043744775.1 Fimbriiglobus sp. | reverse complement strand
CGGGGTTCGCGGCCGCCGGCCAGTTGGGCGTCCCGAAGCGCTCGGTCGGCTCGCTCGGGAACTCGACGTGCAGCGAGAGCGGATCGACCACGACCATCTCCGTCGGCACCCAGCCGGCGAGATTGATGAGCGCCCCTTGCCCCGCGACCGTCGAGCCAGTCGGCCGCGTCACGACCGTCGTGACGCCGTTGGCCCGCGTCACGGGGATCAGTTCGGAGTCGGGGTTGATGGCGGTAGCCGCGCGCAAGTCGGGCTGGAAGTCGCCACCGTCCTTGAAGTCGGCCGTCTCCCTCGCCGAGGCGATCTCGACCAGCCCGAGTACGGTGCCGGCGTCGATCAGGCCGGGGTAGACGTGCCGGCCGGTCGCGTCAACGGCGACCTCGCCGGGGCCAGCCTTGCGCGCCCCGGCCGACGCCGCGCGCACTTCGAGGATCGTCCGCCCGCTGTAGACGACCGTGCCGACGAACGCCGGCTGGCCGGGCAGGTGGACCGTCGCGTTGCTCAGCACGACCGGCCCGCGCGGGTTCTCCGGCAGGGCAGCGAACTTGGCCGGCGTCGGGTCGCCGGGCGGGGCCGCGGCGAGCTTCGAGGGCGTGAACGCGGTCGCGTGCTGGAACACGACTTCGCCATCGACCAGCGTCATTTCGCAGCGGCTGTAGCCGTTGAGCGGGTGGCCGTTGAACACCGCCAAGTCGGCGTCCTTGCCGACCTCGATGGTGCCGAACCGCGCCCCGAGTCCGAGCTGCTCCGCGCCGTTGCGGGTGACACTGCGTAAGGCTTCTTCGTGGGTCAGGCCGCCGTACTTGACCATCTTGGCCGCCTCGGTCGGCATGTGGCGCATCAGCTCGTTGTCGTCGGACTTCAGGCAGACGCTCGCGCCGGCGTCTTGCAGTAACTTGGCCGCGTAGGGGATGGCGTCGAACGCCTCAAGTTTGTACGCCCACCAGTCGCTGAACAGGCTCACGCTGGCACCGTGCGCGGCGATCTCCGGCGCGACCTTGTAGCCTTCGAGCACATGCTGCAACGACTGCACCTTGAACTTGTAGCGATCCGCAACCCGCAGCAACATCAAGATTTCGTCGCTGCGGTAGCAGTGGCAGTGCATCTTCAAGTCGCCCGAAAGCACGTCGGCCAGGGCTTCGAGGCGCAAGTCGCGGCGCGGCTCCGGCGAAGTCTTGTCGGCGGCGTACTGGTCACGGGCTTTGCGGTACGCCTGGGCCTCGCTAAACGCCCGCACCAGCACCGCCTCGACGCCCGGCCGGCTGTTGGGGAAGCGGCCGTCGGTGCGCTTGACGTTCTCGCCGAGGGCGAACTTGACGCCGCGCGGCCCGGACGTGACGAGCATCTCCTTGGCCGGCCGGCCGACCTTCATCTTGATCACGGCGTCCTGCCCGCCGACGACGTTGGCGCTGCCGTGCAGCAGCCGCGCCGTGGTGACGCCGCCGGCCGCGGCGCGGTAGATTTGCGGGTCCTCGGAGTCGAGGGCGTCGCGCACCCTCACCTCGGGGACGACGGAGAGCGACGCCTCGTTGACGCCGCCGCTGATGCCGAAGTGCGAGTGCGTATCGACGACCCCCGGCATGACGAACATCCCCGTCGCGTCGATCACCGTGACCCCCGGCGGCGCGGCCAAGTCGGGCCCGACGGCGCGAATCTTGCCGCCGCGCACCAGGATGTCGGCGCGGGGGAAGTCCTTGCCGGTCGCGGTCAGAACCGTGGCGTTGCGGATTAAAACGTCGCCGCCGGTCTGGAGCGTCGGCGTCCGGTCGGCCACCGTCTCGGTACTGAAACGCTCGACGGCTTCGAGTGCCGGGGCGAGTGCCCGCACCGCGTCGCCGGCGATGGGGCGTGACGGTTTCTCCGGCTTCGGCGCGGCCGGCTTGGGGTCGGCGGGCATCTTCGCCTCGGCCGGCGGGGCGTCGGGTCGGCCGCGGCGGGGGGGCACATCCGCTGCCTCGGGCGGCGGGGCGTTGGGGTCGAGGCGGACGCCGTCGGCGAACACGAATTTGACTTTCGTCGCCGCGGCCAAGAAGTCGCCGTCGGTCACGGCGAGGTGCGCCGCCCGCCCCACGGCCACGCGGCCCAGCTGCGCCGGGACGCCGAGCAGGTCGGCCGCCGTCGTCGTGAGCGCTGCCAGTGCCGCGTCCGCCGGCAACCCGGCTTCGACGGCCCGACGCAGGTTGGCGCGGAACTTGTCGCCCGGCTTGTCGCCGGTGACCCCCGCGGTCGAGAAGGCGAAGCGGACGCCGGCCTTGTGTAACGCCGCCGCGCCCGCCACGTCGAGTTGCCGCAGTCGCTCGCGGTCCTCGCGCACGCGGATGGGGCTGTCGATGTCGCGCTCGGGGGCCTCGGGGAAGTCGAGCCGCAGGATGACCGGCACCCCCGCCGCCTTGAGCCGGTCGGCGACCTTCCACGCGGACCGCCCGCCGACGATCAGCGGCTTCAGCTTGAACTCCTCGGCGAAGTCGAGGGCGCGGTGGATCTGGTCGGCCGTGTCGGCATCAAACGCGACCGGCACGCGGCCGTCGAGGCAGGGCTTGAGCGCGTCGAGCGCCGGGTCCGCGGCCGGCCGCCGGCCGACGCTGCCGCCCGCCCCGAACGCCGTCGCCCGCCGCGCGGCCCAGCCGGCGTCGAGGAACGCCTGCCGGCAGTGGGCGACGGTGCCCATTAGCGCGATCGGGTAGTCGCCGCCGAAGAGTTGCCGCAGGGCCGCGTGCTGGGCCACCGGGGCACGCAGCACGGCGTCGCGCGGCACCGAGCCGCTGAGGCTGACCAGGGCGCTCGTGCCGTTGAGGTAGCCGCCCTCCGGGGTGACGAGCTGGGCGGTGAACCCGGCCTTGCGCCACGCCGTGACGGCCTCCTCGTCGGCCTTGAGCGCGGCCCGCACGGCGAACTCGGGCGTCACCCCCTTGCGGTGGTCGGGCTTGGTCGCCGCGAGCGGGCCGGACGCCAAGTCCTCCGGGGCCGGCGGCCCGCCCTCGGAGCGTCGCAGCGCCGCGTCGTAGCCGCGCGGGCTGCCGGCATCGACGAACCCGGCGTACACGGTCAGCCCCTTGCCGTCGATCACCAGCGCGTCCGGCGGCACCGCAACGTCCGGCCCGACGGCGGTGATGACGCCGTCGCGCACGACGACGGTCGCCTTGGGCAGCACCTCCCCCGGCGCGACGACGACCCGCGCCCCCGTGACGGCGTGGCAGCCGGCCGGCCGCTGGGCGAAGGCGGGGGCAGTGAGCAGCAGCGCGGCGAGGAGGCCGAGGGTGAGCCGGGGCATGGCACGATCCAGAAGGGACGTGGTGGCAGTGTAACGGCACGTTATGGCGACTGGGGGGTTTTGGCGAGCCGAGAGCGTGAGCGACTGGAGGTTCTTAACGCAAAGACCTTCAGTCGCTCACGCTCTTGGCTCGCCAAGACGCTCGCTGCATTTGTGTTGACGCCCCCGCAGCGCCCTGCGACGCTAACGCTCTTGAGTCGCCAGCACGCAGAGGTACCAGCCGTGACGGACGCCGCCGACCCGTTCGACCTGCAACGCTTCGTCGCCGCGCAGGTGGCGGACTACGACCGGGCACTCTTCGAGATCGCCGGGGGGCGGAAGTACTCGCACTGGATGTGGTACATCTTCCCCCAAATCGCCGGCCTCGGCTTCAGCGCTACCTCGAAGACGTACGCCATCAAGGGTGCCGCCGAGGCGACGGCCTACCTCGAACACCCGCTGCTCGGGCCGCGGCTGCTGGCCTGCGTCGAGGCGGCGCTGGCCGTCGAGGGCCGCTCGGCGCACCAGATTTTCGGCTCCCCCGACGACATGAAGTTGAAGTCGTGCGCGACGCTGTTCGCGCACGTCTCGCCCGCCGGGTCGGCGTTCGACCGGCTACTGGCCAAGTTCTTCGCCGGCGAGCGCGACGACTGGACGCTGCGCCTGCTGGGCACCCCGTGACCCCGACATCAGGGACGCTACCGATGACGCGCCGACTGCTGCTGACGCTGCTCGCCCTCGCCGCCGCGTGGCCGTCGCCCGGCCGCGGCGCGGACGACTCGCCGCTCGCCGGGGCCGTGGTCGTCGTCGATCCGGGCCACGGGGGGCAGGCGTACTCGAAGAGCTACACCGGCGGCACCCGCGGCGTCGCCTCGAGGCAGACCGAGAGCGCGCTGAACTTGCGCGTCGGGCTGGAACTCGCCGCACTCTTGCGCGAGCGCGGGGCGACGGTGCACCTGACCCGCGAGGCCGACCACCGGCTGAGCCGCGAGGGGTCGAGTAACTCCGACGAGCTGCACGCCCGCATCGACTTCTTCGAGCACCACAACTGCCACTTCTTCGTGTCGGTCCACCACAACGCCGGGCCGGCGGCCGCGACGGGGCACACCGCCCTGTACAAGCACAACGCGGCCGACGACACGCTCTACGAGGCGATCGCCCGGCAGGTCAACGACGCGCTGGAGGGCGCGGTGCCGGGGCCGAAGTTGAAGCTCATCAAGGGCAGCTACCACATCCTGCGCGAGACGCCGATCCCCGGCACGATCGCCGAGTCGGGCTTCCAGACGAGCCGGGCGTTCGACGACCTGTCGATCCGCCCCGAGTACCCCAAGGCCGAGGCCGCCGCGCTCGCCAAGGGGGCGGCCGCGTACTGGGCCGCGCACAAGCCGGCGCTCGCGGCCCTGCGCACGCAGTTGGCCAAGGCCCGCGCCGACACGCCGCGCGACCCCACGACTTACACCGCCGTGGCCCTGAACCCGGAGTACCAGCAGCGCGCGGCCGAACTGCTCGCCAAGGTCGCCCCCGGCGGCCGCTACGAGGCCGCGAAGGCCGACGAGTACGTCGAGGCGTTCCGCAAGGCGAGCGTCAAGCCCGGCGTGGCGTTCACGGTCGTGGCGCGAACGTCCGCCGAGGGCGTCGTCACGCTGACCGGGGCCGTGGCCGACCGGGCGGACCACGACCGGCTCATCGACCTGCTGGTGTCGATGAAGCTGTACCGGATCGCCAACGAGGTGCAGTTGCCGAAGCCGGCGAAGTGACCCGGTCGGAATTTCTGCCGCGGAGACGCAGAGGCGCGGAGAAAACCGATTCAAGTCTTGGCTTTCTCCGCGCCTCTGCGTCTCCGCGGCAAAGTTATTTTCGGTACACCGCGCGTCGAGAACCCGCCCGCTCACGCAGGCGGCTCGCCTCGGGGAAGACCGTCCGTCCGTCCCGCCGTACCTTATCCCCATGCACCGCGAATTCGACCCCGCGACCGAGCCGTTAGGCTACCGCCCGCCGCTGGGGCTGTACGCCCTCACGGCCGCCGTCGTCGCGCTCGTCGGCCTCGACCTCTGGCCGACGCTCTCCGGCAGCTTCCAGTCGGTCGGCGTCGAGCTGCCCGGCCCGGCGTCGCGCGAGCTGCTGGGCTTCCGCTGCGCGCTCTGGGCGGCCGTCGTCGGCGGGGCACGCACACTTTACTCCGCGCTCGAACGGCTCACCGAGGGCCGCGTCGGCGCGGACCTCGCGGTCGCCCTGGCGTGCGTCGCCGCGATCCTCCTGGGCGAGCCGCTGATCGCCGCGGAGGTCGTCGTCATCAGCCTCGTCGGCGAGTGTCTGGAGGCAGTCACCTTCGGCCGCACGCAGTCGGCGCTGCACGCGCTGAGCGAACTCTTCCCGCTGCGCTGCTGGGTGCTGCGCGACGGCGTCGAGGTGCGGGTCTTCACGGCGAACCTGGCTGTCGGCGACCGCGTCGTCGTCAAGCCGGGGGGCAAGATCCCGGCCGACGGCACCGTCGTCGCGGGGAGTGCGGCCGTCGATGCGTCCGCACTCACCGGCGAGAGCGTGCCGCAGGACAAGGCCGCCGGCGACGCGGTGCTGGCGGGCTGCCTCGTGCCGACGGGGACGCTGACCTTCGACGTGACCCGCGTCGCCACGCAGACCGTCGCCGGGCAGGTCGTCGCGCTCACGGCGAAGGCCCTCGCCGACAAGGGCCGCGGCGAGCGGCTGGCCGACCGCGTCGCCCGGTACTTCCTGCCGGCGGTGCTGGCCGCGACGGCGCTGACGTTCGCGTTCAACGTCGCCGTGCAACTCGGCAGCCACGTCGGCCCCGACGCCCGGCGGCTGGGCCTCAACGCCGCGATGCGGGTGGCGGCCTACCCGGCGCTGGCGGTGCTGGTCGTCGCCTGCCCGTGCCCGCTGGTGCTGGCCACGCCGGCCGCGGTGATGGCCGCGCTCGCCCGGCTCGCCGGTACGGGCGTGCTGCTCAAGAGCGGCGCGGCCCTCGAACGCCTCGCGGAGGTCACGGCGTTCGCCTTCGACAAGACCGGCACGCTGACCGAAGGCCGCCTCGAAGTCGCGACGGTGCGGCCGTGGGGCGACACCTCGCCGGCGGAGTTGCTGCGCCTCGCGGCGTCGGCGGAGTCGCGTAGTGAGCACCCGATCGCCCGCGCCGTCCTCGCCGCCGGCCCCGCGGGAGTTGACGCGCCGACGGCGTTCGAGGCCCACCCCGGCGCGGGCGTCGTGGCCACTGTCAACGGCGTGTCACTCGTCGTCGGCACGGCGAAACTGCTCGAAGCGCAGGGCGTGGCGGTGCCGGGCGACGTGGCGGCGGCGCTCGACGAACTGGCCGCCGGCGGGGAGTCGGTGCTGCTCGTCGCGTCCGGCGGGGCGTTCCGCGGCGCCGTCGGCGTGCGCGACCGCGTCCGCCCCGAGGCCGCCGGCGTGCTGGCGGAGCTTCACGAGTTGGGCGTCACGCCAATCGCGCTACTGACCGGCGACCGCCGCGCCGTGGCGTTGAGTCTGAACCTGCCGGGGGTCGAGGTCCACGCGGAGCAGTTGCCGGGTGACAAGGCGGCGTGGGTGGCGGCGCAACTGGGCCGCGTCGCCTTCGTCGGCGACGGCCTCAACGACGCGCCGGCGCTGGCGACCGCGAGCGTCGGCCTGGCCATCGGCACGGGGACCGACGCCGCCGCCGCGGCCGGGGACGTGATCCTCTTCGGGGAGCCGCTGCGCAACCTGCCACTGCTGGTGAGGCTGTCGCGGCAGACGGTGCGCGTGATCAAGCAGAACGTTTACGGCTTCGGCTTCGGCATGAACCTGTTCGGCGTGCTGCTCACCGGCTGGCTCTGGCCGGTGTTCGCGCCGTCGGCGGAGTGGTTCGAGAAGGCCCCACTCGCCGGGGTGATCTACCACCAACTCGGCGCGCTGCTCGTGCTGTTCAACTCGATGCGGCTCTTGACCTTCGAGCGCGCCTCGACCAGCCGCGCGGTGCGCTCGGCCCGCGCCGCCGGCGGCCGGCTCGACGCCGCGCTGGGTCGCCTCGACCTCGATGACCTGCTGCACGCCGTCGGGCACCACTGGAAGCGGCTCGCGCTCGCCGCTGGGACTTTGTCCGCCGTCGCCTGGCTGGCGTCGGGGCTGACGCAGGTCGAGCCGGCCGAGGTCGCCGTCGTGCAACGCTTCGGGGCGGTGCGCGACGACCTCGCCGCCGGCTTACACCTGCGCTGGCCGTCCCCGATCGAGGCGGTCACGAAGCTGCGGCCGGCCGAAGTCCGCCTGGTCGAGGTCGGCTTCCGCAGCCTGGCCGACGAGCGCTTGAAGGCCCTCGACGCCGCGAGACTCGACCAGGCGAAGTTGCGTCAAACCGCGGGCACGTCGGCGGGCGGCGGCTCGATGACTTGGGGCGCGGCACACGCCGACGGGGTGCAGCGGCTGACCGAGGAGTCGCTGTACGCGACCGGCGACGGCAACCTCGTCGAAGTGTTCGCCACGGTGCGCTACCGGGTCCGCGACCCGCGCCGCTACCTGTTCGCCGCGCGCGACCCGGATGCCTTGGTCCGCCGCGCCGCCGAGGCCAGCTTCCGCGAGCTGGCGGCGGGGCAGGTCTACCTCGACCTCCTCACGGCGACGCGCGGCGACTTCGAGCGCCGTGCGGCGGCCCGGCTGCTGGAGCGCCTGCCGGCGGCCGGCGACGAACTGGGCGTCGAGGTGTTGGGGCTGACGGTCCACGACTTGCACCCGCCGCAAGAGGTGGTCGCGTCATACCACGCCGTCGCGGAGGCGATCCAGCGGCGCGACAAGGCGGTCAACGACGCCCACGCCGAGGCGACCCGCGTCCGGCAACGCGCGGCCGAGGAGGCGCTGCGCGCCACGCGGCAGGCCGAGGCGTCGGCGACACGCAAGACCGCCGAGGCGAGCGCGGCGCGGGACACCTTCACCGCCTGGGCCAAGTCGCGGAACACGCTGCCGCAAGCCGTCGAGTCGGCGCTGGCCGCGGAGTCGGCTCAGCGCGTCCGGGCGGGGCAAGACGCCGCGACGGTAACCCGCGAGGTCGAGGCGCGCCGCCAGTCGCTGTTGCAGGGGCGTCGGCAGTTGACCGACTTCCGGCTCTCACTCGACGCCGTGACGCTGGTGCTGGCTGGCCGCGACAAGATCCTCATCGACGCCGCGACCCTGCCCGGCAAGCGGCACATCCTGCTGATGGACCCCGAGACGCCGCGGCTGCCGGGCGTCGCCTTCCCGCGCGAGCCGGAGCGGTAGCGCGTCGTGGCGAGCCGTCGGCGTGAGCCGGGGGTTTCCGGGCGCGCGTGGGTCGAGAA
>JAYTUC010000092.1:0-8549 GCA_043744775.1 Fimbriiglobus sp. | reverse complement strand
TTCTGCGACCCGCTCGAACTGCGGCCCGACTCGTTCCTCGGCGTGCCGGGGCTGGTCCACGCCGCCCGCAGCGGCAACGTCGCCGTGGCCAACGCCCTCGGCACGGGGGTCCTCGAAACCCCCGCACTCGCGGCGTTCCTGCCGAAGCTCTGCCGGCAACTCTTGGGCGAGGAGTTGAAGTTGGGATCGGCCCCGAGCCTGTGGTGCGGCGACCCGGCGTCGCTGAGCCAGGCCCTCGACCGGTTGTCCGACCTCGTGGTCAAGCCGACCTTCCCGGCCTCCCGCATCGAGCCGGCGTTCCCCTCCGAGTTGACCGCGTCCCAACGGTCGGCGCTGGCCGAGCGCATCCGCCAGCGGCCGCGGGACTACGTCGCCCAGGAGCGGCTCGACCTGTCGTCGAGTCCGGTGTTGGAGGGCGACAAGCTCGTGTCGCGCAAGCTGGTGGTGCGCGCGTACCTGGCGGCGCAGGTCGGCGGCGGCTTCGCGGTCATGCCCGGCGGCCTGACCCGTGTGAGCGCCTCGGCCGACACGACCGTCGTGTCGATGCAGCGCGGAGGCGGCAGCAAAGACACGTGGGTTTTGGCAGACGCGGTGGTCAACGAGTTCAGCCTGCTGCCGGCCCCGAACGGGCGGGTGGCCCTGACGCGGTCGGGCGGGGCGTTGCCGAGCCGGGTGGCGGACAACCTGTTCTGGCTGGGCCGCTACGCTGAGCGGGCCGAGGGGCTGACGCGGCTGCTGCGCGGCATCGTCGTGCGGCTGACCGAGCGCAGCGGGCTGGCCGACTGCCCGGAACTGCCGGCGCTCTTCGTGGCCCTCGCCGCCCAGGCCGACCCCAAGGGGATGCGGCCCGTCAGTTACACCGGCGAGGTGGACCCCCTGGCGCGGGTCTTCCGCACGGCGTTCGACCCGGCCGACCCCAACAGCCTCGTCTCGGTCGTCGGCTCGCTGCGGCTGGTGGCGTCGGTGGTGCGCGACCTGATCTCGCTGGACATGTGGCGCGTCGTCAACACGCTGGGCGAGTTCCCGGCCCGCCCGGTCGCGGCCGACGACGACGGGCCGACCCCCGCCGACCTGCTCGACCTGCTCAACCGCACGGTCATCACGCTCGCGGCGTTCGGCGGGCTGGCGGCCGAGAGCATGACGCGCGGCGACGTGTGGCGCTTCCTCGACATGGGCCGCAAGCTGGAGCGGTCGCTGCACACGATTAGCCTGCTGCGGGCGACGCTGGTCCGGCCGCCGGCGCAGGAGTCCCCGGTCCTCGACGCGGTGCTCGAAGTCGCCGACTGCGCGATGACCTACCGCCGCCGCTACCTGGGCAGCCTGCGGGCGGAGGCGGTGCTCGACTTGGTCGTCGAGGACGAGACCAACCCGCGGTCGCTGGCGTCGCAGCTCGCGGCTCTGTCGGACGACGTGGACCACCTGCCGCGACCGGCGGCGAGTGCCGGCCGCGCCCCCGAGCAGCGCTTCGCCCTGGCGGCCCTGGGGTCGGTGCGGCTCGCCGAACCGGACCGGCTAGCGCTCGTCGAGGGCGGCTCGCGGCCGGCGCTCGCGGAGTTGCTCGACCACGTCGGCGGCTGGCTGCCGATCCTCTCCGACGCGATCACGCAGCAGTACCTCAGCCACTTGCATACCTCGCGGCACCTGGCCAACTTCGACGCGCCGCGCTCGACCGGGGCCGACGCGGGGGGCCGCCTGTGACGCCGCAAACTCAAAGCCAATCGCAGGGCGTGCCGGAGGCGCGTTACCGGGTCTCGCACGTCACCACCTACGATTACACCGAGCCGGTGACGCTCTGCCAGAACGTCGCGCACCTGTCGGCGCGGCCGTGCGACCGCCAGCGCAGCGAGTCGCCGGTGCTGACGATCACGCCGGAGCCGGCGGTCCTGGAGGAGCGGGTCGATTACTTCGGCAACCCCGCCTACTACTTCACGATCCAGGAGGCGCACCGCAGGCTCACCGTCCGCGCGGAGCACACCATCGGCGTTCGGCCCGGTCCGGCGATCGACCCGGCCCTGACACCGGCTTGGGAGTCGGTGCGCGACCGGCTGCCGCGCGACCGCGGCGCGGCCTGGCTCGACGCCTACCAGTTCGCCTTCGACTCCCGGTACGTCGTCGCCGACCGTCGCTACGCGGACTACGCCGCGCCGTCGTTCGCCCCCGGCCGGCCGGTCCTCGCGGCGGCGCTCGACTTGATGCACCGGGTCCACGCGGGCTTCGCCTTCGACCCGCAGGCGACGACGATCGCCACGCCGGTGCTCGAAGTGTTTCAGAAGCGCCGCGGGGTCTGCCAGGACTTCGCGCACCTGCTGCAAGCCTGCCTGCGCTCGCTGGGTCTGGCGACGCGGTACGTCAGTGGCTACCTATGCACGGTGCCGCCGCCGGGCACGGCGCGGCTGGTCGGGGCCGACGCGACGCACGCCTGGGTGAGCCTGTTCTGCGGCGACGCGGGGTGGGTCGAACTCGACCCGACGAACGACCAGGTCCCCGGCGACCGGCACGTCCTGCTCGCCTGGGGCCGCGACTACGACGACGTGAGCCCGCTGAAGGGCGTGATCCTCGGCGGCGGCAAGCACCTCGTGAACGTCGCCGTCGATGTGGTCCCCGAAGTCACGGCCTGACCCGCCCGCCGGCTTTTCCCTTGCGTCGCCAGTGCGAACCGGCATGATACCCCGAGTCACGCCGGGCATTCCGGCGCGCGACGACCGACACTCCCGAGGTTGACAGACTATGGCTGACGTGACAGCGAGCAAGAAGATGGTCGCCGGCATCCTGGCGATCGCGCTGGGGTCTCTCGGTGCTCACAAGTTTTACCTGGGCTACACGAAGACGGGCTTCCTGCAAATCTTGTCCAATTGCGCCTGCGGGGCCGGCGGCATCATCGCCTTCGTCGAGGGGATCATCTACCTGACGAAGTCCGACGCCGACTTCATCGCGACCTACCAGGTCGGCAAGAAGGAGTGGTTCTAACCCGCGGCGTAGAATAGTCTCCACGCCGGGCGCGGCACTCGCCTCGCCCGGCCGCCCCGCGCCGGAGTGCCGCCATGACGAGTGTCGCCCAAGCCCCGCCCGAGATCGCCGCCACCGTAGCCGTTGTCGGCGGCGTGGTGCCGTACCGCCTGACGGTGGCGAAGTACGAGGAGATGGCCCGCCACGGGATTTTGGGGCCGGGCGACAGGGTCGAACTCTTGCACGGATTGTTGGCCTCCAAAATGACACTTCACACGCCCCACACCTTCGCCACGGTTCGGCTCGACCGCATCTTCGAGTCGCTGTGCGGGCGGAGTTGGTGCGTCCGGTCGCAGCAGCCGGTGATCGCGTCCGACGACAGCATGCCCGAGCCGGACATCTCCGTCTCGCAAGGTGCGCTCGACGACTACCTGGAGCGTCACCCCACCGCCGCGCAGACGGCCTTGGTCGTGGAGGTCGCCGACTCGTCGCTCCGGCTCGACCTCGGCGTCAAGCTCGCGCTGTACGCGGCGGCCTTGATCCCGGAATACTGGGTGGTCGATCTGCCCGGCCAGCGGCTCCACGTCCACACGCTGCCGCGCGGCGGCAAGGCCCCCGGCTACCGCAGCGTCACCGTCCTCGGCATGGACGAAGAGGTGCCGCTGACGCTGCGCGGCGAGGCGTTCGGGGCGATCCGCGTCGGCGACTTCCTGCCGCCGCCGCCGAGCCAAGGGGTGACTTCATGACCAGTGTCGCCGAAGCGCGGCCCGAAATCGCCCGCGCTTTCGTCGGGGCGGAGCTGTTCCGCATCCCGATCGCCCTGTACGAGGAAATGATCGAGGCCGAAAGTCTCGGGCCTGAGGATCGAATCGAACTCGTCCACGGGGTGCTCGTTCGCAAAATGTCCACCAACGCACCCCACTCCTACACGACCTTCGAATTGGCCGCAATCTTCCTGGCTCTGGTCGGCAACAAGTGGGCCGTGCGGTCGCAGTCCCCTGTCGTCATCCCCAACGACAGCATCCCGGAGCCGGACGTGGCGATCGCCGTCGGGGCTCGCAAGAACTACAACTTCGTCAAGCCCACCGCCGCCCAAATGGTTCTCGTTGTCGAGGTTTCCGAAAGCTCGCTGGCGTTCGACCTGGGTGTGAAGCTCGCGCTGTACGCGGCGGCGAAAATCCCCGAGTACTGGGTGGTCGATCTCGCCGCGCGGCGGTTGCACGTCCACACCTTGCCGCGCGGCGGGAAGAAGCCCGGCTACCGGCGTACAATGGTCCTCGAAGCCGACGCCGAGGTGCCGCTGACTCTGCGCGGCGAGGCCTTCGGCTCGATCCGCGTCACAGAGTTCCTGCCGTGATCTACCTCGACAACGCCGCGACGACGTTCCCCAAGCCCGAGGCCGTCTACCTGGCGATGGACCGCTTCGCCCGGACCTCGCTCGCCAACCCCGGCCGCGCCGGGCACAAGATGGCCCTCGCCGCCGAGCACGCCTTGGACGAGGGCCGGCACCGCCTTAACCGCCTCGTCAACGGCAAGTCGCCCGATCGCATCGTCTTCGCCCTCAACGGCACCGACGCCTTGAACATGGCGATGAAGGGCACGATCAACCCCGGCGACCACGTCATCACGACGGTCCTGGAGCACAACTCCGTGAGCCGCCCCTTGCAGGCGATGGCCGACGCCGGGACGATCACGCTGACCCGCGTCGAGGCCGACGCCGGCGGCACCGTCGATCCCGACGCGATCCGCAAGGCGATCACACCCAAAACGCGCATGGTCGCCATGACGCACGGCAGCAACGTGTTGGGCACCGTGCAGCCTGTCGGCGAGGTCGGCGCGATGCTGCGCGAGTACGAGGAGGTGATTTTCCTCGTGGACGCCGCGCAAACCATCGGCGTCGTGCCGATCGACGTGCAGGCGATGCGCATTGACCTGCTCGCCTTCCCCGGCCACAAGGGCCTCTTCGGGCCGACCGGCACGGGCGGGCTGTACGTCGCCCCGCGCGTGCAACCGCGGGCCTGGCGCGAGGGCGGCACCGGCGGCGACTCCTCGACGCCGACGCAGCCGAAGCTGTACCCGTACTTCCTCGAAGGCGGCACGCCGAACATCCTGGGCGTGGTCGGCATGACCGCCGGCATCGACTTCGTCGAGGAGCGCACCCCCGACGCCATCCGCCGGCACGAAGTCGAGTTGTGCGACCGCCTGCGGCACCAGATCACCCCGGCCGGCTACGAGATCTTCGGCCACGCCGACACATCACGCCGGGTCGGCACACTGGCCTTCCGGCACGAAACCCTGTCGGCGTCCGAACTCGGCGGTATTCTCGATCAGTCGTTCGCCGTGGCCGTGCGTCCGGGCCTGCACTGTGCCCCGTACCTGCACCGCGCCTACGGCAGCTTCCCCGACGGCCTCGTGCGCGTCAGCCCCGGCCCGTTCAACACCGAGGCCGACATCGACGCCGTGGCCGCCGCGCTGACCGAGATCACCGCCGGCGTGTAACCCCGGCGACCCGGAAGCGTCAGCGCCTGGAGTGACGACGATGCCGGCCACCGAAGTCGCCCCGAACGTGTTCCGCGTCACCGACACCTGCAACGCCTACGTCGTCCGCGACGGGGACGCCGCGGTGCTCATCGACTTCGGCGACGGCGCGGTGATGGGCGAACTCGCGGCGCTGGGCGTCAAGCGCGTCGAGTGGGTGCTGTTCACGCACCACCACCGCGAGCAATTGCAAGGCTGGCACAAGCACGCCCCCGCCGGGGCCAAGGTCGCCGGCCCCGAGGCGGAGCGGGCGCTGTTCGAGCGGCCGGCCGACTTCCGCAAGGCGAAGCCGACCCTAGGCGACGCCTTCACCGTCCACGGCGCGAGCTACGTCCGCCCGCCGATTCGCCCCACCAAGCTCGACCGCGGCTTCGCCACGATGGACAGTTTCGCCTGGCGCGGCCGGGAGTTCTGGTGCGTCGATACCCGCGGCAACAGCCCCGGCGGCATGTCGTACTTGTTGAAGACGCCCGCCGGATGGCTGGCGTTCTCCGGCGACGTGATGGCGGCCGGCGCGAAGATGCACACCTGGTTCGACACCGAATGGGACTACGGGTTCGCCGCCGGCCTCTACGCCCTGCACGCCGCCGCGGCACTCGTCGCCCGGTTCGAGCCGACGTTGTTGCTCCCGAGCCACGGCCCGGAGCTCAAGAACCCCGCGGCGGAGTTGGCCCACTACGGCGACAAGTTGCGGGCGGTCGTGCCACTGATGCTGCGCGGCTGGGAGCAGCCGACCTTCGCCGCCGCCGACCAGGACCGCGTCTCGACGCCGAGTGCCGTGCCGCACGTCTGGCGGGTTACGCCGCACCTCTACAAGTTCAAGGGGCCGAGCTTCTGGCCGAACTTCACGATTCTGATCGCCGACAGCGGCCGCGGGCTGGTGGTCGATTGCGGCCTCTTCGACCCGGCGTTCCTCGACGCGGCCCTCGCAGGGATGCGCGACCGCCTGGGCCTCAAGGGCCTCGACGCGGTGTTCGTGACGCACGCCCACGGCGACCACTTCCTCGAAGCCGAACACCTGCGGACCCGCTGGGGGGCGAAGCTCTGGACGATGGCCGGCGTCGAGGGGCCGTGCGAGCACCCCGAGCGCTACGACTTCCCCGCCGCGATTCAGGCCTACGGGCCGAGCATCCAGCGCGGCATCACGGGTGTGAAGTTCGACCGACTGGTCACGCCAGGCACCGGCTTCGACTGGGAGGGGTATCACTTCGCCGTCGATTGGATGCCGGGCCAGACGAAGTTCGCCTGCTGCCTGCACGCGCAGATCGACGGCAAGCGGGTCGCGTTCACCGGCGACAACCTCTTCGGCAGCCCCGCCGACCCCACGCAGGGCGGCAACGAGTGCGTCGTCGCGCGGAACCACGCGATCCTCGAAGAGGGGTACTTGTACGCGGCCGAGTACCTGCACACGATCGCCCCCGACCTGATCGTCGGCGGGCACTCGTGGGTGATCGACCGCCCCGCGCCCCTGATCGCCCGCTGCCGCGACAAAATGCTGGCCCTGCGTGAGGCGCTCCGCGGCCTGAGCATCGATACCGAGTACCGCTACGGCTTCGACCCCTTCTGGGTGCGGGCCGACCCCTACCGCGTGGCCGTGCGGGCGGGGCAGTCCGCCCGCGTCGAGGTCCTGGTGCGCAACTTCCGCGACCGGCCGCAGAAGCACCGCGTCGAACTGCACACCCCGCCCGGCCTGACCGCGACGCCGGCGTTCCTCGACGGGACCGTCGCGGCCGGCGAGACGGCGGGTTTTGCCGTCGAACTCGCCGCGGCCCCCGGCGTCGTCGCGGGCGTACACCTCGTCGCGCTCGACGCGACCCTCGACGGCCACCGGCACGGCGAGCTGTTCGACTTCGTCGCCGTCGTCACGGCCGGGTAGCGGGCAAGGCTCCTCGGCTCCGCCGCAGGCGGCGTAGGGGTACCCCTCGTGGGTACCCGGCGTTGACACCAATTGTGTCGGGTGGGGTCGTCGTCTACCGCCGGTGGCAGCGTAGGCCGGGTAACCACGAGGGATGCCCCTACGCCGCCTGCGGCGGAGCCGAGGAGCCCCGGTCTAAACGCCCCGCTTGCGACGCACGAAAATGACCGCCATCTGGAGGCCGCCGCCGACGAAGCCGACCCAGTAACTCGCCGTGTGGGCCGCGCTGCACGCCGCGAACGGGGCGTACTGGGAACGGTTCAGTCGGTCGGCGACGCTCCAGTGCAACGCGTAACCCCCCAGGACCCTGCCGACGACGTACCCGGCGACCCCGGCCAGGAGCGCGCAGACCGCCATCACCGCCAGCAGGCGCAGCACCGGCCTGACCAGCGACGCCGAAGTGCGCTTAGGCCGCTGGCCGAACCGTGCCGCGGCCACCAGCGCGACGCCCAGGAGGAGGCCGGCCCACCACGTCGCAAAGACGCCCCACGCCAGGCCGAGCAGTGCCGGGTCGTCGGTCGGGAACGGGTTGTCGTGGCCGACTGTGAAGTACTCGACGCAGACCCGCGCCGTGATCTGGTCGTGAACGACGCCGTACCCCATCGCCGCGAGCAGGCACAGCCCCACGATCTTGAACGCCTCCGCGACCATTTCGCACCCTCAAAGCGTGACGACGTGCGTGGTCGTGACGCCGCCGCGCGTCACGACCACGCGGTACTCGAACGGCGCGCGGTTCGGCTCCGGGATCGACACTTCCAGCGTCAACGCCGCGTCACTCGACGCGGCAACCCGCATCGGGTAGCTGACTTCGACGGTGGCGTGCCCCGGCCGACGCGGGCCGACGACGCGGGCGGTCGCCTCGCCCGGCGGCAGCGTCACGCGCAGGCGGGCGAGCATCGGCGTCAGCGACACGACGGCGACGGTCAAGGCAGCACCAGCATCGCGTCGCCGTAGCTGAAGAATCGATACTCGGCGCGCACCGCTTCCTCGTAGGCGACCTTCAGCAGTTCACTGCCGGAAAAGGCTTGCACGAGCAGAAGCAGCGTCGTCCGCGGCAGATGGAAATTCGTGATCAAGCCGCCGACGGTGCGGAACTCGAACGGCGGGTGGATGAACAAATCCGTCGGCCCGCGGAACGCATTTTCGGGTG
>JAYTUC010000091.1:0-30946 GCA_043744775.1 Fimbriiglobus sp. | reverse complement strand
GTGAGCGCCCGGAGTTCTTCGCGTCGGCGGGCGAAGAACTCCGGGCGCTCACGCTTCCGGCTCGCCCGGCCACTCCGCGCGCAGCAATTCCCACAGCGAGTCGAGCGACTGCACGATCACCTTGGCGTCGGCCAGCACCGGCATGAAGTTGGTGTCGCCGGCCCAGCGCGGCACCGCGTGCCAGTGCAGGTGCCCCGGCAGCCCCGCCCCGGCGACCGCGCCGAGGTTCAGCCCCACGTTGAAGCCCTCCGCGCTCAGGCGGCGGCGCAAAATCGCGACCAACTTCGTGAGCGTCGCCTGCAAGTCGAGCGTCTCGGCGTCCGTCAGGTCGGCCAACTCCGCCTTGTGTACGAGCGGGCTGACCAGTAGGTGGCCGTTGTTGTACGGGAAGCGGTTCAGCACCACGACCGAGTGCGCCGTGCGGCCCACCACCAGGTCTTCGCGGTCGGTCGAGCCGTCGCCGGCTGCGGCGCGGCACAGGAAGCAGGCGTCAGCGGGTGCCCGGCCCGGCTGCTTGACGTAGGCCAGTCGCCACGGTGCCCAGAGCTGTTCCACGGTAACCCCCTTGATCGCGGCATTGTAAGCCCCGCCGCGCCGCGCGCCTATTAATGGGGGTGACGCAACGGGTCTCGACCCCCGACCTCCCGAGTGACTGCCGATGCCCCCCGGACTCTTCGACGAATTCCGCCTCAAGGGCGTGACCCTGCGCAACCGCATCGCGGTCTCGCCGATGTGCCAGTACTCCGCGATCGACGGCATGCCGAACGACTGGCACCTCGTGCATCTGGGGGCGCGGGCGGTCGGCGGGGCCGGCCTGGTCTGCGTCGAGGCGACCGGCGTCACCGCGGCCGGCCGCATCACGCCGGGGTGTACCGGCCTCTGGTCCGACGCCCACGGCCACGCCTTCGCCCGCATCGCGAAGTTCGTGAAGGAGCACGGGGCGGTGCCGGGCATCCAGCTCGCGCACGCCGGCCGCAAGGCGAGCGCCCAGCGCCCGTGGGAGGGCGACGCCCACATCCCCGCGGGGCAAGGCGGCTGGGAAACCCTCGGGCCGTCGGCCGTGGCGTTCGGCGGCAACCTGCCGATCGTCCCCAAGGCGATGACCCAGGCCGACATCCACGCCACGAGTCGGGCCTTCGCCGACGCCGCGCGGCGCGCCTTGGAGGCCGGCTTCGAGTGGCTCGAACTGCACTTCGCCCACGGCTACCTCGCGCACAGCTTCTTCTCGCCGCTGTCGAACTTCCGCACCGACGAGTACGGCGGTAGTCTGGTCAACCGCGCCCGCTTTCTCACGGAAACCCTGGCGGCCGTGCGGCAGGTCTGGCCGGACCACCTGCCGCTCACGGCACGCCTCTCGGTGGAAGACTACGCGCCGGGCGGCCTGACCCTCGACGACTCGATCGCGTTGGCGAAGCTCTTGAAGGCCGGCGGCCTCGACCTGATCGACGTGAGCATGGGCTTCAACGCCCCCGACGTGTCCGGCATCCCGTGGGCACCGGGCTTCCTGGCCCCCGCGTCGGAGCGGCTGAGGCGAGAGGTCGGCACCCCCACGAGCGTCGGCTGGCTGATTCTCGAACCGCAGCAGGCCGACGACATCGTCCGCCGCGGGCAGGCCGACGTGGTGATGCTCGCGCGCGAGATGCTGCGCGACCCGAACTGGCCGTACCACGCCGCGGCGAAGCTCGGCCTCGACAAGCCGCACCGCGTGCTGCCGGTGCAGTACGCGCGGGTCGCCCGGCGGTAGCGGCCGGGAATTGGGCTTGCGTCGATCGGGCGACTTGTGCGTTAATCGCGGAATTGCCAAGGAGGGCACCGCCGATGACCACCCAGACTGCCACGCTCCCGTTCGCCCGGCCGGCCACCCCGGCCCGCGACCCCGCCCCCCGCGCCTTGCGCGACGTGGCTGTCGCCGCGCTGCCACTACTGCACCAACTGCGCGACACGCTGCGGGCCGCGCTCCGCTTCCGGGACCGCCGGCGGCTGTTACTGGCGGCCGCGCCCGAGTCGCGCTGGGGCGTGCCGGCGCTGTTCTACTTCGACGCCCAACTGCAAGCCGACCTCGAACGCCGCCGGCCGGCCGAGGTGGACCGCGCCGCCGACCAGGCCGCGCGTCAGGACCCGGCCGGGGCCGCCGCGTGGCACGCGCTCGTGGACCTGCTCGACGACGCGCAGTCGGTCCTGACCAACTCCGCCGACGCCCGGCACGCCGCCCGCGCCATCGACGGCTTCCTCAGCGTGACCCAGGCGATGCGCCACGAGCACCCCGGCGTCGGCCCCTTGCTGCACGTGTTGAGCGTCACCGACGACGACACGGTGCGCGTCGTCCACGTCGCGGCCGGCGTCGGCGTGCGCGTGGTCGTGCGCGGCGTCGGCGACGTGGCCGAGCTGCACCGCCGGCTCGCCGACGTGATCCCCGGCCCGCGCTGGCAGTTCCTGCGCCCCGACGCCCTGCAAGCCGACGGCACCGTGCCGCAAGGCCCGGCCGGGGCCGAGCACTGGCTCTGGGGCCACGAGAGTTTATGCGCGTTGCCGCGGCTCGACGGCGACCGCACGGTGCTGATCGACTCGCCGGCGCGCCCGGTCACCGAGACGCAGTCGCGCCGCCGCAACCCCGTGGCCGGCGAGTTGCGCGTCATCGAGTCGATGGGCGTCGGGGCGGTCGATGCGTGGGTCGCCGCGCGGACCGGCCGCGCGCCGCAACGCCGGGCGACGCGCCAGGCGGCGTAACGCTTCAGACCGCCCGCAGCGCCTCGATCGGCGGCATCCGCGCCGCGCGGCGGGCCGGCAGCCACGCCGCGGCGGTCGTCGCGACGACGGTGAACAGCACCGTGCCGAGCGGCAGCCACGCCGGGAAGACGAAGACCGTACTCGCCTTGAGCATCCCCTGGCTCTGCGTCGTCACGAGCTGGCTGACGAAGCGGTCGGCCGGCCACGAGACCGCGTAAGCCGCCAGCACCCCGAGCAGCCCGCCGGCCAGGCCGAGCAGCGTGCCCTCGAACAGGAAGATGCGTAAGACTTGCCCGCCCGTCGCGCCGACGGCTTTGAGGATGCCGATCTCGCGCGTCCGCTCGACCACACTCGTGGCGAGGGTGTTGGTGATGCCGATGCCGGCGACGAAGAGCGCGATCAGCGAGAAGAGGTTCAGCCCGCCGGCGATCATCGTCACCTCCATCCGCACCGAGTCGTACCACTGGAGCGAGGAGTACTGCTGGAAGCCGGCCGCCTCGACGGCGTTGACGACGGCCCGCAAGTCGCCGCCGGGCCGCACGGAGACTTCGGCGCGGTCGTAGCCGTGCGCCTCCCAGTTGGGCAGCCGCCCGACGAGCGCCGAGCCTTGCTCGAAGGGCAGTTGCACGCCGACGTGGCCGCCGTCGAACTTCAGATGCCGCTCCTCGTCGATCAACTCGTCGGCGCTGAGGTCGCGGACCACGGCGGCGACGCGGAAGGTCGCCGTCGCCTTGGCGGGGTCGGCCGGCGCGCCCCTCGCCTTCGCCTGGTCGGCGAGCAACCGCTGAATCGCCGCGCGTTCGAGGGGGTGCAACTCCATGCCGTCAATCGCCCGCGGCAGTTGCCGCGTGACCTTGGCCATCAACTCGGACTCGCTGGCGGAAAGGTTGCCGCCGACGAGCCGCAGGACGCCCGGCACCGCCTCGTGGCTCAGCGGCCGGTCCTCGACGGTGACCTGGAGGGTCCGGCCGATCGCGGCGTCGAACTGGGCGTCGGTTGTCAACCCGAGCTTCAACAGCAGCGGCTCGCCGAGTAGCACGCCGTCGCCGCCGTCGCCGCCGGGCAGCGCCCCGAGGACGACGCGCGGTTGCAGGCGGGCGCGGTCGTAGCGGCGGGTCGTCACGAAGGCCGACGCGCGGGGGGCGGCGTCGCCGTCGAGGGCCAGCGTGCCGTTGGTGCCGAGGGACGCCCAGACGCCGACCACGTCGGGCGTAGCGCCGAAGGCGTCGAGGTCGGCGGCGGTCAGCGGCTTCGGCGGCGTCCGCGGGTGGCTCTGCTGGTACTTCCGCACCAGGCTTTGACGGAGTCGCTGGCGCCGCTCGCCGGTGACGCCCGGCGGCACGGCGATTCGCTCCGCCGGGATGTCGCCCTCGGGGGTCGGCGTGCCGCGGCTGGCGGGCAAGACGGTCACCTCCCAGAACGACGCGCGGCCCTCGAACTCGCGGTCGATCATCGCGCGCAGGCCCAAGCCCAGCGAGAGCGTGAACGCCAGCGAGGTCGCCCCGACGGCGACGCCGACGAGCGTGAGCAGCGTGCGGCCCTTCTGGCGCAGCAGCGCCCCGCCGACGAAGCGCGCGAGCTGCCCGAGACGCATGGAGGCTCCAGTAGGGAAGCGTTATGGTGGCTCAGCGGCGAGCCGGAAGGCGTCAGCGCCCGGAGTTCTGACGGCGCAGGACTCCGGGCGCTGACGCCTTCCGGCTCGACGCTGAGCTACCGCCGGTTGATCGCGTCGGTGTGGTTGAGCACCGCCAGCGCCGCGACGGTTGCCGCGGCCAAGAGCGGCTTGTCGGCCGTGACACTCTTGGCGTCGCCCACGGCCAGCAGCTTGTCGGCGTCGGCGGGAGACTTCGCGTAGATCGCCGCCTGCTCCGCGAGCAGTGCTGTGAGGATCGCCGACTCCTTGGCCGTGGGGGCGCGGCTGGTCGCGGCGCGGAACAGCCAGCCGACGCGGGCCTCGGCCGGCTCCTTGAGCATCCGCCCGGCGAGGTGCCGCGCCGCCTCGACCATTTGCGGGTCGTTCAGCAGCGCCAGCGCTTGCAGCGGCGTGCTCGTGGCTTGCCGGCGGGCGCTGCACGTACTGCGGTCGGCGGCGTCGAAGACGGTCATCTGCGGGTGCGGGGCGGTGCGCTTCCAGACCGTGTACAGGCTGCGGCGGTGCAGGCCGTCGCCCTTCGACTGCGGGTAACTCGCGTTCGCTTCGGCCCAGAACCCCGCCGGCTGGTACGGGTAGACCGACGGCCCGCCCACGGTTTCGACGAGCAGCCCCGAGGTCGCCAACGCCTGGTCGCGTAACATCTCGGCCGTCAAGCGGCGCACACTCGACCGCGCCAGGAAGTAATTGGTCGGGTCGGCCGCCGCCATCGCCGGCGTCGGCCGGGACGACTGGCGGTAGGTGTGCGACAGGGCCATGAGGCGGAGCGTGCGTTGCACGTCCCAGCCGTGGTCGGCGAAGTCGCGGGCCAGCCAGTCGAGGAGTTCGGGGTGCGTCGGCGGGGTGCCGGTGGTGCCGAAGTTGTCGCTCGTCTCGACGAGGCCGCGGCCGAACAGTTGCTGCCAGAGGCGGTTCACGGTCACGCGCGCCGTCAGCGGGTGGTCGGGCTGCGTCAGCCAGGTCGCCAGGCCGAGGCGGTTGCGCGGGGCACCGGCCGGGAACGGCGGCAGCACCGCGGGCGTGTTCGCCGTCACGGCGTCGCCCGGCGCGTCGTAGGCCCCGCGCTTCAGCACGAACGCCGGCTTCGGCGACGGCGTCTCGGCCATCACCATGAGGTCGGGCACGCCGCCGAGCAGCTTCGAGAGCGCGACGCGGGCGGCGTGCAACTCGCCGCGGGCCTTGCGGACGCCGTCATCGACGCCGTGAACCCAGGCGTCGGCGTCGAGGGGCGTCGGCTTGCCGGCGAGCGTGCGCACCTCACTCGGCGCGAGTTCGCGGGCGTAGATCGCGAAGTCATCGACGGTGCCGCCCTTCAAGCCGGCGTCGCGGAAGCGGTAGCCGAGGGCCAGGTCCGGCTCGCCGCCGTAGGTGGTGTCGCGGGTCAGGTTGTCGCGAACGACATCGACCGCTTGCGGCTCGCCGTTGACGAAGAGGGTCACGCCGCCGGCGCGGCTGGAGCCGTCGTAGCTGACCGCGAGGTGGACCCAGTCGCCGGCGGGGATCGTCGCCTTCGTGCGAGCCTTGAGCGCGTTGCCGGGCCACATGTGGTACAGGCCGAAGGCGACGCGGCCGTCTTCGAGCAGCCAGTCGTAGCCGCGGCTGCCGGCGTCGATCGGGGCCTTGCTGTGGTGGGCGATCACCATGCGAGGCAGGTGCTTCTCGACTTTCACCCACAGCGACAGCGCGAACGGGTCGTCGCGGGTGAAGTGGCCGACGCCGGGGAAGGTGAAGCCGTTGTCGCCGTTGAGCTTCGCCGCCTGCCCGGCGTGGCCCGGCACCGCCGCCGGCGACTCGACCGCCTTGCCCGGCTGCTTGGGGTCGATGGCGTTCTTGGCCCCGTCGTCGAAGGGGTAGCGTGCCTGCGGCCCGGCGGGCATCCAGAGGGCCGGCCGCTTCGAGAAGCGCTCGCGGCCGGCCTTGAGTTCCACGGCGAGGGCGACCTCCTTCGCGGCGATGGCGGCCCGCAGTTCGGCGAGCTTCGCGTCCTGGGCGTCGGTCGTCAGCGGCAGCGCGGGCACCGGCATCGACGACGTGAAGTGCGAGGTTTGCCCCGACTCGTCGATGTTCTGGAAGAACGCGAACAGCGAGTAGTAGTCCTTCTGCGTGAGCGGGTCGTACTTGTGGTCGTGGCAGCGCGTACACTCCAGCGTCATGCCCAGGAACGCGGTGCCCATCGTGTTGACGCGGTCGGCGACGTAGGCGACGCGGAACTCCTCCTCGACGACCCCGCCCTCCTCGTTCTGCATGTGCAGCCGGTTGAACGCGGTGGCGACGCGCTGCGCCTTGGTCGGCTTCGGCAGCAAGTCCCCGGCGAGCTGCTCCGTGAGGAACTGGTCGAACGGCGCGTTGCGATTGAAGCTGGCGATCACGGCGTCGCGGTAGGGCCACAGCGCCAACATGCGGTCGGCCTGGTAGCCGTGCGTGTCGGCGTAGCGGGCGAGGTCGAGCCAGTCGGTCGCCATGCGCTCGCCGTAGCGCGGGCTGGCGAACAGCCGGTCGAGCACGGCGTCGTAAGCCTTTGCCGACGGGTCTTTGGCGAAGGCGTCGAGTTCGGCGGCGGTCGGTGGCAGCCCCGTCAGGTCGAAGCTGACGCGGCGTAACCAGGCGTCGCGCCCGGCGTCGGCCGACGGCGTCAACTTCTCGGCGGCGAGCCGGGCCATCACGAAGTGGTCGATCGCGTTGCGCGGCGACGGGTGCCCACTCGCCGGGACCGGCACGACCTTCGCCGGCGGCGTAAACGCCCAGTGTTGGCCCCACTTCGCGCCCTGATCGACCCAGGTCTTGAGCGTCTGCCGTTGCGCCGGCGTGAGCTTGCGGTTCGAGTCCGGCGGCGGCATCACCTCGTCGGCGTCGTCGCTCAAAATGCGGCGGACGACTTCGCTCTCCGCGCTCTTGCCGGGGACCAGCGTCGTGACGCCCTTCTTGGTGCGGAACGCCCCGTCCTTGGTGTCGAGGCGCAGTCCCGCCGCGCGCTTGGTGGCGTCGGGGCCGTGGCAGTGGAAACAGTTCTCCGAGAGCAGCGGCAGCACGTCGCGGGCGAAATCGACCTCGGCGGCGCGACCCGGTCCTGCAGTAACGAGCAGCGCAAGCGCGGCGAGGCGGAGGGTCGGCATGGGTCGGCCTCAACGGGACGGGCGTTCCGGCGGGAGTTGACGTATCATACCGCCACGCCTCCCCCCTCGCCAGCGAGTCCCCGCGATGACCCTCTCCCCGCTGCTCTGCGTCGCCTGCCTCGCTTTGGCCCAAGCGCCGGCCGCGCCCAAGGTGCGGGCCGTCAAGGGCGAGACGGATGTCGCCTTCTACGCCGGCGACCAGCTCGTCACGCGCTATGTGTTCGGCGGCACCGTGCAGGTCGAGAAGGGCACCGGGACGAAGCCCCTGGCGAAGCCGTACTTCTACCCGCTGGTCGCGCCCAACGGCGTGAGCCTGACGCGCGACTGGCCGATGAAGCGGGGCACGCCGGGCGAGACGACCGACCACTACCACCAGAAGTCGGCGTGGCTCTGCCACGGCGACGTGATCCCCGACGGCCTCGAGTTGAAGACGCGCGCGGCCGACAAGCACGTCCAGGGCGTCGATTTCTGGAGCGAGGGCGCGGGGCACGGCCGCATCGTCTGCGTGAAGGTCGGCGAGCCGACGGCGTCGAAGGGCGGCGGCGTGACGGTCGATACCTTCAACGAGTGGCGCACGCCGGACGGGGACGTGATCCTCAACGAGGCGCGGGCCGTGACCCTGTTGGCGACCGCCGACGGCTACTTCCTGGGCGTCGGCTCGAGCCTCAGCACGCTTTGCGGGGTCACCTTCGGCGACACGAAGGAAGGCTCGTTCGGCGTCCGCATCCGCGACGACTTCGCGCTCGCCCACAAGGGCGGCACCGGTGTCGTCACCTCGTCCGACGGCTCGGCCGCCAAGGCCGGCGCGAAGGACAACCTGCCGGCGTGGGGGCGGGTCGCCGCGTGGCACGACTACAGCGGCACGGTTGACGGCAAGACGGCCGGGCTGAAGCTGATCGACTTCGACGAGAACCCGCAGCGCGCCGCCTGGCACACCCGCGCTTACGGGCTAATGGCCGCGAACCCCTTCGGCCGCGACAAGTCCGGCTTCCCCGGCCGCAAGGGGCAGACCGACCTCGTCAAGCTCGCCAAGGGCAAGGAGTTGCTCTTGGCGTACACGATCGTGCTGCACGACGGCGCGGTGACGCCGGCGAGCCAGGAGCGTTAGCGCCGTTCTGGCGGCGGTCCCCGCGCGTCACCGCAACTCGCAGTCGCCGAGGGTCAGCCAGCCGGTGGCGTCGGCGTCTTGCGTCTTGTTGGCGAAGCCGACGGCGCGGCCCTTCGGCAGCGGGTTCGGCACCCGCACGGCGACGCGGTACGCCCCCGCCGCGACCCCGGTCACGTCGAGCGAGTCGGCCCAGACGCGCGGCTTGTCGCCGGGGAGCAGCCCCGTCAGCGTGCCGGTGCCGGGGAAGGCCTTGACGACCTTGCCGCCGGCGATCAGGCCGTACTCGACCGGCCACGCGGCGTAAAACGGGGCGACGCCGCGGTTCTCCAACTCGACGGCCACCGGCAGCTTGCCGACGGCGACCTTGCCCAGCGTCACGGCGACGGCGTGGAAGTCGTAGCCCATGCGGCGGACCTCCTCCTCGGCGCGCTTCCGGCGGATGGGGCTGGCCTTCTTCTCGAACAGGCCGGACTCCATCAGCCAGGTGGCGTGGGTCTCCTGCACGCAGCGGCGGAAGTCTTGCGCCCCCTTCACGCCCGGCTTGGCGTCGAAGATTTTGCCCCAGACCTCGGGGCGGACCTCGCCGCCGATGGGGTGCGTCTTCCACTTCGCCTGCGCCGCCGGCCCGGCCGCCTTGAGGAGGCTGAGGTAGAACCAACTGTCGTCGGGCCGGCCGGTGTCGAGGGTGCCCCAGGCGAACGAGTCGTCGTGGTAGCCGAACGGCCGCGCGTCGTTGGCGGCCATCGACTCGTGCTTCGCCCCGGACGGGTAGCGCAACAGCACCGGCGTGACCTTGAACGCCGCCTCGTAGGCGTCCATCACCTCGGTTTGCACCGCGCGGCTGGCGAACAGCTCCTCGCGCGGGTAGGTGTGCCACTCGCCCCACTGCCCGAGCAGCCCGGCGGTGACGTAGCCGAGTCGCGGGTCGCCGTCGTACTTCTTGCCGAGCGCCGCGACGAACCCCGCGAGCACCTTGCGCAGCCTGGCGTCGGCGTAGTCCGGCGTGACGTTGTCCTCCGGCGGCTTCGAGGTCGGGTCGCGGTACTTGAAGACTTTGAGGCCGTCGCGCAGCAAGAACGGCGGGAGGCCGTCGGTCTTGCCGGGGTACTCGGCGTAGACGCGCAGGACCGTCTGGTGGCCCCGCCCCGCGCACTCGTCGAGCAGCTTTTCGAGCGGCTTCCAGTCGTAAGTGTCCGGGCCGGTGACCAGCGCCGAGAGCGGCAGGTAGTTGAACTCCAGCGAGTGCGGGAAGACGCCCTTCCAGTCGCCGGAGTACGGCACCAGACCCTTGAGCGGGTTATCGACCGCCGACGGCGCGGCCTCCAGCACCCGCCGCCCCTCCTGCGCGGGCGAACTCGTCGCGACGGCGACGAGGAGCGAAGCGACCAAGCAACGACGGGTCACGCGAAACCTCCAGGCAGACGGCGTGAGAGGAGCCAGCAGTTTACCATGGCGAGCCGGAAAGCGTCAGCGCCCGGAGTTCTTGACGCGCAAGCTCCGGGCGCTGACGCTTTCCGGCTCGCCAGTCGCTACCCGTGGCCGCACGCCGCCGTGTGCTCGTGCGGCTCCGCGGCCGGCGGCGCGAGGTCGCGCAGGCCGGGGCCGAACGTCTTTGCCAGCGCCGCCGGCGTCAGCACGGCCGCGGGCGGACCTTGGGCCGCGACGACGCCGCCGCTCAGGCACAACACGTGGTCGGCGATGCGGGCGATCAGGCTCAGGTCGTGCGACACGAGCAGGATCGTCACGTCGGTCGTGCGGTTGATGCGGCGGATCAGGTCGTAGAACGCCTGCTGACTCTGGAAATCGATGCCGGCGGCCGGCTCGTCGAGCAGCAGCAACTCGGGCGACGGTTCGAGCGCCAGCGCGAGCAGGATGCGCTGGAGCTGGCCGCCGGAGACGCCTTCGAGCGGCGTGTCGATCAGGGGACCGACATCGACCTGGTCGAGCAGCCTGGCGATGCGGGCGTTCAGCTTGCGGCCGAGGCCGAAGAAGATCGGGCCGCGCTTCAGGGTCATGCCCATCAGGTCGCGCACCGTCAGCGGCAAGCGCGGGTCGAACGTGAGGCGTTGCGGGACGTAGCCGACGTGGTCGGGGCGCGGCTGGCGGTGGTCGTGGCCGCAGTGGAACGCGATCGTGCCGCGGTACGGGAACTCGTGCAGCAGCGTGCGCAGTAGCGTCGATTTGCCGCTGCCGTTGAGGCCGACCAGCGCGGTGACGGTGCCGCGCTGCACGTCGGCGGTGAGGCCGCGCAGCACCTCGACGCGGCCGCGGCTCACGCGCAGGTCGCGGAAGCTGACCAGCGGCGGGGCGGCGGCCGGCGAGTCGATCAGCGGGAGGGCGACGCTCACTTCAGGGCACCGGCCAGGGCGACGACGTTGGCGCGCATCTTGGCCTCGTACCAGTCGCCGGACAGCTCGCCGGCTGGGCAGGTCTCGAGGGGGTCGAGTTCGACAAGCACCACGTCGGTCAGCCCGCGGCGGGTCAACTCGTCGCGGATGCGCTTGGCCGACGATTGCGCGGAGAACTGCGGCTCGACGGCGATGACGCGGACCTTGCGGTCGAGGCAGGTCTTGACGATCTCTTCGAGCTTCTTCGGCGACGGCTCCTGGCCCGGCACCACCTGGATCGGCTCGATCATGGTCAGGCCGAAGGACTGGGCGAAGTAGGCCATCGAGGCGTGGAACGGCAGGAACTTACGGTCCTGCTTGTCCTTGAACAGCGCCACGCCGTCGGCCTGCAGCGTGTCGAGCTTCGCGGCGAACGCCCTGGCGCGGGCGTCGTAGGCGGCGGCGTGGGGGGCGTCGGCTTGCGCGAGTTCGGCGGCGAGCTTGGCGGCGTAGGTGCGGGCGTGCTTGAGGCCGAGCCAGGCGTGCGGGTCGGTGTTGTCGCCCGAGTCGTGGGCGGCGTGGTCGTGGCCCTCGTGCTCGCACGCGCCGCCGTCGAGCAGGTCCTTCGGGTCGAGCGCGGCCCCCAAGTTGACCACGCGGACTGTCCGGGCGCTGGTGGCGGCGAACTTGGCGGCGAGGCGGTCGTCGAGGCCGAGGCCGTTGATCGCGAAGAGGTCGGCGCGGCGAAGCAGGCGGAGTTCGCTGGGCTTCGGCTCACCGCCGTGGGGGCTTTGCCCGGACATGACCGGCAGGACCGCGGCGTCCGGCCCGGCGACGGCCATCGCGATCGAGGCGACGGGCGGGAACGACGCGACGACCTTGGGGCCGGGGCGGTCGGGCCAGGCGTCGGCCGGGCCGTTGCAGCCGAGCGCGAGCGCGGTCAGGGCGACGCCGAACGCGAGGCCGCGAAGGGGGAGGGTCATGGCGGGACTCGGGGGATACGTCGTTTTACGCCGCACACCCTTATTGTACGCCGCCGCCGCCCGCCCGGTTCGCGCCGGCCGCGCGCCGGTCAGTCGGCGCGGCGGGCCGACTTGACGCCGAGGGCCGCGAAGACCTTGGCGGCGGCCACGAGTTCGCGGAAGCCGTCCGCGTCGCGGAGCCCGTCGAACGCGCGGTCGGTGTCCGCGGCGTCGGGCTCGAAGCCCTCTAGGGAGAAGGCGTCGCGGAGGTGGTCGAGGGCGGGGCGGGCGTCGGCCGGGTGCCGCCGCGCCGTGACGGCGTAGACCCGCGCGGCCTGGCGGTGGAAGTGCGGGCCGCCGCCGAGTTCGCGCGCCGCCCGGACGTCGGCGTGGGCGAGGTCGCGGCGGTCCCGCTGCGCGTGGAGGGCGGCGCGGCAGAGCAGGGCGTGCGGGGACGCGGGGGCGGCGGCGACGGCGACCTCCTGGGCCGCGTCGGCCGCGGCCCGGTCGCCCCGCCGGGCGGCGAGGAGGGCGAGGTTCTGCCAGGCGGGCGGGGAGCGCGGGTCGATCTCGGCGGCGCGGCGGTAGTCGCCCTCCGCGCCGGCCGGGTCCAGGGCGGCGCGCTGGTTGCCGCGGGCGACGAAGTCGTTGGCGGACACCGGTCGGCAGCGGCGCGCGCTCAGGCGGTCCGCGTCGGCCCCGGCGGCGTCGCCGAGTCGGTCGCGCACCTCGGCCCGCGACCGGTAGCCGGCGGGCGAGTTGGCGTCGAGTCCCAGGAACTGCGTCAAGTCGGCGTCGGCCCCGGCCAGGTCGCCCCGGCGCTGGCGGGCGACGCCGCGGAGGCGCAGTGCGGCGGTGAGGCTCGGCTCGCGGGCCAGGGCGTCGGCGAAGTCGCGCTCCGCCTCCGCGTCGCGCGCCGACGCCAGGGCGACCGTGCCGCGGTGGAGGGACGGCCGGCCGCTCGCCGGGGCGAGGGCCTTGGCGACCAGGAAGCGCTCCGCGGCGCGGTCGAAGTCGCCGAGTTCGCCCCGGCAGACGGCGAGCAGGAACTGCGCCGCGGCGTGCCCCGGTCGCCGCAGGGTGGACTCCTCGAGTGGCGCGACGGCCGCGGCGTGGCGGGCGGCCAGGTAGTGCCCGACGCCGGCCACGTAGGCTTCGGAGGCGGGGTCGCCCGCGGCCTCGGCGGCGCACGCCTCGGCGAGCTCGAGCCAGGCGAGCGCGGCCCGCGCCGGCTCCGGGTCGTCGGCCGGGGGCGGGGACTCGGCGCAGCCGCGGCCGGGGGCCAGCGCGGCGGCCGCGGCGACCCGGCACAACTCGCCGCAGTCGCTTGCCAGGGCGTGGCGCTCCGCGGCGGGCAGCCGCCGGAAGGCGGCGGTCGGCCCCCAGGGCCGGCCGGCCTCCAGGCCGTAGCGGGCGAGCAGGTCGGCGGCGGCGGCGGCGGCGGTCGCGCGCTGGGCCGGGTCGGCGCGGTCGAGCAGGCCCAGGTGCAGCCCGGCCAACTCGCCCCGCGCCTGCCGGTGCCCCTCGGCCGCGGCGGCGTCGGCGCGGGCGTCGGCGTGGCGGGCCGCCGCGGCGGCGAAGCCGACGGCGGCGAGGGCCAGCGCGGCCGTCGCGAGCCGCGCCCCGAGCCGCGGGTTGCGCCGCCGCCACTTCGCCAGCCGCTCCCGCGCCGACGGCTCCGCCGCGAACGCCAGCGGCCGGCCCTCGAGTTGCCGCGTCAGGTCGCCCACCAGCGTCGCGGCGTCGGGGTAGCGGCGCGCCGGCAGCGGCTGCAGCAGCGCCTCGACGATCGCCTCGACGGCGTGCGGCACCGCCGGGTTGTGGCCGCGCACCTTGGCCGGCCCGTCGCGGCGGTCGCGGGCCATGCGCGCCAGGTCGAGCGCCCCGCCGGCCGGCCGCGGGAAGGGGTGCCGGCCGGTCAGCAGCTCGTAGAAGATCACGCCCAGGCCGTACAGGTCGGTCCGCGCGTCGAGGTGCCGGTCGTCGCGGTCCCGGAAGCCGTCGAGCTGCTCGGGGGCCATGTACGGCAGCGTCCCGCCGGTCTGCTCGCGCGGGCCGGCCGCCAGGTCCTTCGCCAGGTTGAAGTCGAGCAGCAGGGGCGCGCCGCCGTCGGCCAGCAGCACGTTGGCCGGCTTCAGGTCGAGGTGCAGGATGCCCCGCTCGTGGGCGTGCGCCAGCCCCTCGGCGACGCCGCGCACCGCCCGCAGTACCCACTCGACCTGCGCCGCGGCGCTCAGGCCGTGGAGGACCGTGGCCGGCGGCCGCGAGGCCGGCGCGGGGATGGTGCCCGGCGTCGCCGACGCCGGCCGACTCGTGGCCGTGCGGGCGAGCGCCTGGGTCGAGGCGTCCGGGCGGCAGGCGGCCGAGAACACGCCGGTCTGGGCGTACGACACGACCACGTCGGCCAGCGTCAGCGCCCCCAGGTACGGCATGCACACCGCCTGCAGCGGCGCGGCGTCGTGGACCGAGTAGATCGGCACGATGTTGGTGTGGTGCAACTTCGCCAGTTGCGCCGGCTCGGCCGTCGGCCGCGTCGTCACCTTGAGCGCGACCAAGCGGCCGGCGAGTGCCAGTTGGCGCGCCAGGAAGACCTTGCCGAAGGCCCCGCTGCCCAACTCGGACACGAGCGCGAAGCCCAGGAACTCCTCGCCGGCGAGCGGGAAGCCCGGCCGGCGGCCGAGGGCGACGGCCGGCGCGACCTCGCAACAGTGGGTCCGCTCGAGCGCGGCGAGGTCGAGGCGGCCCGCCGGCGGCGGCGTCTCGGCCAGGTCCGTGCGGTACGAACTGGCCGCGAGGCCGAACCAGTCGGCCGGGGGCGGGGGGGCGAGCGTGGGCATAGGGACCCGGTGGCCGCGCCGCGGGACAGGCCGGGCGGGCGGAGGCTGGTGTCAGGAGTGAGGCCGGGGGCGAGTGGACGGCCTTGGGCGGCCCCGCGAGTCTGGGGACACCCGCCCTTCCTTAGAACGCCACCGTACCGTCGCAACCGAATCTTCCGGAATCTTCAGACTTCGCACGGGCGACGAATGTTGAGGCGCTCACCAGCCGAGGTAGCGGCGGAGTTGGTCGAGGCCGCCGGCGAGCGCCTCGTCGGCGGTGGCGGCGCGGCCGAGGCCGTCATCGAGCCGCTTGCCGTTGACCGACTGCGTGACCCCGCAGGTGAACTGCCCGCCGGCGGGGCGGACCTCCAGCCGGTAGTTCGGCTGCCCGCCGATCGCCACGACGGTGATGAAGTCGCGCAGGCCGGGCGTCAAGGTGCCGTCGCGCTTGGTGAGCCACTCGGGCGTCGTCGGGGGCATGTCGTATGTCCTGTTGGGAAGAAAGAGATTCTACCGCGGAGGAGCAGAGTAGCGGAGAGAGGCAAGAGACAAGGTTGGCTGCTCGAGGCGTGAAGTCGCGAGGGGCCAACTTAGTATTCTGCTTTCTCCGCTGCTCCGCTCCTCCGCGGTGAAACGGCTTTGAAGCTTCCCGCTCACTCCGGCAGGGGCTTGCCCTTCGTCTCGGGCAGGAAGGGCAGGGCGAAGATGCCCAGCACGTACACCAGGCACATCGTCGCCCCGGCGTAGCGGATCGCGTCGCTGCCGGAGTCGTGGTAGACCTGCGTCTCCAGCATCCCCAGGCCGAACGGCCCCAGCGCGGCGACCAGCCGGCCGGCGTTGTAGCAGAAGCTCACGCCGGTGCTGCGGAAGCGCGTCGGGAAGAGTTCGGGCAGGTAAATGGCGAAGCCGCCGAACACCGCGAGCTGGCAGAAGCCCATGACCGGGATCATCCACATCACGTCGTCGCGCGTCCGCAGGTTCAGGAACGTCCCCGCGGTGGCGAGCGCCCCGAGCAGGAAGAACAGCGCGAAGGTCGGGCGGCGGCCGAACACGCCGGTCACCGCACTGAACGCGAAGATGCCGAAAAACGCCCCGGCGTTCTGGAACAGCGACGTGATGCCACGCCACCGCGCGACTTCGCCCTTGAGCTGGTCGCCGCCCAGGCCCTCGGCCTCGAAGGTCGCGGTCAGGGCCTGACCGACGAGCCGCGGCGAGAAGAAGCCGATGCCCCACAGGCCGACGACCCCGGCCCCGGTGAGCAGCAGCCCGAACAGCACGCGCTGCCGCCACGGCGAAGTCGTCAGCAGCGCCTTGAGCGTGCCGAAGAAGGCCTGAAACGGCGTCTGCCGCGCGCCGGCGTTGATGGCCGCGCGCAGGGCCAGCCACTTGTCCGGCTCGCGCAGGGTCAGTTGCACGACGGCCAGCAGCAGGCCGGGCACGATGCCGATCAGGAACATCAGTCGCCAGGGCTGCAGCCACTCGCCGGGGGTGAAGGTGCCGGACTTTTGCAGCGCCCCGAGTTGCAGCGAGATCAACGCCGCGGAGCAGTTGCCCAAGACACTCGACGCCTGGAACATGCCGAGGACGTAGGGCCGCGGGGCGTCGGGGACGGTCTCGGCGAGCAGCACCACCGCCGCGGCGAACGCCCCGCCGACGCCCAGCCCGGTGAAGAAGCGGTAGAGCATGAAGTCCGTCACGCCGACCGACAACGCACTGAAGCCGGTGAAGAAGGCGTACAGGGCGATGGTCGCGGTCAGGGTCTTGACGCGGCCGAGGCGGTCGCCCATGACGCCGAAGAACACGCCGCCGACGGCCCAGCCGATCATGAACACCGAGGTCGCCTGGGTGCCGTAGCTGGCGACGGCCTTGTCGCCGACGCTCAGCCCGGTGAGCGCCGCAATGGCGGGGTCGCGGGCGAGGATGAAGAGTTGCTGGTCGAGGCAGTCGAGGTCCCACGCGAGGCAGCAGACGACGAAGACGAACCACTGGTAGGGCGTGAGCAACTTGAGCGACGCCCAGCCGGTGAGCGGTTTCGTCTCGGTCATGGCGAACGTTCTCGGGGGGCGGGGCTGATGGTATAGGCAGCGTCTGGGGAGGTGACGAACGGGTCAGGAAAAGCATTCTCACCGCGGAGGAGCGGAGTAGCGGAGAAAGGCAAGAGACAAGGTTGGCCGCTGCGGGCGTGAGGTCTCAAGTGACCAACCTTGCCTTTCGGTTTTCTCCGCTGCTCCGCTCCTCCGCGGTGAAACGTTTTGGCTTTCTCCTCGCCCGCGTTTATGATGCAGCCCTCGCGTTTCCTCCCCCGGTTGGTGTCGCCCATGATGCGCTGGTTCCTCGTGTTGCCGCTGCTCGCCCTCTGCACCCCCGTGATGGCTCAGAAGGAGTTCGGCTTCGACAACCGCAAGGGGTCGGGGCAGCCGTACATGACCCCCGCCGAGACGGTCGCGAAGTTCAAGGTCCCGCCGGAGTTCGAGGTCAAGCTGTTCGCCGGGGAGCCGGACTGCATCAACCCCGTCGCGTTCTCCATCGACGAGAGGGGTCGCGTCTGGGTTCTGGAGTGCTTCGAGTACCCCTCGAAAACGCCCAAGGGCAAGGCCCCGCGCGACCGCATCGTCATCCTCGAAGACACCGACGGCGACGGCGTCTGCGACAAGCGCACGGTGTTCGCCGAGGGCAAGGACTTCCCGATCACCCCGGAGCGGCAGAAGGCCGGGCTGCCGGCCTTCGACCTCGCCACGGGGCTTGAGGTCGGCCACGGCGGCGTCTGGGTCGGGGCACCGCCGTATGTCTGGTTCATCGAGAACAAGGACGACAAGCCGGGCAAGTTAGAGCCGGTGCTGGGCGGCTTCGGCTCGCAGGACACGCACGAGACGCTGAACACCTTCCAGTGGGGGCCGGACGGCTGGCTCTACGGCATGCAGGGCGTCTTCTCGCAATCGACGGTCAAGGCCCTCGACGGCGCGGAGACGCGCATGAACGCCGCGGTCTGGCGGCTGCACCCCAAGACCAAGAAGTTCGAGATCTACGCCGAGGGCACGTCGAACCCGTGGGGCATGGACTGGCGCAACACCGACGGCCAATTCATCCTCGCCTGCTGCGTCATCCCGCACCTGTACCACGTCGTCCCCGGCGGCGTCTACAAGCGTCAGGCGGGGACGAGTTACAACCCGCACGCCTACGGCTACATCGACGAGATCAGCGACCACACCTTCCACAAGGAGAGCGGTTGGGCGCACGCCGGGTTGATCTCGCTGGACGTGCCGCACATGCCGGAGCGCTTCCGCAACAGCGTCATCTTCGGCAGCATCCACGGCTGTAGCTTGAAGCAGAACATTTTGAAGCCGAACGGCAGCAGCTACACCGCCAGCCGCGGCGACGACTTCTTGACTTCGGGCGACAAGAACGTCCGGCCGATCAACCTGAAGTGGGGGCCGAACGGCGACATCTACTTGATCGACTGGCACGACCAGAACCCGTGCCACCAGGCCCGCGCCGAGGACTGGGACTACTCCCGCGGCCGCGTTTACCGCATCCAGTTGAAGGACCGCAAGGGCGGCAAGGCGGAAGACTTGGCGAAGAAGACCTATGTCGAGCTGTTGGCAGAACTTAGCTCACCTGACCCATATCGCTATCGCACGGCGTTACGTCTCGTGAGCGAATCCAAAGGCCGGGTCGCTGTGCCGGAAGAAGAATTTAAGAAGCACTTCGAAGCAATGTCATATATGCGCCGGGTGTGGTATGGGAATGTGATCGGCTTGTTGAAAGCTGATTCATTAAAGTTCCCGCCGTTGCAACAAGCGAACACGCTGGAGCCCAATTGGGTACGCTCGGTTAGTGAGCTTCCGGATTTGAACGAGCAAACGGTGATGGAGTTTGCCCGCGTCGCATTGGTTGCGATTCCTGACCTCCGTCGCGAACTCGCGTCTGCTGCGATTCGCCTCGCCGACAAGCACGATGTGACGCCGCTTTGCCACGCGCTGATGCTCCGCAAGGAGGACGCGAGCGACCCGCTCATCCCGAAGCTCACTTGGCTCGCCTACGAGAAGGTGCTCTCGAAGAAGAACGGGGCGAATAGCCCGGTCGAGAAGGAGCTTTCGTGGCTCGCGGAGCAGGCCCCGACGAACCAGTTCGTGCGCGACCAGATCGTGCCGAGGGCGATGCGGCGGCTCGTCGCCACGGGGCAGCCGCGCGACCTCGAACTGTGCGTGAAGTTCGTCGCCGACTGCAAGGACTTGAACACGCGCGAGAAGGCGCTGGACGGGCTGAGCGTCGCGCTCGCCGGGCAGACGGTGGCACCCCCGGCGGCGTGGGCGGCCCTGCAAGGCGAGCTATCGAAGGAGCCGCGGCTGGCGGCGTTCACGGCCAAGCTGGCGGTCAGCTTCCAGGACCCCGTCGCCGTGAAGAAAGCCCTTGCCCTCGCGGCCGACGGCACGGCGACGCCGGAACTCCGCGTCGAGGCGTTGCGGCAACTCGCGGCGACCAAGGTGCCGGCGGATGCGGCGCTCACGAAGCTCGTGCGCTCCGACGCGCCGATGAGCGTGCGCGTCGAGGCGGCGCGGGCGCTGGCGTCGAGCGCGTCCGTGAACTTGGCGAAGGACTTGCTCAAGGACTGGGCGACGACGCCGAAGCCGGTGCAACTCGAACTCGTCAACGTCTTCGCCGGCCGCAAGCCGTGGGCCACGGCGATGCTCGCGGCGATGGACGCGAAAGTCCTCGACCGCACACTCGTCACCGACAACACGATCCTCCGCGTCCAGGGCTTCAACGACGCGGCCCTGAACGCGCTCATCGAGAAGGCGTGGGGCCGCACCCGCACCACGCCGGACGACCTGCTCAAGACGATCGACAAGATGCGCGGCGAGTTGAACGTCGGCACCGCGTCGTTCGCCAAGGGCAAGGCGGTGTTCGAGAACCAGTGCATGAAGTGCCACCAGTTCGAGGGCCGCGGCCAGACCGTCGGCCCGCCGCTCGACGGCGCGGCCCGCGACATCGAGTACCTGCTGGCCAACATCATCGACCCCAACCGCGTCATCGGCGCGCCGTACTTTCTGCGCATCGCCAACACCCTCGACGGCCGCGTCGAGCAGGGGATTCTCGCCGAGGAAGATGAACTGTCGATCACGCTGAAGGTCGAGAACGGCGTTTTGAAGCGCCTCAAGAAGGCGGACCTCGACGGGCCGGTGAAGGTGGTCGAGAAGTCGATGATGCCGGAGGGGCTGACCGCGGCGATGACGACGCAAGACTTCCGCGACCTCGTCCGCTACGTCATGGCCAGCCAGTACGTCTCGACGGTCACCGTCAACGGCAAGCCGACGGCAGTGCCGGTCAGCGGCCGCCTGACACTGGCTCAGGACTCGACCGTCGAGTTCACCGTCACTGCGGCGAAGCCGGTGACGACGCAACTGCTCGTGAACGCGACGGGGGCGTCCACGGCGAAGCTCGACGGCGTCGCGCTGCCCGGCGGGGCACCGGTGACGCTGTCGGCGGGCACGCACACGGTGACGCTGACGCTCGGCAAGGGCGACGCCAGCGTGCGGCTGCTCGACCCCGACCGCGTCCTGAGCTTCGCGGAGGCGAAGTGACTCAAGGCGAGCCGGAAGCGTGAGCGCCCGGAGTCTTTCGCACGCGGTTGCGTCGAAGACTCCGGGCGCTGACGCTTTCCGGCTCGCCGTTATTTCACCGTGAACGGGATGTCGATGAACTCGGGGATGTCGTCGGCCGGCTTGCGGGGGTCGAACTCGAACGCCCGGCCGACGCGGTTGCCGCAGTGGTCTTCGAGCCGCGAATCGACGCGAACGAGGTACTCGCCGGGCGGTAGCGGGCCGTCGCCGCTGTGGAACCAGGTGGTGTCGCTGGCAAACGAGTGCCCGTCTACCGGCTTGCCGGCGGCCGTGACCAGCCGAACCATGCGGTCGGCGAGGGCCTCGTCCAGGGCCTTCTCGAAGCGCACCGTCATCCACCCGCGGCCGGCCTCCACCTCGACCCTCCACTTCGTCGCGTCGATCGGCTCCTCGTCGGGCTTGGTCGCCGTGAAGTCCTTGGTGAACGGCTTGCCGAGGGGGAAGCCATCCTCGTCGGGCCACGCGGCGTCCACCGTCAGGCGGTAGCCGCGGCCGATGTCGAGGATCGGGCCGAGGTCCTCGCGCGGGGCCAACTCCCGCTTGACCCGCGCCGGGTCGAAGAGCAGCGTGAGCCGGCTGCCGTCGGCGCTCCAGAGTTCCTCGGCCAGGTCGAGGAAGGCGTCGTCTACGGGGTCGCCGTCCTTGTTGGCGAGCTTGACGTGCTTCAGCCCCTCGCCGCGCGTCATCGGCCGCGAGAAGTGCAGGTAGAAGCGCAGCGTGTTCTGGGGCACCCTGTCCGGCAGCCCCTCGACCTTCGTGACGACCGTCGGCGTGGCCGGCGGCCGGTCGGCGGGGACCTTGGCGCGGGCGATGTCGGCGCGGGTCCAGCGGCCGACGGTGACGGCGTACTCGGCCCCGGCGGTGAACTTGAAGCGGGGCGTGTAGCGGACGAAGTCGCCCTCGCGCGTCGCCCACCCCTCCAGCCGGCCGCCCCCGGCCGGGCGGGCGGACAGGGTCACGAACTCCGCCGTCGGGCCGTAGGTGACCGACGAGCGGTCGGCCGCGAACGCCAGTTCCGGTGCCGGTTGCTTGCGGCCGGTGCGGGACGGCTGCCGCGGCGGCACCGGCCGGCCGCTGAGCATCGCCCGCAACCGCGCCAGGCCGGCGAGGTTGTCGGCCAGGCGGTCCTCGGCGTCGTCGTCGGTGTGGCCCAGGACGCCGATCGGGCCGCGGAAGCCGCCGGCGCGGATCGTCTGGAGCAGGCGGAAGTCCTCGGGGCCGTCGCCGAGGATCTCGACCTTGCGGCCGGTCAGGTCGCCGCGCGGGTGCGTACCGTTCAGGTTGACGGCGTGCAGCGGCACGAGGCCGCCCCGGCCGTAGATCGTGATCATGTTGGGCAGGTCGGCGTGGCCGTGGTGCATGTTGTACACGACGCCGACGTGCGGCCGCCGGATGGTCATGACCAGGATGGCCGTGTGCGACGGCTCGCCGGCCCAGCCGCCGTGGTTGTAGAGGCTCAGTTTGCAGCCCGCCTTCGCCGACGCCTCGACGACCGGGGTCAACTGCTTGACGGCGTCGGTCAACTGCTCCGAAAGTCCACTGCCCGCCGGGTCGGGGACCATGACCCAGAGTTGCGGCGTGAGCTTGTGCTTCTCGAGGACCGCCAGCAGCGCTTTCGCGTCGGCGTTCATCACCGCCGGGAACCAGACGGCCGTCAACTCGATGTTCCGCTTCTTGAGTTCGATGACCTCTTGCTCGAACGTCGGGAGGTGCTCGGCCCGCCAGTCGTAGGCGAATTTCGTGAAGCCGAGGCGTTGCAGCATCTCGGCGCGCTCGGCCGGGCCGCGCTTCTTGGCGTCGAACGGCACGACGCACCAGGCGACGAGGTTGGCCGGCTCGAAGACCTTCGCCGACTCGGCGGAGAGTGCCGCGGCCAGGAACAGGGCGGAGAAGACCATCGGCGGGCACCAGTCTGAGGGTTCGGTTCGGGAGCCGCCAAGGCGAGCCGGAAAGCGTCAGCGCCCGGAGTCTGCGCGTCAAGACTCCGGGCGCTGACGCTTTCCGGCTCGCCGCACTTTACGGCAGCGGCACGGCCTTCAGCGTCAGCGTCTTGTCGTCGTTGGCGATCAGCACGACCGCCCGCTCGCTGTCGAGCTTGTCGAGCTGCACGACGCCCTTGAGTTCGGCGACCGTCTCGAACTTCACGCCGGCCGCGCCGCCGCCCTTGACCGGGGCCGAGAGAGGTGCGGCCGTGGCGAAGCTGTCGGTCGGGATCTTCATGACCCCCCGCTTGTTGTTGGCCATCAGCACGTAATCGACGCCGCCCTTGCTGTAGACGATCATGTCGAGGGGGCGGTTCTGGTTGCCGAGTTCGGCGATCGTCGTGCCCTTGACCTTCGCGCCCGGCTTCAGGTCGCCCAGCGGCACCTTGACCAGCGGCGTGCAGGTGTACGCCGCCATCAGGTAGTCCGCGCCGCCGATCTTGTACGGCACGAAGGTCCGCACCGGGGCGTTCGTCTCGTACTTGCCGTGCGCGCCGTGGTAGATCTCGACCGAGGTCGGGTCGGCTTTGTCCTTGAACGGGTAGGCGATCACGCGCAAGGTACTCGCGAACTCCTCGTTCGACAGGCCAGCCACAACCAGCTTGCCCTCGACGAACCCGAGGCTCGTGATCGCCTCCAGGCGCTGCTTGTCCGAGGCGTTCGGCAGCACGACGCTGTCGAACGTCACGCCGGTCAGCTTGAACTCCTGCACCTGCCCCTTGGCGTCGAGCGTGAGGATCAGCGGCAGCGCGTCCTTGCCCTTGCCGCGCGTCACGGCCAGGTAAACCGTCCCCGAGGCGGGGTTGACCTTCACGTCGTTGACGGCGACGTTCTCGGCCGTCGTGCCGAGCGCGGAGCCGACGGCGTTGCCGAGGTTGGCGACGCTCAGCTCCTTGGCGGCGCTGCCCTTGGTGTCGCCGGTTGCGACGGCGAACACCGTCGCCGACTGCGGGTCGCCGACGAACAAAACGCCGTCGGGGCCGAAGGCGAGCGCGGTGACGGACTTCAGCGCCGGCGTGCCCTTCTTCATCTCGGCGGGGGCGGCGGTCGCCAGCCCGGCGGCGGCGGCGACGCCGGCCAGGCAGCGGAGGGTAAACTTCATCGCGCGGTCCTCGGTCAACGGGGGGGGACTTTCGGGGCGGCGTCATTATCAGTCCCCGGCGCGGCGGGTGCCAATGAGAAATGGGTGACGACGCCGCTTCGCGGGAGTATGACAACGGCTCGACACTTGCTCCCGGTAGGCGGACTCTTCTATGGCTGACGTGCGGGCGTTTCGCGGCTTCCGGTACGACCTCGGCAAGGTCGGGGCCTTGGCCAACGTCGTCGCCCCGCCCTACGACGTGGTCGATGCGGCGCTGCAACAGACCCTCTACGACCTCAGCGAGTACAACGCCATTCGGCTGGAGTTGACGAAGGACGACCCGACGACGCGCGTCGATAAGTACACGCAGGCGGCCCGGACGCTCAACGGCTGGCTCAACGACGACGCCGTGCGCCAGGACACCGCGCGGGCCTTCTACGTCTACGAGCAGGAGTTCGAGGTCGAGGGCGTCACGCGCACCCGCCGCGGCTTCTTCGCCCGCGTCCGCCTCGAGCCGTTCGGCACCGGCCGCGTCTTCCCGCACGAGCAAACGCTACCCGGCCCCAAGGCCGACCGCCTCAAGCTGTACCAGGCGACCGGCTTCAACATCTCGCCGGTGTTCGGCCTCTACCCCGACCCCGACGGCGAGGTCGTCGCGCTATTGAACGCCCAAGTCAAGAACTCCCCGCCGCTGACGGCGAAGGACCACCTCGGCGTGACGAACCGGCTGTGGCTCGTGACCGACGCCGGGGCGATCTCGCGGATCATCGGCCTGATGGGGCCCAAGCCGATCTACATCGCCGACGGCCACCACCGCTACGAGACTGGTGTCAAGTACCTCGACGAGCAGCGCGAACTCGGCAACGTCCACGACGACGAGACGGCGGTGAACTTCTGCCTGATGGCGCTCGTCGGCATGGCCGACCCCGGCCTGGTGATCCAGCCGACGCACCGCCTCCTCACCGGCCTGTCCGACCTCACGTCGCCGCAGTTGCAGGCGCTGCTCGCCCCGCACTTCGAGGTCGTCGCCGAGTTCGGCCCCGACGCCGCGGCCTGTTGGGACCACGTGCAACTCGAGGACTCCCAGGACGTGCTGGGCTTCGGCACCGCCGCCGACGGCGCGTACTTCGCCGCGCGGCTGAGCGACGCGAGCGTCATGGAGGAGGTCGCCCCGGAGCGCTCCGCCGAGTGGCGCGGCCTGGCCGTGAGCCTGCTGCACAAGGTCGTCCTCGACAAGCTGCTGGCCCCGCAAGGCACCCCGAGTTGCGCCTACGTCCACCTGCTGAAGGAAGTGACCGACGCGGTGTCGGCGAAGTCGTGCCAGGTGGCGTGCCTGGTGCCGCCGGTGGGCATGGAGCACGTCGAGGCAGTCGCCGGGAACCGCGAGACGATGCCGCCGAAATCGACGTACTTCTACCCCAAGGTGCTGACCGGCATCGTGTTCCACTCGCTGAAGAAGGAATAGGCGAGCCGGAAGCGTCAGCGCCCGGAGTTCGCGCGTTCAAGGCGAGCCGGAAAGCGTCAGCGCCCGGAGTCCTTCCGGTGTCGCGCACGCGAAGAACTCCGGGCGCTAACGCTTTCCGGCTCGCCGTCCTTGGAGAAACGCCGTGCCGCCCGCCGAGTTGACCGTCCGCCAGGTGATGGAACTGCACCCCGTCGTCGTGACGCCCTCGACCCCGATCCAGGCGGTCGTCACCCTGATGCACGACCGCCGCATCGGCTCGGTGCTGGTCGTCGAGGGCACGCGCCTCGTCGGCATCTTCACGGAGCGCGACCTGCTCCGCAACGTCTCGGACGCGGTGCCCGGCTGGCGCGACTACCCCGTCTCGCAATGGATGACCGCGACGCCGCACACGGTCCCGCCGGACGTCGGCTGGGACGACGCCGTCGGCCGGATGCACACGTTGCGCGTGCGGCACCTGCCGGTCGTCGAGGACGACGCCGTCGTCGGGGTCGTGTCGGCGCGGCTGCTGATGGGCCGCCGTGAGGAGTACCTGACCCGCCGCGTCGAGGAGAGCACGCGGCAGTTGCGGCAGGCCAACGACCAGCTCATGGCCCGCGACGGCGAGGTCCTGCACAGCCTGCGCACCGCCGGGCGGTTGCAAACGAAGATCATGCTGCCGCCCGCGCCGCCGACGCGGTCGTGCCTCAAGTGGGCGCTGCACTTCGAGCCGCTCGACCACCTCGGCGGCGACTACTACGACTTCGCGGAGGAGCCCGGCCAACTCGGCTTCCTGATCGCCGACGCCAGCGGCCACAGCATCGCCGCCGCGATGGTCGCCATGATGGCCCGCTTCGCCTTCACGCAGGCGGCCCCCAAGTCCGACCCCGCCGCGGTGCTGGGTGCCATGAACGAACGCCTCCTCGAAGTCGCCGAGGAGCGCTTCGTCACGGCCTTCTACAGTGTGCTCGACGAGGCGACCGGCGTGTTGCGTTACGCCGCCGCCGGCCACCCGTACCCGCTGCACTTCCGCAAGGCGACCGGCGAGGTGACCCCGCTCGTCGCCCAGGGCTTCCTGCTCGGCGTCATCCCCGGCGAGGCCTACGCCGTGCGCTGCCGGCAACTCGCCCCCGGCGACGTGGTCGTGTTCACGACCGACGGCGTCTCGGAGGCCCGCAACGAGATCGGCGCGATGTACGGCACCGACCGCCTGACCGAGTGCCTGCGCGTCAACGGCAACCAGTCGGCCGAGGCGCTGCTTTGGCTGCTGATGGAGTCGCTGCACGACTTCCGCGGCGACACCCCGTTCGGCGACGACGTGACGATGGCGGTCCTCGCCGTCGGCGCGTGCGGGGCGTGACCCCCGCCGTGGCGAGTGCGGCGCGCGAGGCGTACCGCGCGGTCGTGGGGCCGTGGGCCGAGGACCGGCTCGCCCGGCAGCGCACGCTCACGAAGCACCCGGTGCGCGACTTCCTCTTCGAGTACTACAACTTCAAGCCGTCGCAACTGCTGCGCTGGTCGCCGGGGCTGGGCGTCACACTCTCCGGCGTGGCCGCCGCCGAGACCGACTGGCCGGCCGACTTCACCGACACGCCGGCCGGGGCGACCCTCGACCCGACGCGCTTTTCTCGCCAACGGCACCGCTACTTGCGCTGGGCAACCGACTACTTGCGGGCCGTCGGCGACCGCGAGCCGTTCTACGGCTGCTTCGGCCTGCACGAGTGGGCGATGGTCTACGAGACGCCCGAGGTCCGCCACGGCCGCGTGCCCCTGCGCCTGGGCCGCGCCGGCACCGACGCCCACGTCGAGGGCACCCCACTGCGCTGCACGCACTACGACGCCTACCGCTTCTTCACGCCGGCGGCGGTGCCGCGCAACCGCACGCCGCTGACCCGCGAGGCGACCGAGGAGCACGACCAACCCGGCTGCGTCCACGTGACGATGGACCTGTACAAGTTCGCCTTCAAGCTGGCCCCGTTCTGCGCGTCGGCCGTCGTCGCCGCCGCCTTCGCGCTGGCCTGCCGCGCCCGCGAACTCGACATGCGCGCGTCGCCCTACGACCTGCGCGATTACGGCCTCGAACCCCTAGCGATCGAGACGAGGGTGGGCCGCGACGAGTACGCCCGCGCGCAGCGCGAGCTCACCGCGACGGCGGCCGGCGTGCGGGCGGAGCTGCTCGGCGAGTACGCGAAGTTGGCGGCGGCCGCGGCGGCGAGTGCCGGCGGTCTTCTGTAGCTGGCCTCTGTGAGGCCGGACCCGCCCCCCGAGTGGGCGGACCCACGGCACGGGAAGCAGGTCCGGCCTCACAGAGGCCAGCTACAGAAGACAAAACCTCGGCTCAGCCCGTGCCCACCACGCCGATCTGATTCACCCCATCGACGGTCTGCACGAACGCCACCCACCCCCCGCCCGGCGACACGACGCACGCCTCCGGCCGCACCCCCGGCAGCGGCGGCGTCAGCCGCGTCGTCGCCCCGGTCGTCACGTCCGTGAGGCAGACGCACCCGCCCGCGACGAAGGCGACCCGCTCGCCGTCCGGGTGCCAGGTGAACGCCGACGCGACGGGTGTCACACTGCGCGTGACTTGCCGCAAGTCGCCGCCGACGGGCGAGACGGTCCAAAACTGCACCACGCCGTCGCCGTCCCGTTTCAAAACGCCCACGCGACGGCCCGAGCCGTCGGAACGGAGCCAGTGCCGCGGGCCGCCGATTCCGGGGTGGCGGTGGCCGGCGGTGTCGGTCAGCCGGCGCTGCACGGTGCCGCGCGGCGGGGCGGGCCGTCGCGTCGCGGTGCCTTCGAGCGGGCCGTCGCCGGGGGCCGTCAAGTCGTCGGGCAGATCGACGGCGAACGCCTCGGCGACCGTCGCCCCCCCCGCCGTGACGACGGTGCCCTGGAAGGCCAGCGTGCGCGTGCCGCCGACCCACGCCTCCTCGCAGGCACGCGAAATCTCGTCGCTTCCGGGCGTCGGGGCGTTGACCGTCCGCGTGACGACGACGCTGAACGCCCCGCCGCCGCGGTTGCGCGGGTGCGACTTCGGCACGGCGACCGCCCGCGACCAGTCGGCGACGGCAACGTTGCGCTGGTTCACGTCCGCGTCGGGCGTTCCCGGCGGCAACTCGCTCAACACGTGGTCGTCGTAGGTGAACGAGACGAGCCGGCCGGCGTGGTGGGCGACGTGGACGTGCGAGCCGCCGCGCAATGCCCCCGGCGTGAACGGCGGCGTCAGGTCGCGCGCGTCGAGGTTGGTGACGACTCCGTCGCGGAGGACGACGCCTTGCCGCCGCGCCGGGCCGTAGCTCCAGGCCGCGTCGGGGCGTTCGGGGCCGAGGATGAAGTAGACGCCGCCGGTGACGGGGTCCCACGTCGCCACGCCGCAGTGCGCCCCGTTTCGCGCAGCGTACAGCGTCTCGACGGCCCCGGTGCGGGCGTGGACGCGCTCGATCCGGGTGCCGTCGAAGTGGGTGCCGGCGGGGTCGGCGCGGGTGTCGTAGACGAGCCACTCGCCGTCGGGGGACCAGGCGTTGGCGTGGGTCAGGACGCGGCCGCCGCCGGGGCACGGTCGGCCGGCGGTGACGAGCCGGCGCGGCGGGAGGGCGCTCACTACTTACTCGCGTCCTGGCGGTAGAGGACGATTTTACGGGACTTGCCGGCGTCGGCGGGGTCGCCCCACTCGAGCGCGACGACCGGCTTGTTGGTCTGGTCCCGCGCCACGTCGATCGCGCCTTTGAGTCGCGGCTTGGTCGCGCTGACGTGGTCCTTCTCGCCCTCCTCGAGGACCGCCCAGCGGTACCGCGCCGGTTGCGGGTCGGGCGGCACGCCGCGCACGGACCGGCCGGAGTAGAACTGCGCCCAGTTGTACGGGTCGAGGATCACGTCCTCGTCGGTCGCGTTGGCCTTGAGGTATTCGCCGACGACGCGGTGGCCGTAGCGGTCCTCGTGCAGCGGCTTCGCGGTCGCGGGGAGGCAGGAGGCGACGACGGCCGCGTAGAGGACCCAGCAGGCCGGCGGCCCGGTGAGCGGCCCGCCGAGGATCGGCCGCCAGAAGCCGCGCGTCCCGAACATCGCGTGCGCCGCCAGGAAGCAGCCGACGTAGGCGATCGGCAGCAGGTGCCGCTCGGAGAGGTAGCCGACCTTCGCGGCGAGCAGCGCGACCACGCCGAGGTTCAGCCCAAGCATCACGAGCAGCACGCCGACCGCCGGGTCGGCCCGCAGCCGCCGGACCGCGAACGGCAGGGCGATGAGGGCGAAGCCGAGCGGCGCGTAATAGAAGGTCTTGGTCCCCTCCAGGGCAATCGCCTTCGCCACCCACTGCAAGTTACTGGCGTCGCGCTCCGGGTCGCGGGTGATCGCGAACAGCGCCGGACCGGGCGGCGGCGCGGGCACCGCCACCACCGACTCGGCCATGACCGCGGCGGCGTTCTTGAGCGTGACGCCGCGGATCGCGTCCATGTAAGGCCCCGCGACCAGGGCCGTCCCCAGGGTCAACGCGACGCCCCGCCGCAGCGCGAGGGGCACACCGACGCGGCGGTCCAGCGCCGACAGCACCGCGACCACGCCCATCGTGAGGCTCACCAGCAGCCCCTCGGGCCTCACGAGGTACGCCAGGCCGCCGAACAGCCCGGCGGTGAGGAAGCCGCGCACGCCGTGGGCTTGCACGGCGATCACGCCGGAGCGCAAGCCGAAGGCGACGAAGACGAGGTACCACGCCTCGGTGAGGCCGTCCGAGGTGACCCGCGCGGACACCGGCAGCACCTGGAACAGCGCCGCCGCGGCGAACCCCTGGGTCGGCCCGAACAGCCGCCGGCCCAGCGAGTAACTCGGCACCACGAGGACCAACGCCCCGAGCATCGAGGCGAGTTGGGTGCTGCGCAGCATCGCGGCCGCGAGTTCGGCGTCGTCGGCCGGGGGCGTGATCGCGCGGACGAGCTTCGACACGGCCAGAACGATCAGCGGGTAGCCCGGCGGGTGCGGCGGCTCGCCGTGGAGGATCACTTCGCGCGTGGTGCCTTTGGGGAAGCGGACGGGGTCGCGGGTCGGGTCCTCGTACTGGAGCGCGAGTTGCGCGAACCCGATGCTGTCGCGGGCGGTCGTGAAGGTGTGCGTGAAGAGCCAGGCGTGGACGGCCACGGAGACTAGTGCCAACCCCGCGAGGGCCGCGCCGTCGGCCCGGAGGCGACTACGCCGGGTCGGCGCGGCCTCCGCGGGCGGGCGGGCGGGGGGGTCGGTCGGGCTGCTCATCGGTCGGGAACTCCTACCGCCAGGATACCGAAGCGGCCCCGCGCGGGTAGGATGGTAAAGCGCCACCCCGGAGTCCGTCAAGGCGGGTCGTCATGCTCGAAGTCACCGACGGCCTCAGCATCCCCGACGGGGAGTGGACCTGGGCCTACGCCCGGTCCGGCGGCCCCGGCGGCCAGAACGTCAACAAGGTCGCCTCGAAGGCGGTGCTGCGCTGGGCGCTAGCGGCCAGCCCGAGCGTGCCGCCGGAGGTCAAGGCCCGCCTCGCCGCCGCCCACCCCGCCCACACGACTTTAGAGGGCGAGTTCCTCGTCACCTCGCAGCGCTACCGCGACCAGGAGCGCAACCGCGCCGACTGCCTCAGCAAACTCGCGGCGATGGTCCGCCGCGCCGCGACCCCGCCGACGCCGCGCAAGGCGACCAAGCCGACCAAGGGGGCGAAGCGCCGCCGGCTCGCGGACAAGAAGCATAACGCCGGCCGCAAGGCCGACCGCCGCGGCCCCGCGGCGGAGTGAGAGGCCCCGCCGCAGGCGCGGCGAGCGGCGGAGCCGTCACGGCCGGTCGGGCGTCAGCGCGGGCGGCGTCGCGCCGGCCGGCAGCTTCCACGCCACGCTCAGCCGCGCCGGGCCTTCGGCGTGCTGCCAGTCGATACGCAGCCGCTGCGGCTGGCCCGTCAGGGTCAGGGACACCGTGCCCTCGCCGCGGACGGCCCCGCCCGCCGCCTCGCCGTCGAGCCAGACCGTCGCCTCGTCGCCAACCGAGACCGTCAGGGTGTAGACGCCCGGCGCGGTGGCCCGCACGAAGCCCCGGTAACGTGCGGCGAACCCCGTCGCCGGCAGGTCGCGGTGCGGCGGGCCGGCGATCGGGCCGGGCAGGCCGGGA
>JAYTUC010000090.1:0-2217 GCA_043744775.1 Fimbriiglobus sp. | reverse complement strand
GAGCATCTGATCGACCAGAGTCGTCTTGCCGTGGTCAACGTGGGCAATCACGGCCACGTTGCGGATGTCGTTGCGCTTCATATCGTGCGTACTGCGTCGTAAGGTAGTGGACCAAAGGCTATTGTAGGGACCCCGCCGGCCCCGCGAGTAGGGCAAACCGCGTGAGGGGACCGTGAAGCGAGCGAATCCGATGCGCCTGATCCTCGTCCGCCACGCCGAAGCGGAGGACTCTGTCACCTCCGACGAGGCCCGCCGGCTCACCCCCCGCGGCCACCGCCAGGCCGCGCAGCTCGCCGAGGCGCTGCGCCGCGTCGGCGTCGCCCCCGACCTCGTGGCGGCCAGCCCGCTGGTGCGCACCGTCGAGACGGCCGAGGCCCTCGTCACGCTGCTGCCGGAGGGCCTGGGCGTCGTCGCGATGGACCTGCTGGCACCGGGCGCGTTGAAGCCCAAGAAGCTCTCGAAGCAGCTCGCCGAGTTCGGCGTCAAGGTGGTCGTCCTCGTCGGCCACATGCCGGACATCGCGGCGTACGCGGCGTGGCTGCTGGGCGTCCGCGAGAACGCGATGCCGTTCGAGAAGGGGGCCGCGGCCTGCGTCTCGGTGCGGCGCGGCGACTTCGACGAGGGGTCCGGCGTCCTCGACTGGTTCGTGACGCCCGACTGGTGCGCACCGGCGGCTACTTCCCCGTGACGGCCCACTTGCGCCACGCCGCCTCGACCGCCTCGCCCTTCCACTCCAGCGCGGTGAACGCGGTCCAGATCGTCGGGGCCTCGTTGCCCTCGCCGGTCTTCAGGGCCGTGAGCAGTTCCGGGAACTTGTCCGCGCCGGGGCCGAAGACGAGGTACTCCAGGAAGCTCGTCGTCACGAGGTCGGCGTCGGCCGAGGGCGCGTCGCCGAAGACGGTCTTGAGTTGCAGCGCCGCCCCGCGCGACTTCGCCGCGAGGGCCTTGACCTTGGCAGAGTGCGTGGCGAGTTTGCCGGCGCTGCCCTCGGCCCGCAGGGCAACAGCACTCCCGAAGCCGGCTTCGAGCCACGTCGGCAGCCCCACGCCGCCGGCCGCCGTCCCGGCCTTGACGGTCAGCAGCGCCGCGGCCACGGCCCGCGACGCCTGGGCGGTGACGCCCGCTTCGGTCGGCTTCTCGTCGGCCCCGGCGTTGATGACGATCTGCGGCGTCTCGCTGCGCAAGTCCGACTCGACGGTCTCCTTGCCGCGCGGCGACCGCTTCATCGCTTGCAGCAAAAATATCTTGTACGCCTTGGGGTCGGCGATGACGTAGACCGCCAACTTGCCGGCGATCGGCGGGTCTTTCGGTTCGTACTTCAGTGTCTTGACGGCCGCGGCGTAGGCCTTCTGCACCTCGGCGGCGAGCTTGGCGACGCGATCGGCGGGGTAGGGGGCGCTCACGATCAGGTCGGCCGTCTCGGCGGTCGTCAGGACGACCTTGCCGGCCTTAATACTCGCCTTGACGGCCGCCTGCTGCTTCGCCAGCTTGTCGGCCGCCTCGTCGGCGCGGCCGGTCGCCCCCAAGAGCGCGAAGCCGGTGACCGTCAGGCCCAGCGCGAAGGCGGTCCGCAGCGTCGTCATTTCAAGCTCCCGTCGGCGGTATTTCGGTGGGCGAACGGCCCCGGTCGCATCATACTAACCGACACCCGGCTTGCCGCGGCAGTTCCCGGAAATGCGGGGTTCCTCGTCATGCGTACCGCCGTCGCCTGGATCGCCAGCCTGACGCTCCTCTCGACCTCCGGGGCCGCGGGGCCGCCCACGACCGGCAAGCCGAACCGCCTGGCCGGCGAGGTCAGCCCGTATCTGTTGCAGCACGCCCGCAACCCCGTCGATTGGCGGCCGTGGGGGCAGGAGGCGTTCGCCGCGGCCAAGAAGGACAACAAACTCGTCTTCTTGTCGATCGGCTACAGTGCGTGCCACTGGTGCCACGTCATGGAGCGCGAGTCGTTCTCGAACCCGGCCGTCGCCGCGATTTTGAACAAGAGCTTCGTCTGCAGCAAGGTCGATCGCGAAGAGCGGCCCGATGTCGATGAGGTCTACATGACGGCGTTGCAGGCGCTCAAGGAGTCCGGCGGCTGGCCGCTGTCGATGTTCCTGCTGCCCGACGGCAAGCCGATCTTCGGCGGCACCTACTGGCCGCCGGAGGACAAGCTTTTCGACGGCGAGACATCGCCCGGCTTCAAGAGTGTCTTGAAGAAGGTGCTCGAACTCGACG
>JAYTUC010000089.1:0-8581 GCA_043744775.1 Fimbriiglobus sp. | reverse complement strand
GCAGAGAAGACCAAATTCAAGTTTTGGTCTTCTCTGCGTGCTCCGCGTCTCTGCGGCAAAACGGTTTTCGCTCGCCAGTTCTACACCACCGCCAGCGGCTCGAAGCCGGCCCCTAGCACCGCCTTCGCGTCGAGGCCCAGCCACGTCTCCAGGAGCGCGGCGTAGACGCGGCGGAAGTCGGTCGTGTGGATCAGGTTGCCGTGGTCGAGGGTTTCGAGGCTCGGGTGCGTGCCGTGCAGGCCGGGCTTCAGCTTGCCGCCGACGAGCAGCATCGGGGCACCGCTGCCGTGGTCGGTGCCGCCGCTGCCGTTCTCCATCGCCCGCCGGCCGAATTCCGAGAACGTCATCAGCGTCACCCGGTCGGCGTGGCCGCGGGCGGCGATGTCGAGCGTGAAGGCCGTGATCGCCGCGGACAGGTCGCCCAACAGCGTGGCGTGCGTGCCGGTGGCGTTGCCCTGGCCCGCATGCGTGTCGTAGTTCGCGTGGCTGACGTAGAGGATGCGTGCCCCGACCCCCGCGTCGATCAGCTGCGCCGCGAGCCGCAAGCGGCCGGCGAGTGCCGTCGTCGGGTACAGCACCTTCGACTCGTTGCCCTTGGCGAGCGCTTGCAGCCGGTCGCTGCCGGCGTAGGTGGTTGTTGCGGTGCGGCGGACGAAGTCGAGCAGGTCGCCCGGCGGCGACTGCGTCGGGGCCGCGCCACCGCTGATGACGGCTTTTTGCGTCTGACGCTCCGCGGCGTTGGTGGCGCTCACCTTGAGCTGGTAGTCGGCCAGGGACGCGATCGACGGCACGCGGTTAGTCGCCCCGGCCAGTGCGAGCGGACTCGCCTCCTTGCCGTCGCTGAGGTGGAAGCTGCCCAACGGCTGCTGCTTGAGGGCGCGGCCGAGCCAGCCCTCGGTGAGCGTCGCGGCGGTCGAGGCGGCTGCCCAAATGTCCATGCTGCGGAAGTGCGACTGGTCGGGGTTCGGGTAGCCGACACCGTGGACGACACCCACCTTGCCGTCGGCGTACAGCTTCGCCAGCCCTTCCATCGCGGGGTGCAGGGCGTAGTCGTCGGTGAGCTTCAAGGCGTCCGCCGGCTTGATCCCGATCTTGGGCCGGTGCTTCAGGTACAGCGGGTCGCGGCGCGGGATGACCGTGTTGAGGCCGTCGTTGCCGCCGGTCAGTTGCACCACGACGAGGACCGTGTCGCGGCTGCCGGGCTTTTCGGAAGTGCGGGCCGCCAGCGCGGAGCGGCCGAGGAAGCCGGGCACGGTCGCGCCGAAACTCAGCAGCGTCGAGGCGTGCAGGAAGTCGCGTCGGGTCGTCATGGGCAGTACCTACGCCAGTTGGAATTCGGGCAACGCGAGGACGAGGTGCGTGACGCTACGCAGGCGGTGCGCTGTGGCGTCGTCGGCCGTCCAGGTGACGGGGCGGCGGGCCTTAGGGGCGGCGTCGAGGTAGTCGATCAGCCCCCGGCGGGTCGCCGTTGGCACGTCCCCTTGCAGGAAGACTTCGAGCAGCCGATCGACGATCTCGGCGTTGGCGGTCAGGCCCGTGAGCAGGTCGGAGTCGCCTTCGGTAAGGGCGAGGGCGAGGTTCTGCCGGCCGAGCAGCGTCTGGGCGTTGAGCCACGCCGGGCCGCCGTCCCAGCCCTTGACCGACGGCGGCGCGAACAGTTGCTGGCCGAGGTTTTCCAGCCCCTGCGCCAACTTGAGCGGCCCGACGTTAGCCCCGAGGCCGCGCACAATACCGACGGCGAACTCGACGGGGGCCTTGACCTTTCCACGGGCGTTGCCGGCCGCGAAGAAGTACTCGGAGCGCAGGATCGTCTCGACGAGTTTGCCGGTGTCGAAGCCAGTCTCGCGGTAGCGCACGGCCAGCGGCTCGACGAGTTCGGCCGGTGTCGGGGCGGTGTCACTGACGAGTTCGCGCAGCAGCTTCGCCACGAGGAATCGCGGGCATGTCGGGTGGTCGAGGCACAGCTTCGTGACGCCGTCGGCGTCCAAGTCGCCGGTGCGGCCGAGGACGGTCTTCGGCCCGCCGTCGTGGCGGCGCGGGTTCAGTTTGCCGCCCTTCGCGGTGACCTCGTAGCCGGTAAAGGCCCGCGCCGCCTCGCGCACGTCGGCCTCGGTGTACGGGCCGCGGCCGAGGCTGAATAACTCCATCAACTCGCGGGCGTAGTTCTCGTTCGGGGCACCCTTGGCGCTCATCGTGCCGTCGAGCCAGACGAGCATCGCCGGGTCGGTCGCCATCGCCGTCAACAGCGCGCGGAAGTCGCCGAGGGCGTACTTGTGCAGCAACTCGTACTGCCCCAGCATCAGCCGGGCGTTGCGGACTTTCACCACACTCGTGGCGAAGTGGTTGTGCCAGAACAGGGTTAGCTTCTCGCGCAGCGGGTGGCCGGTGCGCAGGATGCGGCCGAGCCACCAGGCGGCCAGTTGCGTCGCGCCCGCGCCCTGCGGCAGGCTGCGCTCGCTGGCGGTGAACTCCGACGTGGCGAGTTCGTCGGCCGTCGGCACTAAGCCCTGCACCAGCCGCGTGACGGTCGCCTCGGGGCCGTCGCGCAAGGTGGACTGCAACTCGGCGCGGGTCGGGCCGAAGGTCGCGCGGCGGAGTAGGTGCCCCGCCTTGGCCAGCGTCCAGGGGTTCGACTTCGTCGGCGTGTAGGCGTCGAAGGGTCCGTTCACGGCGACTTCCCCGCGTTCGGTGTGGAGGCGAACTTCAGCTCGAAGAAGTCGGCGGCGTGGTCGATCGACACGGTCGCGTCGCCGAGGGTACCGAGCCATTCGGCGAACTGCTTCGCCTCCGCCGTGGCCGCCGCGAGGCCGAGGTTGCGCGTCAGGATCAGGCTCGAGGTCAGCGGCTCCGGGTTGGCCGCGGTGTACCCCGCCGCGCCGCGGCCGTAGGCCATGACGCGCCACGCTGGGGCCGCGGGGTCGGGCGTCTGGGGCCGTGTCAACTCGGGGATGAGTGCCCGGATCACGCTCGGCTCCGAGGCGACGACGAGCGAGTCGTTGACCACGGCGAAGCACGGCGTCGCGTTGTAGCGCAGGTTCTCAGGGTCGGCCGCCAGCGGCTTGCCGTCGGGGAATCGGTACGTCACGATCTTCACGCCGTCGAAAGTTTCCTCGCCCATCGTCAGCCCCGCAGCCAGCGACGCGGCAAAGCCGGCCCCACGCAAGAGCGACGCGGCGGACTTGCCGAAGCGCGGGTCGCGCATCGACGACACGAGTGCCGTCGGCGGGAAGACCTGCCCCGCCTTGGTTTTGTACTTCGCGTCGCCAGTCGCCATCACGACGACGCGGTGGTACGGGCCGGACATCGCTAGCACTTCGCCGATCGACGGGCCGGCGACCAGCTTCGAGGCGTCGCGCTCCGCCTTCTCCAGTTCGGGCAGTTGCACCGCGTTCACGAGCTTCGCGCGCTGGGTCCAGAAGGTCGCCACGTCGAGTGTGAGGCTCTGACTGAAGACCACGCCCGGCGGCTCCAGCAGCGGCAAGCTACCCGGCTGCCCGACGGCGGGGACGTGCAGGGCGAACTCGGCCGGCAGGTCAGCGCGCCTGGCGTTGAGTCGCACGACCCCCTCGACGCGGTCGCCGGTGACGTGCAGGCTCGCGGCGGCGAGGTCGGCGCGGCGCACGGCGTCGAGACTGCTGCCGAAGACGACGTTGGCGATCACGTCGTTGCGGATGTTGGCGAAGTAGTCGCGGCTCGCCTGCGACGACTTGCGGGGGACCAAGTCGAAGCCGACGACGGCCAGCGGCTTGGCGGGGAGCAGTGCCTTGGCCCGCCACAGCGGTCGCGGCATCGACTTCGCGTCGCGGGTGAGCGCGGCGTTCAACTCGGGCTCGCGGTTCGAGAAGACGATCGACGTGCCGGTCTGCGCGGCGTGGAAGTCGTCGCCGGAGTGGACGGTCGCCACCCCGGCGTGGGTGCGGCGGCGCAACTTGGCGTCGGGGTTCTGGCGGGTCAGCTCGTCCTCGAAGGCCCGCGTCGCCAGCTCGAAGAAGACCTTCGACGCGGCGGCGTCGGTCCCCTCGACGACCACGACGACGGGGCCGGGGACTTCGGTCGTGAGCGTGGCGAAGGCGACACCGCGGCCGGCGACCTGTTCGAGGATCGTCGGCCAGTCGTCGCCCATCTCGCGCTCGTAGTACGCCGCGAGCTGCTCGGCCTGGCGCACGTTGGCGGCGGCGAGGGCGGCCTTCACCGACGGCAGTTCGCGGGCGGACTTCGCGGCCGGGTGGCTCAAGAGCGCCGCGACGAGGGCGTGCGGGCGATCGACGACGGCGAAGAGGTCCGCCGTCGGCGGCAGCCGCGCCCACGGCTCGCCGGCACCCGCCGCTTGGCAGGCGAAGAGCGCCGCGGCGAGGAGCAGGGGGCGCGTCATGGCGGCGGGTCCGGGGAGGGGGCGAAAGGTCTCGCCGGAACTACTCCAGGCGTGCCGGCGCGGTTTCAGGCTTCTTCCGTGAGCATCCCATTTCCGCCGCGGTATACTGCGTAGGCGGCCCGGCGCGACATGCCGGCGGCCGCGATCTTCCGCCAGTCCGTCGCCGGGGTCGCACGATGCTCACAACAGGGTGGCGAACCGCGGTCCTCACGCTGGCGACGCTCTCCGCCTTCGCCGGCGTGTCGGCGGCCCAGAACGCCCCCGAGGGCGGGCTGTACGTCACGGTGACCAACCCGGTCACGAGTGAGGGTTATACGCGCATCAAGAACCGCATCGACGCGGCCCGGTCGAAGCCCGAGACGCGGCCGGCGGTCATCGTGTTCGACTTCAACCCCGGCGACAAGGACGCGGCCACGGCCGAGTTCGGCGTCTGCTACGACCTCGCCGACCTCATCGCCAAGCTCACCGACGTGCCGACGGTCGCCTACGTCCACCAGAAGCTCAGCGGCCACGCCGTGCTGCCGGCGCTGGCGTGCAAGCAACTCGTCTGCGGGCCGAAGGGGGTGTTGGGCGACGTCGTCGCCGCGGGCGAGCCGGCCGCCAAGCCGTCGCAGGTCAACGGCTACGCCGACGTGATCGGCGCGGCGCACCCGGCGTTCCTGGCCGTGGCCCGCAAGATGGCCGACCGCGACGTGCAACTCCGCAAGGGCCGCCGCGGCGCGACCGACTGGTTTGTGGACTTGCGCGACCGCAAGAAGTTCGAGGCCGACGGCGTCACGGTCACCGACACGGCCCCACTGCCCGCCGCCCCGGACGGCCGCGTCGGCTCGTTCACCGCCGCGCAGTTGCGTGACCTCGGCTTGAGTCAGCGCACCGTCGAGACGCGCCGCGACCTGCTCGAAGCCTTCGGGCTACCGGCGAGTGTCTTGCGCGAGGACAACACGTCGGGCAAGGCCCCGCTGGCGTACCGCTTCACGCTCACCGGCCCGATCGACGCCGGCATGAAGGAGAGCACCGCCCGCATCGTCGCGGACGCCGCGCGCAACAAGGCGACGCTGTTCTTCCTGACACTCGAAGTGACCGGCGGCGACCCGCAGGCGGCCCGCGAGTTGGCCGAGAAGCTGATCGAACTCCAGCAGGGCGACGCCGGGCTGCGCGTCGTCGCCTTCGTGCCCGACACCGCCCCGGACACCGCGTTCATCGTGGCCCTGGGCTGCTCCGAGATCGTGCTGAGTAAGCGCAAGGATGTCGGCGACGGCGCGGCCAACGAGGCGACCCTGGGCGACTTCGACACCTCCGCCGGCAAGCAGATGGTCGCCTCGAACCTCGACTTCTGGCGCGGCAGCCTGCGCGACCTCGCCGACCGGCAGGGCTACCCGCCACTGCTGATCGACGCCATGCTTCAGCCGGAGTTAAGCGTGTTGCAGGTGCGCAAGAAGACCGACCGACGGGTCAAGCGGCTGATGCTCGAGTCGGAGTATGAAGAGGACAAGGCGAAGGCGGGCGAGTGGGTCGTCGAGAAGGCCGTCAAGGGTAAGGGGGTGCCGTTCAAGCTCACCGCGTCGCTGGCCGAGGAACTGGGCGTCGCCCGCTTCACGACCGAGCGCCGCGACCCGGCGGAGTTGTACGCTAAGTACGGGGTTGACCCGGCTAAGGTCCGCGACGGCACCCCGGCCTGGCTCGACGTGTTCGCCAACTTCCTGCGCATCCCGCCGGTCACGGTGCTGCTGATCGTGATCGGCTTCACCGGGCTGATGCTCGAACTCAAGGTCCCCGGCACGACCGTCCCCGGCATCGTCGCGGCGCTCTGCTTCATCCTCGTGTTCTGGGCGCACACGCAGTTCAGCGGCCAGGTCGCGGTGCTGGGGGCGCTGCTGTTCATTATGGGGCTGGTGCTGATCCTGATGGAGGTGTTCGTGCTGCCGGGCTTCGGCGTCGCCGGGGTGACGGGGATCGTGCTGATGCTCTCGGCACTCGGCCTGGCGACGGTCGGCCTGGCCGACGGCGGCTTGCCGTCGAGTGGGGACGACTGGGTGCGGCTCGGCGCGAAGATGTCGCAGTACCTCTTCGGCCTGATGGGCGCGGTCGCCTTGGCGTTCGGCATCGCCCGCTACCTGCCGCACCTGCCTTACGCCAACCGCATGATGCTGCTGAGGCCCGGCGAGCAACTGCGGCGCAGCGTCGAGGCGATGCCCGGCGTCGCGGAGGCGGCGGGGCTGCTGGGCGCGGTCGGCCTGACGATGACGGTGCTGCGGCCGGCGGGGTCGGTGCAGTTCGGCGAGCAGTACATCGACGTGGTCAGCGACGGCTCGTTCGTCCCCGCCGGCGCGCGGGTGCAAGTCGTCGAAGTCGAGGGCACGCGCATCGTCGTGCGGCAAGTGTCGTAATCCGGGGTGTGGGGTGTGGGGTATGGTCGAACCCAACCACCCCGCCCGGCCGCCAGGTATTCCCATAACCCACACCCTATACCCCATACCCGACTCCGACTCCCACCCCCGAAGGCCAAAGATGGAATGGTACCTCCCGGCGGCGGGCTTGCTCTTCGGCGTCGGCCTTGTGCTGCTGCTCGCCGAGTTCTTCGTGCCGACCGGCGGGGCCATCCTCGTCGCCGCGGTCGCCTGCTTCGCGGCCGCCGTCGGAGTCCTCTGGCTGTTCGGCAGTACGCTCGAAGCCGTCATCGCCACGCTCGGGCTGTCGCTCGGGCTGCCGGTGGCTGCGTCGGTGATGTTCGCCGGCTGGCGGCGGATGTCGCTGAAGTCGGCGTTGGACGCGGACAACGTCGATACCACCGTCGGAGACTTGCCCGAGATCGCCGAGTTGGAGAGCCTGCGCGGGCTGACGGGCAAGACGCTCTCGCCGATGCGGCCGGCCGGCATGGTGACGTTCGACGGCCGCCGCGTCGATGCGGTCAGCCACGGCCCGATGATCGACGCCGGCGAGTGGGTCAAGTGCGTCGAGGTGCGCGGGGCGACGGTCGTCGTGCGGCGGCTCGACCGCCAGCCCGACCTCACCGACCTGGCCGGCGGCGAGCTTTGATTGGGCGTCTGATCGAAGTCAAAATGGGCAAAGCTGGCCCGACTGCTTATGATTGCTCCAGCGGCCGGCCCACCCCGGCCGGCCCGGCTCCCGCGCCTCCCCTCGAAAGGTCAGTCTCAGCCATGACGCTCTTCGCCGCCCCCGCCGACGGTCCCGAGCCGTTCACGATCGTGCTGATCATCTTCGCCGCCGTCGCCGCGCTGATCTTCCTGATCTTCCTGTTCGTCTTCTTCGGCTTCGTGAGGCTGTACATCCAGTCGCTTCTGACCGGGGCCGACATCAGCATCTGGAGCCTCATCGGCATGAAGCTGCGCAAGGTCAACTACGAAATGATCGTCAACCAGAAGATCGCGCTCGTCCAGGCCGGCGTCGAAGTCACCACCGAGGACCTCGAATCGCACTTCCTCGCGGGCGGCAAGATCCCCCGCACCGCCGCGGCCGTGATCGCGGCCAACAAGGCCAACCTGAACCTGTCGTGGCGCACCGCCGCGGCGATCGACCTGGCCGGCCGCAACGTGCTCGAGGCGGTGCAGACGAGTGTGATCCCGAAAGTGATCGACTGCCCGGACCCGACCAAGGGCAAGCAGTACCTCGACGCCGTCTGCAAGAACGGCATCCAACTCCTGGCCAAGGCCCGCGTGACGGTGCGGACCAAGCTCGACCGGCTCGTCGGCGGGGCCGGCGAGGAGACGATCATCGCCCGCGTCGGCGAGGGCATCGTCAAGGCGATCGGCTCGGCCCACGACCACAAGGAAGTGCTCGCCAACCCCGGCATGATCTCGCAGACCGTGCTGCACTCCGGCCTCGACGCCCAGACCGCGTTCGAGATCGTGTCGATCGACATCGCCAACCTCGAGCCCGGCGAGAACATCGGCGCGAAGTTGCAGGCCGAGCAGGCGACCGCCGACTTACGCGTCGCCCAGGCCGAGGCCGAGAAGCGCCGCGCCGCCGCGGTGGCCCGCGAGCAGGAGATGCAGGCCCTCGTGCAGGAGAACCGCGCCAAGGTCGTGCTAGCCGAGGCCGAGGTGCCGATGGCGATTGCCGAGGCGTTCCGCACCGGCAACATGGGCGTGATGGACTACTACAACATGAAGAACCTGCAGGCCGACACGACGATGCGCAGCAACATCGCCGGCATGGGCACGCAGAACAAGGACGGCGGCCGGTAGTGTT
>JAYTUC010000088.1:0-2257 GCA_043744775.1 Fimbriiglobus sp. | reverse complement strand
AGCAGATGGCCAACGACCCGTGGGAGGGCGACATCCCCGGCCGCTTCCTGCCGGGCCAGAAGGTCGTCGGCAAGGTCACGAAGCTCACCAACTTCGGCGTCTTCGTCGAACTCGAACCGGGCCTCGAAGGCTTGCTGCACATCTCGGAGCTGTCCGAGGACAAGATCGAGTCGCCCGAGGAGGTCGTCAAGGTCGGCGACGACATCGAGGTCAAGGTGCTCCGCGTGGACGCCAAGGACCGCAAGATCGGCCTGTCGAAGCGGAACGTGGATGACCCCAACGTCCCCGAGGACGCGGTCATCCCCGACTTCAGCGCCGACGACGACACGCCCGGCCAAGGCGGTCAAGGCGACCGCGGCGGCTCGGACCGGGACCGCGGCGACGCCGGCAAGCCGCGGCGGGAGGAGCCGCGGCGCGACCTGCGCGGCGGCACCGGCGGGGGCGGCCCGCTCATCCAGATGCCGAGCAAGCCGGAGTAACTCCGCGACTTTCTGACACCCCGACGGCCGGCCGGCACCCCCGGCCGGCCGTCGGGCATTTCCGGCCCACTTTTCCAGCGTGTCCGGTGCGTATTATGCCCCCATGAACCTGGACGACACCCTCCCGCGGCTCGCCGACGACCCGGCGCTCGACCTCGACTTCGTCGAGTTGGCGCTGGCCGTGGCCGCCGACGAGTACCCCGGCCTCCCCGTCGCCGACTCCCTGGCCCGCCTCGACGCCTTGGCCGACGAACTGTCGCCGCGGCTGGTCGGCTCCCTGGAGGGCCGCGTCGCCGAGTTGTCGAACTTCCTCTTCGAGGAGCGCGGCTTCACCGGCAACGCCACCGACTACTACGACGCGCGCAACAGCTACCTCAACGACGTGCTCGACCGCAAGCTCGGCATCCCGCTGACGCTGTCGCTCGTGGCGATGGCGGTGGGGCGGCGCTGCGGGCTGACCATCGAGGGCGTCGGGCTGCCGGGGCACTTCATCGCGCGGGCGGTCGGCTCGTCCGACGACATCCTGTTCGACCCGTACCACGGCGGGCAGTTCCTCGACCGCGACTCGTGCTCGATGCTCGTCACGACAGTCACCGGACAGCCGTACACGGTGACCGAGGAGTCCCTGGAGGCGACGTTGCCCGGCTGCTTCGCGCTGCGGATGCTGACCAACTTGAAGGGGACGTACCTGCGCCGCCAGGACTACCCGCGGGCCGCCCGCACCGTCCGCCGGCTGGCGCAACTGCTGCCGGGCGACGCGAGCCAGCGGCGCGACCTGGGGGTCTGCCTGTTCCACGCCGAGCAGCCGGGGGCGGCGATCGACCACCTCGAAGCGTACCTCCGCAGCGACCCGGCCGACGGCGAAGTCGTCGCGGCGTTCCTGAAGCAGGCGCAGCGATACCTGGCGAAGTGGAACTAGGCTCCGCCGCAGGCGCGGCGAGCGGCGGATGTCAGTCCGCTGTTCCAACTCGGCTGAGAACGACTGCCGTGTGCGAGCGTCCGAAGCCTCGCCACGGGTAGATAGTACCACTCCGGGTTGGAACAGCGGACTGACGTCCGCCGCTCGCCGCGCCTGCGGCGGAGCATAGATCATCTCTTCCCACTTCCCCGGAGTCGCCCATGCCCTTCGACCTCCCCGCCGTGCAGGCCGCTCTCCGCGCTCAGTCGCTCGACGGCTGGCTGCTCTACGACTTCCGCGGCCTCAACGTGTTGGCCGCCCGCGTCGCCGGGACGCTCGAAGGGCACCGGACGCGGCGGTGGGCGTACTTCGTCCCCGCGACCGGCGAGCCGCGCAAACTCGTCCACCGCATCGAGCCGGCGTCGCTCGACCACCTGCCAGGGGCGTCGAAAACCGCCTACCTGAGCTGGCAGCAGTTCGAGGCCGGCATCGGCGGCATCCTCGGCGGTGCCAAGCGCGTGGCGATGGAGTACAGCCCGCGCAACGGCAACATGTACATTTCCCGCGTCGATGCCGGGACGGTCGAACTCGTGCGGTCGTTCGGCGTGGAGGTCGTCGGCTCCGGCGATTTGATCCAGCAGTTCGAGGCGGTCTGGACGCCCGAGCAGTGGGCGCTGCACCAAGAGGCGGCCGGCTTCACCGACGCGGCCTACGGCGTGGCATGGGCGTTCATCGCCGACGAGATCGCCCGCCGCGGCCACACCACCGAGTGCGCCGTGCAGGCCCGCATTATGCAGCACTTCGCCGACAACGGGCTGGTGACGGACCACCCGCCGATCGTCGGCGTCGGCCCGCACAGCGGCGACCCGCACTTCGCCCC
>JAYTUC010000087.1:0-8764 GCA_043744775.1 Fimbriiglobus sp. | reverse complement strand
CGCTACCACGTGTATTGCAGCGAGAACGACACGCCTTGGGCGAACACGTCCGTCGTGCGGAACGGCACCGTCGGCCGCGTCGCCGCCACGCTCGGGATGGGACCCGGCAGCGGGAAGTTCGGGATGCGGTTCACGTCCAGGTTGGGGTCGATTTGTTGGCCGGCCCGCACGACGCTATTCAGGTACAGGAAGTTGTAGCCGACACCCACCTTCCAGTGGCTCGTCAGGTCGTAGTTCAGCTTCAGGCCCGCCTCGGGCAGCACCCCGAAGTTGTTCTGGCCAAAAGTCCCGATGTTCGCCCCCGGTAACGCCAGCAGCCCGCCGGTCGCGCGGCCGGTGCCGTTGGCGAACTGGATGTTCTGCGAGCCGTTGATCTCGATGGTTTGGAAGACCGTTCCCAGCGCGACACTGGCTCGGCCCTCGGCCGTCCAGCGGCCGCGGCGCGTCTCGCCGGCCAGGCCCAGGTTCACCCCGTGGAAGTGGTTGGCCGTGCGGAACTGGTCGCTCACCGTGCCGAGGATCGCCGTCGGCACGCCGAAGGCCGCCAGCGAGCCAGGGTTGCGGCTGAACGACTCGGTGATGTTGATCTCGTCGGTCAGCCGCAAGTAGCGGTAGCCGAGGAGCAGGTCGATCTTCGTGCAGGGGCCGCACAGCAGCGAGCGGCGCAGGTTCACGTCCGCGCCCCAGAGCTGCGTGTCGGAGCGCACCGCGACCGACCCGGTGGCGAGGCCCGGTGCCGCGACGAGTTCGGAGAACGCGACGCCCTGGTTGGCGTTGACGAACGGCCGGGCCAGCAGCGGGTAGGTGTCGGTGCTGGCGGTGAACTCCTTGCCGTTGCGGCCGAGGAAGAACAGGCTGGCGTCGAGGCCCCAGGTGTGGCAGTCGTCGAACCAGTACGTGCCGCCGAAGCGCGCCCCGGTGTGCAGCGAGGTCGGCAGGCTGCCGTTGCCGTAGATCACCGACGTGTCGCCGAGTCCGGGGACGCCGTTGAACGGCGGGCTACTCGTGGTGACGAGCGCCGGCACGCTCATCGGCCGGACCCACCACAGGAGCAATTCGCTGCTGGCGGTCCAGCGCCCCGGCGCGCCGCGCAGGCCGCCCCACGGCCCGGCGAGCAACGCCCCCGGCCCGCGGACGCTGCCGAACAGGGGGCGGTCGAGTTCGGGCGACGGGGCCGACATCAGCGGCGGGGCGGCGGCGTTCGGCATGAGCGCCGGCGACACGACGAGCGGCGCGGGCGTCGGCATGAGCGTGCCGGGGTAGGTCGTCGGGTAGCCGCCGCCGGGGGGGTACGGGTTACCCTGCAGGACGTAGGGCTGGCCTTGGATCGGGTACGGGCTACCGGGCACGGGGTACGGCTGCCCCTGCGCCGGGTAGGTGTAGACCGGCGGCGGGCCGGTGACCGTCCCCGGCGGCATCGCGTAGCCGGAGCCGGCGTTCGGCTCGACGTTGACGGTCGGGCTAGGCAAGGGGCGGGGCGCGCCGAGGACCGGGGGCGGCGCGGTGCCCATCGGGTTCACGGGGTTCAGCGGGTTGCCGCCGGGCGGCACCATCGGGGTGCCGGGCACCTGGCCACGGGCCTCCTGGGCGTCCGGGCTGACGGAGCGGACGCGGGCGATGCGGGCGGTCGAGGGGCGCGGCGACTCCTGGGCCTGAGCCGCGCCGAGAAATGAGGCCAAGAGACTTGTCCCGACGCCGGCCTTACGCAATCCGCGCATGGCATGTCCTCCCTGACGAATCGTCGCGGCCTGGGTGCGGGGCACTCCGTGCCTGCGACCGGGACTCCCCGGCCACCCCCGCCAAGACGCTAACGCTGCCCCCTCTGCATCGGCGGGGGTCGCCGCGCCGCCGCACGCCCCGGTGCGCCGCCGCGGGGGATAAGGTGAGTCGCGGGGCGGGTCGTGCCGGTCGGCGAAGCTGCGGGCTTCCCGCGGCCGCGCCGGGCAACCCACGCAGGCCGCGGGACCGGGAGAATCGTAAGCAACGCGGCGGTTTCGGTGCAGCGGGGTAAGCCGCGTCACCGATGAGTGTTGCGTAGGATCGGGGGACCGCGACATCTAGAGGGGCTGAGCCATGCGAGCGAACTGGAAGTGGGCGACGACGACGGGGCTGGGCGCGTTCGCCTTCACGATCACCTCGGGGGGCGCGAGCGCGTTCTTCCCGCCGATCCTGGCGAGTACGCCGGACCCGGTCACGATCACGCTGCCGCCGCCGGTCGCGCCGATCCTGATCGCGCCCGTCCCCCCCACGCCGGTCGTGGTGCCGCCGATGCCGGTGCTGCCGCCGGTCGTCGTGCCGCCGGTGCTGCCGCCGGTCGTGGTGCCGCCGGTGCCGCCGCCGCCGTTCGTGCCGCCGGTGTCGCCGCCGAACGTGCCGCAGAGCTTGCCGCCGACGTGCCCCTGCAACTGCGAGCCGAACGTCCCGCAGACGGTGCCGGAGCCGGCGACGCTCCTGAGCGGGCTGATCGGGCTGGCGGCCGTCGCCGGCAACGCGGTTCGCCGCCGCCGGGCCAAGTGACCTCACGGTGAGAGCGTGAACTCCGGCAGCGCGGCGGCGTCGAGTGAATCGGCCACGTCGATGGCCCGGCGGAAGCGGCCCCGGTAGCGGGCGAGCAGCCGGTCGAGCCGGGCCTCGGTCTTCGCCAGGCCGACGTAGGTGCGGAAGCGGCCGGCCCGGCCGAGCGGCAGGCGCGGCGTGCCGGGGTCGAACTCCCAGGGGTGGAAGTACAGCATCGCCAGGGGTGCCCCGGCGCGCGTGAGCTGGTCGATGCCGGCGAACATGAGCCTTAGCGGGAACAGCCGGAAGTAGCCGCCTCCGGCCACCGGCAGGTTCTGCGAACCCAGCCGCCACGTCGTCATCGGCAGTTCGAGGACCGCCCCGCCGCCCGGCCCCCGCAACCGGAACGGCGTGCGCGGGGCGTCGGGGACTCCGTAGCGGTCGTGCCGCACGGGGAAGACCGACGTGTCGTACCGCAGCCCCGCGCCCGCGAGTACGTCGGCCGCCCACGCCGTCTGCCGCGTGACGCTGAACGTCGGGGCGCGGTAGCCCACGACGGCGACGCCCGCGGCCGCCGACAGCGCATCGACGCTGCGCCGCAGGTCGTCGCGGAAGGTCTCGGGCGTGAAGGTGTGGACGCGGCGGTGCGACCAACTGTGCGTGCCGACCTCGTGACCGGCCGCGGCGATGTCGCGCACGAGTTGCGGGTGCGACTCCGCGATCTCGCCGACGACGTAGAACGTCGCCGGCGTGGCGGTCTCCGCGAGCCTCGCCAGCAGCTTGCGCGTCGCGGCCTCCATGCGGGCGGCGTAGCCGCGCCGGGCGTCGTCCGGGACCACCAGGCGAGCCGCGGCCTCGATGCGGAAGTGCTCCTCCACGTCGAAACTCAGCACGACGGCAGTGGGCGAGGTCACGGGCGGCCCTACGCAAGGTGGCGACGCCCTCAACTTACGGGCGGACGGGTGGGCCGTCGCGATACGCGGCGAGGGGGCTTCGCCTGGCAGTCGAATCGACTCTTCTGTAGCTGGCCTCTGTGAGGCCGGTCTTACCCCATGTTTCGCTGACCCCCTGACGGGAGGTTGGACCGGCCTCACAGAGGCCAGCTACAGAAGACGGCGGCTCACGCCGCCGACGGGCCTCACAAAGGCCAGCTACAGAAGATTTTGGTAGGGTGTCTCAATCGAAGCGCAGGTCGTTCAGCTCGCCTTGGTACTTCCACTCCTCAGATGTCGTTGACAGCCCCGCCCGCACGGGGTTGTCCCGGACGTACTCCCATTTCTGCTCGTAACTCTCCGACGAGCGGATAATGTGGTCGAAGAATTCTGGCTGCCACAGCGGCAACGGTTGCCTCAAACGCTGGGCGGCGTACTTCGCCGTCCACTCCTTCCACTTGCCGACAAACATCGAGATCGTCCGCTGCCCGAGGATGTCGCCAGCGAAAAAGTGGACGTGGTCCGGCATCACGACGTAGCGACCGACGGCCCACCCTGAAAGCCGCAGGCAGTTGGCCCATACCTCCAGGGCGATCGCATGAAACTCGTGGTCCGCAAGACACGACACGCGGCCCGCGGTACAAGCCGTGACGAAGTACGTCGCACGGGGGACATGGACCTCGTCAAGGCGTCGCAAGTGGTTGTGGCCTGGTGTCATAATTTCCGCCGAGCCAGGGCTTTTGCTTCTGTAGCTGGCCTCTGTGAGGCCGGTCTTCTGTAGCTGGCCTCTGTGAGGCCGGTCTAACGACCTGGGTCGTCAGTCTTACAGGCAGGGCGTAAGACCGGCCTCACAGAGGCCAGCTACAGAAGAAGAAAAGGCACCGGCCTCATGGACCCCTGTGCCTTTGGCCGCGGCGAGTTTGCGACGGGCGGCGGGGCGGTCGCTAGAATCCCCGGTACAGGCCGCACGACCGCACCGCGGCCGCCTCCCCGAGACCGGCACTGATGACACGCTCCCGAACGCCGCGCCGCCGCCTGCGCGTCGCCCGCTTTGTGATACTCTCCCTGGCGACCGTCGTCACCGGATTCGGGCTGTACTTCTTCCACCGCTTCCAGGTCCAGCGCGAGGCCGTGTCGATCCGCGACCGGGCGGCGGCGGCGGCCCGCGACGGCGACTGGCCGATCGCCGCGAGCCTCTACCGCAACTACCTGCGGATCGAGCCGGACGACGCCGCGGCGACCGAGGAGTTCGCCGCCAGCCTCGAAGAGGTGGTCAAGTACCACGCCGCCGGCAAGATCACCGAACTGATCTCGACTTACGAGCGGCTGCGTGGCCTCGACAAGCTCACGCCCGAGAACCGCCGCCGGCTGGCCCGGCACAACCTGACGATCGGCCGCACCGCCGCCGCCCGCGACCTCATCGAGTCGCTGCTGCAGGCCCCCGACGCGGTGCCCGGCGACGCCGAACTCCTGGAGATGGCCGCGGCCTGCGAGGAGCAAGAGCGCCGGCTGCCGCAGGCGTCGGACTACTACCGGCGCGCCATCGCCACCGGCAAGGCGACCCCCGAGAGCTACCTGCGCCTGGCGGTCGTGACCCGCAAGAACGCGACCAACCCCAACGCCGAGGCCGAGGCCGAGGCCGTGCTGGCCGACCTGATCCGCGCCCGCCCGGCCGACATCAAGGCCCGGCTGCTGCGGGCGCAGTACCGCCTGCAACAGGACAAGAACGCCCAGGCGCGGGACGACATCGAGTACGCCTACCGCTCCATCCCCGGCGGCGCGGACGACCTCGACGTGGTCCAGACGCTCACGAGCATGGCGACGACCAAGGGGGACTTCACGCTCGCCCAGGAGGTGCTGGCGAAGGCGCTGGCGAAGCGGCCCGGCGAGCTGCGGCTGCAAGTCTCGCTGGCCGACGTGCAGATCCAGATGCGCGACGCGGACTCCGCCCGCAAGACGCTGTTGGCCGTGGCCGCGCGCGACCTGCCGCTGAACCAGTTGAGCCTCGACATCGCCGACCGGCTGCTCGACCTGAACGAGACCGCGGCGGTGGCGGCGCTGGCGGCGAAGTTCGCCGCGAACGACGCGGGCTACGCCGGCGACTACCTCAACGGCCGGCTGAAGCTCGCCGAGGGCAACTGGCCGGCCGCGCTGCCGCTGCTGACGCGGGCCGTCGCCGGCGGGCTGGCGCGCATCCCGACCCACCACGCCGCCGCACTCGTGAGCCTCGCGGAGTGCCACGCGCTGGCCAACAACGACGACCTGCGCGGCAAGGCCGTCGCCGAGGCGGTGCGCGTCGATCCGCGGTCGGTGCGCGGCCGGCTCGCCCAAGCCGACGTGCTCGCCCGCGCCGGCCGCGCCCCCGAGGCGCTGAGCCTCTACACGCAACTGGCCCCCTTCGCGCCGTCGGCCCGCGTGGCGCTGCTGGAGCTGCGCGTCAAGGAGACGCTGGCGCGGCCGGAGGCGGAGCGCGACTGGTCGGTCGTCGAGGAGGCGGCCGGCCCCGAACCGCGGGCCCCCGAGGTCCAGGTGCTGCGGGCGACCGCACTGTTGCACCAGGGCAAGGCGGCCGAGGGCGTCGCGCTCTTGGAGAGGGCCGTCGCCGACCCCGAGGCGGCGCACCTCGCCGGCCCGCGCGTCGCCCTGGCCTACGCCCGCGCCCTGCAAGACCCCGCGGCCGGCCTGCGCACCCTCGACGACGCCGAGAAGAAGGTCGGCGACCGCGTCGAGTTCCGCCTGGCCCGCCTGGCCCTGACCCTGCGCACCGGGGCCGCCGAGGTCGGCGCGCTCGCGGCCCTAGGGGCCAACACCGGGCCGTTCAGCGCCGCCGACCGCTACCGCCTGTTCGCGCGGCTGGGCGACACGTTCGCCAGCCTCAAGCGGCCGGCCGAGGCGACCGACTACTACCGCAAGGCCGCCGCCGAGAACCCCTACGATGTCTCGTTGCGCGTCAGCCTCTTCCAACTCGGCGTCCTGTCCGGCGACACGCAACTTCAGGAGCAGATGCTGCAAGAAATGGAGGCCCTCGACGGCCCGCGCAGCCCCGTGAAGGCCGTCGCGGAGGCGACGCGGGCGCTCAAGGACGTGAAGCCCGGCGACGCCGCGCGGGTGCAGGAGCTGCGCGACCTCGTCGAGCCGGCCCGCGTCGCCCGGCCCAACTGGTCGCCGGTCGAAGTGGTGTTGGCCGACCTCGACTTGCTCTCCGGCCGCGGCGACGCGGCGCTCGACCACTACCGCCGCGCCATGGCGCTGGGCGACGACAGCGAGCCGGTGCTGGCGAACGTCGTGCGGCTGCTGCTGGAGCGGCAGGGGCAAGTCGAGGCGCTCGACTTGCTGAACCGCCAGAGCCGCCGGGCCGCGATGTCCGACGAGTTGACGCGGCAACTCATCGTGTTGCGCTCCGCCTACGGCCAGGACAGCGCCCGCAGCCTAGCCTGGGCGCGCTCGCCGGGCGGGCTGAACTCGAAGCAGTACCGCGACCACCTAATGCGCGCCGGCGTGCTGGAGGCCAACGGGGCGCGGCCTGAGGCGCGGCAGGCCGTCGAGAAGGCCCTCACGCTCAACGACAACGCCCCGGAGGCGTGGGTCACGCTAGTGCGGCTGGTCGTCGCCGAGGGCAAGCTCGCCGAGGCCAAGACGGTCGCCGAGGTCGCCGCGCGGTCGCTGCGGCCGCTGCCCGACCGGCCCGACTCCGCCGCCGTGGTGGCCCTCGCCCTGGGGGCGTGTCAGGAACTCGTCGGCGACACCGCCCGCGCCGAGAAGTACGACCGCGACGCGCTCGCCCTCGCCCCGCACGACGTGGCCGCGACCCGGCAACTGAACCGGCTGCTGAACCGCGCCGACCGCGCCGCGGAGGCCGACAAGCTCTTCGACGACTTGGCCCGCAGCGAGGCCGCGACCCCCGAGGCGCGCCGCTACGCCCGGCGGATGCTCGCTTACGGCAAGGTCACGAAGTCCGGCGCGGCGGCCGAGTTGAGCGCCGCGCTCGACCTGCTGGAGCGCAACCTGCTCGAGGGCGGCAACCTCGTCGAGGACCAGCGGGCCAAGGCGCTCGTGCTCTCGACCGACCCGTTCCGCCAGGCGGAGGCGATGGAGCTGCTCGCCGAGAGCGGCCGGCGGACGCCGCTGACCGCGGAGGAGAACTACTACCTGGGCCTCATGTCGGTGCAGCAGGGCCGGCCGGACCGGGCCGAGGCGGCGCTGAAGGAGGCGACCCGCGCCGTGGCGCTGGCGCTGCCCGAGCACCTCGCCGCGCTGGCCCGCGTCCAGTCCGGCCGCGGCGACACGGCCGCGGCGACGGCGACCGTCGGCGTCTTGAAGGCCAACTTCGCCAACACCTGGGAGGCCACCTCCGAGGAGGCCCGCGTGCTGACCCTGCTCAAGCGCCAGCCCGAGGCGGCCAAGCGGCTGCTCGAGAGCAAGCTGGCCGGCGACCCGGCGGCGCTGGTGCAGCGCGTCGCCCCGTTCCTCGAAGAGGTCGGGCTGGCGGCCCAGGCCGAGGCGGTCTACCGCGACGCCGCCAAGGCCGACGGCCCCCTCGCGCACACGCCGCTCGCCGGCTTCCTCTTGCGCAGCGGCCGCGCCGCCGAGGCGGTCGAACTCGCCTACGCGAACGAGGCGAAGGCCCCCGTTGGCGTCACCGCGCGGCTGCTCGCCGGCGGGGCGCGGGTGCTGCCGGTCGCGCTCGCCCCGGAGGCCGGACGCGCCAAGTGGGCCGACGCCGTGCGCCGCGCCGACGGGTGGGTCGCGGCGAAGCTGGCCGCCGCGCCGGCCAACCCCGACCTGCTCTTCGCCAAGGCCGAACTTGACGACCTGTCCGGCCGTTACGCTGACGAGATCGCCACTTACGAGAAGCTAATCGCGTTGGCCCCCGAAAATGAGGTCTTCCTGAACAACTTCGCGATGGTGTTGGCGGTCGTGAACCGCGACGGCGGCGAGCGGCCGCTGGGGTACGTCAACGCGGTCATCGCCCGGCGCGGCCCGCGCGCGACCTACCTCGACACGCGCGCCGTCGTCCACGCGGCCGGCGAGCGCTACGACGCCGCGATCGCGGACCTGACCGTTGCGGCGCGGCTCGACCCGAAGCCGGCGTACTGGTTCCACCTGGCGCTGGCAGAGGAGCGCAAGGCCGGCGACAAGGGGTCGGTGGCCGAGCGCGACGCGGCGCTGCGTCAGGCCGGTCGCCGCGGCTTGACGAAGGCGGTGCTGCACGCGAAGGAGTGGCCCGACTTCGACCGCCTGATGCCGGCGCACCTGCCGAAGTGACGAGGCCGATTCCCGGCGAGCCGTCCGCGTGAGCGGGGGGTTTCTCGACGTTCGCGGGTCGAGAAACCCCC
>JAYTUC010000086.1:0-8786 GCA_043744775.1 Fimbriiglobus sp. | reverse complement strand
GGAAGCGGCAGCGCCCGGAGTCCTTGACGCGCAAGCTCCGGGCGCTGACGCTTCCGGCTCGCCGGTCGTTTCAGAACGCCAGCTTCGCCACCAGCGCGGCGGCAGTCGCCACGCCCACGGCCGTCAGCGCGAAGCGCAGCACGTCCGTACTAGTGCGGCGCGCGAACAGCCGGTCGAGCGCCGCCTGGTCGCCCGACTCGACGGCCACTTGCAGCGCCAACTCGTAGCGCCCCTCGGGGTAGTCGCGCGTCTGGTCCGCCGTCAGGTGGTTCACGGGGACGGCCGCCGGGGCCGGCGTCACCGTGGCGTGGAAGTCCAGGTCGAGGCTCGGGGCGAAGGTCGCCGGGCGGAGTTCGGCGCGGCTGCGGTCGGGCAGCAGCGTCCACAGGCGGCGCAGGCGGGCCTCGTCGGGCGCGTCGCTCTCGAAGATGAGCCGGGTGCCGTCGAGCAGGGCTTGCGCGCCGCCCAACAGCCACGGCATGTCGCCGGCGTGGAAGGCGTCGAGGACTTGCGCCACCGTGCGGCCCGGCAGCGGTTCGGCCGGCCACGCCCGGTCGGGCAGGTCGCCGCGCGCCGCCCACGCCGGCGGGTTGCGGTCGGCGACCGCGAACGGGTCGCCCAGGAGGCCGTAGAGCGGCCGGCCCACGAGCAGGAAGTGGAACCCCGGCGACGGGACCCCGGCCGTCCGCACGACCGCCACCGTCGCCGGCGACAGGTCCACGACGAACAGCGCCGCGACGGTCGGGGGGCCGTAACGGGCGGCGACTTGCAGCGCCGCCTCGGCGAGGGCCGGCGTCACCCCGGCCGACTGCGCCACCGCGCGCGGGCCGGCCGAGTCGTGCGTCAGCAGCAGTTGCGGCAGGGTCAAGTCGAGTGGCATGGGGTTTACCGGCGGAGGACGATTTCGACGCCCGGCGCGTCCGGCGGCACCTCGGTGCTCTGCGGCTCGCCGGCCCCGAGTCGCCAGGCGAACCGGCGCGGCACCGCGGCGGTAACGTAGCTGCGCGCCGGAAGCGTCACGGTCTCGCCCTCGACGGTCAGCGTCACGTCGCGGTCGGTGTGGTTGAAGATGCCGACGCTGCGCAAGCCTCCGGGGGCCGGCACCACGCCGCCGACGGCGGGGACGACCTCGAAGGCGCGGCGGTCGGCGAGCGGGCTGCTGCCCGACGTGCTCGGCCCGGCCGGCGGCGCGATCTTGAGTGGCGGCAGGCCGCCCTCGTTGCCGGGCACGCGCGGCACGAGCGGCGGCAGGCGCACCGGCTCCGGCTCGACGGCGCGCGGCTGCGCGGCCGGCGTCACGGGGATGACCGGGACCGTCGCCGGGATGCGCACCGCCTCGGCCGGCGCGGCCTCCGGGGCGTCGAGGCTGACCCGCGGCCTCTCCGGCGTCGGGGCCTTGGGCGCGGGGGCGGCCGGCGCGTCGGGCTTCGCCGGCACGGGCCGCGCGGGCGGGTCTTGCGTCACCCGCGGCGCGGCGTTGGTTCGCGCGGGGGCCGGGGCCGGGGCGTAGGACTCGGCCGGGGCGTAGAACTCGACCGGCGGCGCGCAGTCGGGGAGGTACACGACCGGCGGCAGGTAGCACGCCGCCGGGGGGCACGGGGCGGAGTAGGTGCGCCAGCCCAGGGCGAGTGCCCCGGCGGGAAGGAGGGCCGTGCCGAGGCACGCCAACGGGACGAACTGCCGCATCATGCCGCACCCTCACGCGAAGTCGCCGGGCCGGCTCACGCCACGCGACCGGCAGGACTGCTAAATTGAATGGAACCGGACCACGCCTTCCAACCCTCGAATCCCAAAATTGTCGGGGCCACGCATGACCGCCACCCGCACACTCGCCGTGTTCGTCGCCATTCTCGCCGCCGCCGGCCCGGCCGCGGCGCAGGCCGAGCGTTACGAACTCGGCCGGCGGCTCCGGGCTTACGAGGCGGCCTGGGAACTCGCCCACCCCGACGCGCGGGTCAAGTCCTACGCGGAGTTGCCGAAGGTCACGGCGCAGTTCTTCGGCCTGAAGCTCGGCGAGGCCGGCCGCACCCTTGACCAGGCCCGCCGCGTCCTCAACAACGCCAACGTCCCCGCGCCGGTCGCCTGGGCCGAGTCGCTGTTCCTCGACCCCGAGGCGCGGCTGATCGACGCCGCGAGGCCGGGGCTGACCGTCGCCGTCAAGTCGTTCTACGCGGTCAAGGGCGGCGCACCGGACGGGGCGACCTGCCGCGTGACCCTCGGCGACGGCACGCCGGTTGTCAGCGACCTCGCGAAGTTGCCGGCCAAGCTGACGGTGCCGCTGCCGAAAGTCGCCGGCGGAGGTGCGGACAACTTCCTGACGCTGGAAGTCCTGGCGAACGGCGTCGTGCTGAGCCACTGTCGCGTCACCGTGTCCGTCGTCCCCGACCTCGCGGCGCGGCTGGCGGTGTTGCCCAAACTCGACGCGGCGACGATCGAGGCGGCGACCCTGCGTGACCGCGCCGAGTCCCTGCGGCGACTCGCCGACGGCAGTGCCTTCGACACCGACATTCCGGCGGCGGAGTTACTTGCGGAGGCCGAGGCGATGGCGAAGTTGCCCGCTGACGGGTCGTACTTCGCCGCGGTGCGGGCCGGGCAATTCCGGCTGTCGGTGCCGATCAAGCTCGGCAGTGGCAAGTTCACGACGGCCCCGCTGCGACTGCTCGTGCCGGCGAGACTCGACGCGGCGAAGCCGGTTCCGCTAGTCGTGGCGTTGCACGGCGCGGGCGGCTCGGAGGACCTGTACTTCGAGGGCTACGGCGCGGGCCGCATCGTCGCGGAGTGCGAGAAGCGTGGCTGGCTGCTGGTCGCGCCGCGCGGGGGGCTGTTCGGCGCGCCGGCCGTCGAGGAGATCGTCGCCGCGCTCGCCGCGCACTACCCGATCGACCCGAAACGTGTCTTCCTCGTCGGCCACTCGATGGGCGCGGGGCAGGTGGCGGAACTCGCGCAGCGCTCACCGGGCAAGTACCGCGGCCTCGGGCTGCTCGGCGGGGCCGCCCGCGTCCGCGACGCCAAGGCCTTCGCCGACTTGCCGCTGTTCCTCGCCGTCGGCACCAAGGACCCACTCGCGCTGACCGGGATGCGGACACTGAACAAGACTCTAACCGCGGGCGGGGCGACGCGGCTGACTTACCGCGAGTACCCAGAGGCAGAGCACCTCGTCATCGTGCGCGAGGCACTTCCCGACCTCTTCGAGCAGTGGGACGCCCTGAAGGCCGAGTGACGGGCGGTTGCCGCCAATTTACCGTTCTTGACGCCGAATCCGGGAATATGGCGCGGCTGTTGCAATGTCGCCGGGCGTCGCCGGCCCTCACTTCGAGGGCCAGCAAATAACCGCCACCCGGCGTTCGGAGATAACTGATGACCGACCTCAACACTTCGGGCAACCGCAACCGCGACGACCGCGACCTCCCCGTGTCGCGTGAAGACCTCGTCGGCACCGGCAGCCGCATCGTCTGGAGCCCGATCTTCGCCGGCTCCGTGCTGGCCCTGTCACTGTACTTCCTGCTGTCGCTCCTGGGCGCGGCGACCGGCCTGTCGGTGTCCGACAAGTTCGACTCGCGGAACATCGGCATCGGCGCGGCCGTCTACGCCACCGTCGTGACCGCGTTCTGCCTGTTCGTGGGCGGGGCCGTCGCGACTCAGCTGGCCGTCGGCGAGAACAAGCGCGAGGCCGGGCTTTACGGCCTGCTGGTCTGGTCGCTGACGTTCGCCATGATGCTCGCGCTCATGATCGGCGGCGTCCGCGCCGGCTTCGGGGCGATGGTCGGCGTGGTGACGGCCGGCTCGAACGTCGCCCAGGCGACCGGCACGCAGAACAACACGCAAGCCGACTTCGAGAACGCCGCCCGCCGTAACGGCTACACCGACGCCCAGATCAACGACTTCAAGAACGCGGTCAAGAACCCGACCGCGCCGAACGTCACCAAGGAGGAAGTCGTGAACACCGGCACCAACGTGACGTGGATCGCCTTCGCCGGGACTCTGATCTCGATGCTCGCGGCCGTCGCCGGCGGCATCTTCGGCGCGGGGCCGACCCTGCGACTGCTCGCCGTGCCCGTCGCCCGCGGGACGGCCGTCCGGGTGTAAATCGCGACGATCGCTCGACCGGCGAGCCGGAAAGCGTGACGCCCGGAGTCTGACAGTCAGACTCCGGGCGCTCACGCTTTCCGGCTCGCCGGGGCGTCCGTTACCAGCGGTACGTCATCTGCACGAAGGCGGTACTCGAGTCGGCGGCCCCGGTGTTCTTCAGGAACTTGCCGCCGAAGAGGTACGAGTAGCCGGCCAGTAGATCGACGTGCTTGCTAATGTGGGTGTTGGTGATGATGTCGAACTCGCGGCCCACGTCGTTGCCCGCGGTGCCCGTCGCGTCGCGGCGGATGGCGTTGCCGGCGATGTTGTACAGGGCGTCGCGGCTGCTATCGAGGAAGAAGCGGTGGTACGCCGCGTACACGGTCAGCCAGCGTGTCGGGTAAACCGTGTGCTGGATGCTGATGTCGTGGATGTTCTGCCGGCCTACGATGTCCGCCCAGCCCAGGTAGTAGTGGCCGAAGGGGTACAACTGGTTAAAGGTGTTGTACCGGCCGACGCCGGGGTTGCTGTCGCCGCTGGCGTAGTCGTAGTAGAGCCACAGGGTCGGCGAGAGCGGCGTGTCCTTCCAGAGCTTGCCGACGCCGGCCGTGGCGAAGCCGGCGGCGATCTCTTGGTCGCCGCGGCGGCCCGACTGCACGCCGCCCTCGAAGTCGTACAGCAGGCTGCCCGAGTCGCCGGCGAACCGCGCCCCCGTGGTGGCGACCGTCAGCGGCGAGCGCTGAATCCGCTGTTGCGTCACGTCGTTGGTGTTGTCGAGGACCACGCTGTAGAAATCGACGGTCGTGCCCTTCTTGGGCCGGTAGGTCAGCCAGCCGCCCATGAAGTTCTGGTTGTTGTCGCCCGAGTCGAGCTTGTTGGCCTGCGGCACCACGACTTGCAGCCAGAAGGCGTCGAAGTCCCACTTCTCGCCGGTGCGGAAGGCCCGCACGCCCTGGAAGGTGCGGCGCGTGTTCACCCAGTCGAGCGTCGAAATCAGTCGCTGCGAGCCGAGCAGCAGCTCCTGGCGGCCCACCCGCACGTAGACCGGCTTGCCCTTGTAGTCGAAGGTCTTGACATCGACGAAGAGGTTCTGGAAGTCCGGGCCGGACTCGTCCACGGCGAGCGCCGGCAAGTCTTGGTTGACCGAGTACGAGGCGTTCAGTTCGACGAAGAAGCGGAATTGGTCCTTGTACAGCAAGTCGAGGTAGGTGCGGGCGCGGCTCAAGTTGTAGTTGTTATCGACCTGGCCGGCGCGGCTGTTGTACTCGCTCATCTGGCGGTTGCGCAGTTCGCCGCCGTTGCTGAGCAGCCAGTTCTCGCCGAGGGGAATCCGCTTCAGCGTGTCGGCGTAGTCGTGCTCCGTGTTCTTGGGGTCGTCGAGGTAGCGGAAGTCCGAGTCGAAGAACGACTGCGCCATGCCGCCGTTACGCGGGTACGGGTACTTCGGCGGCGGGGCCGGGGCCGCGCCCCTCACGGCGTCGAGCAGCGAGTAGATCCCCGGCCCGGTCGGCGGAACGCTGAAGTTGCCCGGCCGGGGCACCGGCCGCGACGGCGGCGCGTTCTTGAAGACGTTCGCCGGCGGCGGGCAGGTCGCGCACGGCGTGCCGGGGGCGTTCACGCCCGGAGTCGCGGCCCCACCGGGCATGACCACTTCGCCGGCCGACGGCACGACTTCGGGGGAGATTTCGACGACGGGGGCGGGGACGGGCATCGGGTCCTCGGCGAGCGCACTCGCCGCCGACCCGAAGACCCCGACACCGCAAGCCAACCAGGAACGCCAAGACGACGGGGGCACCAACATGACGGCCACTCCATGGCAAACGGGACGAGACAGGGTTCGGGGAGGTTGACGGCACCGTCCTGGTAGCCGTACCCCTGAAATCGGCCAATCCGGCCGGCCGGCACGGGCGGACTGGTCGGATCGGCGGTAGGGGTCGCCCGACGCGCCGGCAAAGGCGTTACAGTTCGCACAAACACTGCAACCTCGTCCCGGCCCAGCAATTTTCGCGGCCCGGCTCAACAAGCCGGTACAGGTGTGTCGAATTCCGACCATTTCCGGTTCTGCCAGTTGACCGTGAGGTTCCGCGTGAAGTACGTTGACTGATGAATTGCAAGCCGGTGTCGTACGCCTTCGGGGGGCGTACTGGAAGGTATGGCTATGTCGCAAGCGTCCGCCGTTGACCTGTTCCGCCAGGCGATGACCGCGTCTCGGGCCGGCAACAAGGCCAAGACCCGCGAGTGCCTTCAGGAAGCGGTGCGCCTCGACCCCAACTCCGAGACGAGCTGGCAGTGGCTCGCCACGGTCCTCGACGACCCGGCCGACGCCACGCTCGCCTGGGAGCGCGTGCTAACCCTCAACCCCAACAACGAAAAGGCCCGCTCCGGCATCCGCCCCGTGCGCCTGTTGGCCGGCATCAACGCCGCCAAGGCCAAGGACGTGCCGGCGGCGCGGCGACTGCTGCGCGCGGCGGTGGCCGACGAGCCCAAGAGCGAGCACGGCTGGCTGTGGCTGGCGAGCGTCTGCGACTCGCCGACCGAGGCGCGGGCGCACCTCGAGCGCGTGCTGACGCTGAACCCCGCGAGCGTCGCGGCGCGCAAGGGCATCGCCTACTACGACGGCAAGATCGACAAGCAGGAGGCCGCCGCCGCGGAGCGGTCGGGCGCGACGCAGCGGGTGGCGCGGCCGCCCGAGCCTCAGGCCCCCGAGGCCCCGCCGGCCGACCCCGGCGAGCCGCGGCGCGTGCTGGTCGTGGACCCGAGCCGCACCTACCGCAAGCTCGTCGGCATGGTCGCGGCCGTGGAAGGCTGCACCACGGTCGAGGCCGAGGACGCCGACGAGGCGATCGACCGCATCCGCGACGACGGCGTGCCCGACCTGATCGTCCTCGACGCCCGCATCGCCGGCATGGACGCCTTCGACTTCTGCCGGCTGCTGCGGCAGCACCCCGACACCGAGGCCCTGCCGGTCGTGCTCCTCGCCGCGGCCGATGCCCCGACCGACCGGCAGCGCGGCCGGGCGGCGGGGGTGACCGCCGTGCTCACGAAGCCTTTGCAGCCCGACGCCCTCCTGACGCTGCTGCGGCAGCACGCCCGGCCGCCCCAGCCGGTCGGCTGACCCCGCCCACTGCCCCCGGAGGCGGCCATGCCCGCGACGACCCCCCACGCGACGAGTGCCATGCCAGCCAGCCCGAAGCCCGACCCCAAGCCCGTCGCCCCGCCCCGCCCCGTCGCGTCGCTGCTCGGCGAGGACGACGACGACGACGTGCTCATCGACTCCAAGCTCTTCCCCGCCGCGAAGTCCTCGACGGCGGACGCCCACAGCCACGCGACGCCGGGCGAGACGCCGCACGCCTGGCAGTTCGGCCTCATCACGCTCCTGGCCAAGCTCGAAAGCCTGCGACTCCAGTGCTCCGGCTGCCACTACTCGCCCGACGCCGACCACCTGCTCGACCGCATCGAGGCGATGGTCCTCTCGACCGAGGAGTTCTCGAGGCAGCACGACTTCCCCGACGCGAGCATGGACACGCAGATGAACGCCTTGGCCAAGGCCGGGGCCTTCTACGCGACGCTCAACGACACCCGCCGCCCGGCCCCGGCGAGCCGCAGCCTCTTCAAGAGCATGTTGTCGAAGATGAGTACCCCGGAGCCGGTGCCCGGCGCGGCGGTCCGCGAGTGCCTGTACCTGGGCATCGACACGCTGCACGCCCACTTCTCGCTGTTCACCGAGATGTACCGCTCGTCACTCAAAGCGCGGAACTGGGTGGACGCCGCGAGTTCGTTCCTGGCCGACTTCAAGCAGATGGCCCGCGCGATCCCCGAAGGGTGACGGAAGGCGCGGCCGACTCAGAATCGCCCCAGCCGGTACGCCGACGGGTCCACCGACGGCGTCGCGTGCGTCAGCAGGTCGCTCACCAGTTGCCCGGTGCCGGTCGCCATCGACAGGCCCAACATGCCGTGGCCGGCGGCGACCATCACGTTCGCCAGCGCCGGGCTGCGGTCGATGATCGGCTTGCCGTCGTAGACCATCGGCCGGAAGCCCTGCCACGTCTCGGTGACCGTCTCGCCCAGCGGCTCGCGCAAGTACGCCGCCGCCCCGTCGCGCAAGAGTTGCACGCGGCGGGGGTCGATGGCGTCGTCGTAGCCGGCGAACTCCATCGTCGAGCCGACGCGGAAGCCCGACGCGAACGGGCTGACCGCGACGCGGTGCTCCTCGAAAATCATCGGGTACGTCGGGCAGACGCCCGGCCGCGTCGTGGTGAGGCTGTAGCCCTTGCCCGGCACGATCGGCAGCCGGCAGCCCAGCGCGGCGTTCAGCATCGGCGACCACGCCCCCGCCGCGACGACGAACTCCCGTCCCTCGACCTCGCCGCGACTCGTTGCGACCGCCCGCGCCCGGCCCGCCTCGGCGACGAAGCCGCTCACCGCGCAGTCCTCGACGACCGTCACCCCAAGCCGCGTCAGGGCGGCCCGCCAGCCGGCGAGCAGCTTGTCGGGCCGCAGTTGCGCGTCGCCGGGGTAGAGGTAGCCGCCGGCCGCCGCGCCAGCCTTCAGCGCCGGCTCCAGCGTCAACAGCGCGTCGGCGTCGTAGCGCACGGCGGGGCGGCCGAAGCGGTCAGTCAGCAGCCGGTCGGTCGCGGCGTAGTGGGCGAACGCGGCGGCGCTGCGGAAGACGAAGAGCAGGCCGTGCGTGTCGAACTCGCAGTCGATCGCCTCGTCGG
>JAYTUC010000085.1:0-31734 GCA_043744775.1 Fimbriiglobus sp. | reverse complement strand
GACGGCGCGGTCGTCCTCCGCGGCGTGACCGGGGGCGAGGCGGTCAAGATCAGGCTGCCGATGAAGGGCCGCGGGTTTGTGCGCAGTCGCGCGGGTGGGTAAGATTGACCCGTGGGGGTGCCGGGGTTTCCGGCGGATCAGTCAAGCGCGGGGGCGGCCCGCGCCGATACTTGGCGTATGCGCACCACCCACCGCCCCGCGCCCGCCGCGCGCCCGACCGACTCCTTCGCGTCCGCCTTCGGAGGCCCACTGACCATGCCCGACCGGAACCCCGACGCCCCGCCGTCGCACGCCCCTTACCGGGTCGCCACGGCCGTCGTCGTCGCGGCGTTGGCCTGCCTCGCCGGGGCGTTGCTCTTCGCCCGCCCCGCCCCACTCTCGACCCTGCTGAGTGCCGGCGACCCGCCCGGCGAACCGACGCCGGCCGCCAAGGTGACGACCGTCGGCGGCTTGCGGCTGTTCTCGACGTGGCCCGCCGACCAAGCCCCCGACCTCGCGTTCGTGCTGACCGGCCAGACCTACGGGTACGTCTCGCCGTGCGGCTGCACTTCGCCGCAGAAGGGCGGCCTCGAGCGCCGCGCGAACCTCATCGAGTCGCTGCGGGCGAAGGGCTGGCCGGTCGTCGGCCTCGACCTCGGCGACATCGCCCCAGAGAAGGGCGTCCACAAGCAGAACCTGCTCAAGTACCGCACCACGATGAAGGCGTTGGCGGAGATGGGTTACGTGGCCGTCGGCCTCGGCGAGTACGACTTCACCGCGCAACTCTTCGAGCTGCTCACCACTTACACGCTCAACAACCCCGGCAAGCCGCCGCTCGTGCTGTCGGCCAACCTGCAAGGCGTCGAGCGTGCCCCCGGCGGCAGGGTGACGAAGGCTTACGGCCTGGGCGAGTTCTTCCCCGGCGGCGACGCCAAGGACCGGCCGATGGTCGAGGCCTTCGAGGTCGTGGCGAAGCCGTCCCGGCCGCCGTTCGCCGTGGTCAGCGTGGTCGGCCCGAGCGTCGCCGTCAAAATCGCGAGCGTCGATAAGCAGTTCGACTTCCCGCGCGACGCCGAGGGCACCGTCACCGTCGCGGCGACGATCCGCGACGCGCTCGCCAAGATCGACCGCCACCCCGCCCGGCCGCAGTTCCGCGTCTTGATGTACGTCGGCAAGCTTGACGAGGCGAAGGCGACCGCGGCAGCATTCCCGCAGTTCCAACTCGTGCTCTGCCAGTCCGACGACTCGGAGCCGCCGACCTACCCGACGCCGGCCAACGACGGCCGCACGCAGGTCGTCCAGGTCGGCCACAAGGGCCAGTCGGTCGGCGTCGTTGGGCTGTTCAAGTCGGCGGCCGGTTACGACCTGAAGTACCAGCTCGTCCAGCTCGGCGAGGAGTACCTGACGCCGCCGGGCGAGGAGGCGGCCAAGAAGAACGCCGCGCTGCAACTGCTGGAGGAGTACACCAAGGCCGTCAAGGACGAGAACCTGCTGGCGATCCACACAGCCAAGCAGATCCAGCACGCCACGCAGGTCCGGCACCCCACCGAACGCGCGACCTACACGGGGTCGGCTGCGTGCGCGCAGTGCCACGCCGCCGAGTACGCCAAGTGGAGCACGACGCCGCACAGCCACGCCTACGAGGCCCTCGAGAAGGCGACGCGGCCGGGCCTGCGGCAGTACGACGGCGAGTGCTTGGTGTGCCACACGACCGGCATGGAGTACCAGTCGGGCTTCAAGGACGCGGTCAAGACGCCGCAACTGAAGAACAACGGCTGCGAGAACTGCCACGGCCCCGGCAGCGCCCACGCCGCCAAGCCGAACGACAAGGCCTTACTGATGAGCCTCAGCCCGTGGAAGTCGAAGCCGGCGGACCACCTGCCCGACCCCGAGACGATGGAGGAGATCGGCAAGGTCCGCGAGGTCGATCGCGGCCCGCTGCTGGCGAAGTTGACGGCGTCGCAGCGGAAGGTCGCCGACAGCGTGTTCGGCATGTGCCGCAAGTGCCACGACGGCGAGAACGACCCGAAGTTCGACCTGTACACGTACATGCCGAAAGTCTACCACTCGAACCTCAAGGCGACCGGCCTACCGCCCGGCGCGAAGTGACGAGTCTCGGCGTGGCGAGCGTCCCCGAGTCGTCCCGACTTAAGCGACATGCCGTCGTGATCGGAATTTCGGGGGACTCTTGTCACCCGCTCGCCTCTGCATCACGCACCAACGAATGCGGCGGCCGGCTCCTGAATAGGGTCCGGTCGCCGTGTCTGGATCACCCGCATTCGATGCTACTTCTCGTCCTTCTTCATCTCGACCTTGGCGTCCTTGATGACGCTCTTGAAGTACTCGGCCCCCTTGATGGCCTCCTCCTCGGTCGCAAACTTGTTGGCCCCCGAGTTGGCCAGGAACTTGCCTTCGCTGTCGCGGATCGAGAAGCGGAACATCTTGTCCTTGCCCTCGCTGATCTCGAAGATGCCGGCCTTGACGGCCATGCCCTTCTTCGGCGCGTCCTTGTCGCCCTTCTTGGGGGCGTCCTTGTCACCCTTCTCGACCTTTTCGCCCTTAGGCGTTTCCTTCTCGCCCTTCTTGGGGGTGGTCTTCTCCTGGGCGGCCGAGTCGTTGGTCACGGTGAGGACGCCGGCCGCGCCGCCGGCCAGCATCGCCATCAGGGCCGCGCTCCGCAAAAACTTCGTCATCACTAAGCACTCCGCGTGTCGTTGAGGGGTTCAAACGCGCCCGCGCTCCGGGCGTCGGCACAGTATCCCCCGGCGGCCCCGCGGAAGCAATCGTCCGCCGGAAATATCCCGAAGTCGCCACGCCGATTTCCTAAGTCGTGCGGGGTGGGGCAGTTGGCGACCCTCACTCCTTGGCCGAGGCGAAGCCGTAGTACTTCGCCCAGAGGCTCGGCGCGCCGGGCAGTGTGACCGTCGGCACGGCGAAGTCGTACTTCGGCATTTTCGCGAGTGTCAGCACTTGTCGCGGGTACTCCGGCCATTTGCCTTCGAGCTTTTTCAAGGCGTCGCGCTCGGCGTCGGTCAGCCGCGGCACCAGCACTTTCGTGACGAACTCGCGGACCGGCTCCGCGAAGTCGGCGGGGCGGCACGGGCCGAGGGACTCGGGCACCGGCACGCGCTCGACGCCGCACTTGTGGGCGACTTCCAGCGCGAACTCGGGCCACTTGCCGCGCGTCGAAGTGTCGAACGACTTGGGCGGCAGCCGGAAACGCGGCGTCTGCAACTCCGCCGGAAGCGCCGCGACGGTCGTGATCACCGGCCGGCCGGGCAGCGGCTCGGGCAGGTACGGGTGCTGCTGCGACAGCCGGTGGACGGCGACGCCGTAGACGAACCAGTTGCCCTCCTTCGTGGCCGAGTCGTGGGCCGACTTGAGGGAGGCGAACTCCGCGCGGTTGATCCGGGCACCGCCGGGCAACTCGGACTTGCCGTCGGTCTTGGGCAGTGGCACCGCGAGATCGACCTTGAGGACGGCCTTGACGTACTCGTCCACTTGCTTGGCGTAGCCCGGCTCGGAGAAGGGCCACGGGGCCTGCCGGTCGCGGCCGAAGAGCGTCGGCCACTGCCGGCGGGCGACGTGCCACTCGTCGCGCCTCGCTTTCTCGGCGGCCTTCCAGGCCCCGACGAGTTCCGCCTTCTCGGCGGCGCTGACCGTGGCGGCGAGTTTGGCGCGCTGCGGCTGCGGCAGGTCGTCGCGCCACTGCCGCTGGTAAAGTTGCGTGACCGCCTCCAGTCGGGCCGACGGCGTCGGGGCGGCGAGGAGGTCGCGGCGCTCGGCGTCGGGCAGGCGGTCGAGCCACAGGGCGTAGTTCTCCAGCACCGGCCGCAGGCGGTCTTGCTCCGCGGCCGGCAGGTCGTGCAGGTCCGCGTCGAGTTTGCGGAGTTGCTGCCGGCGGGCGACGGGGTAGCCGCGGAAGAGTTCGCTCAGCCGCTCCGTCGCGGCCGCGTCGCCGTCCGGACTGACGCGCGGCGGGGCGGCGTACTCGGGCACGAAGAGTTCGGTCGCGTCGATGGCCTTCACGAACTCGAGGTCCTCGACGCCGAGGTACAGCGGCAAGTGCGCGAGGACGCGGTAGTCGTTCGCCTGGTCTTCGGACGCGCCGGACGCGCCCGCGCCGGGTGCCGGGCCCAGGCGGTGGCCTGCGTAGCCGAGGCCCAGCGCCACGATACCGGCCGCGAGCCAGGCGACCCCCGCGGCGTGCGGCCAACGCCGCGCGGACTCCGGCACGACGAGCGGCGTGACGACCGACGCGGAGGGCGTCGTCGTCGGCTCGGCCGCGGCCGGCGGCACGACGACGGCGGGCTGCAAGCGGGTGAGCGTGCGCGTGGCGAAGTCGGGCGACGGCTCGGCCTTCGGCAGGTAGTCGAGCAGGTCGAACGCCTTCTTGAGGCCCTCGGCCTGGCGGCGCGCGGTCAGGTCGTTGGCGAGCTTCGCCTCGACGGCGCGCGCCGCCGCGCCGTCGAGTTCGCCGTCGAGGTACGCCGTCAGTTCGTCGTCGCCGGGGTCGGTCGGGGGCACGTTGTCACTCCTCGTCCGGCGGGTCGTCGTCGGCCGGGCCGGCGGGGTAGGTCGGCGACGAGCCGTCCACGTCAATGTACGCCTGCAAACTCTCACGCAACTTGGCCCGCGCCCGGCTCAGCAGCGACTTGACCGCCTTGGTCGTCAGGGCCATGACCTCGGCGATCTCGGCGTAGTTCATGTCCTCGAACTTGTTCAACACCACGGCCATCCGCTGCCGCTCGTTGAGTTCGTCGAGTGCCCGGCGGACCACCTCCGCGAGTTCGTCTTGGTGGACCTTGTGCGGCGGCGGCGGGTCGCGGTTCACGCCGCGGTCGTGCGCCAGCCACGGCCCGCTCGCCGCCGGGTCGCCGACCTCGAAGGGCACCGTGGGGTGGCGCTTGCGGTCGCGGATCGAGTTGAGCGCGAGGTTGTTGGCGATCGTGAACAGCCAGGTGGCGAACTTGGCTTGCGGGGTGTACTTGTGGCGGTTGCGGTAGACCCGCAGGAACACCTCTTGCGCCAGGTCCTCGGCCTCGTCGCGGCGGCCGACGAGGTGGTGCATGACGCCGACGAGGCGGTGTTGGTAGCGCTCGACCAGATCGGCGAAGGCCTCGCGGTCGTCGGCGCGGACGCGGAGCATGAGCCGGATGTCCGGGTCCCGCAAGGCCATCAGCGCGCTGGTGTGGCCAGTTGCCATGCGACTCGGGAGCGGTGGGGAGGGGTCGTCTTACGCGGTCGGTCGGCCGGCGGCCTCGGCGTCGCGGCGGAGTTGGCCGCACGCCGCGTCGATTTCGGAGCCTTTACGCTGCCGCACGGTCACGCTGACCCCGCCGCGGCGCAGGTCCTCGATGAAGGCGGCCAGGTCGATCTCTTTCGGCCGGCGGTGGACCAACCCTTCAACATCGTTCCAGGGGATGAGATTGACGTGAGCCTTGCGGCCCTTCAACAGCCCCGCCAACTGCTTGGCGTGCAGTGGCTGGTCGTTCTCGCCCCCGAGCACGACGTACTCGTAGGTCACCTGCCGGCCGGTCGTGCGGAAGAAGTCGTCGGCCGCGATGAGGATTTCGTGGACGCCGGTCTTGGCGTTGGTCGGCACGATCCGGGTGCGCAACTCGTCGTTGGGGGCGTGCAGCGAGACGGCGAGGTGGTACTGCTTGCCGGCCTCCGCGAGCTTGCGAATCTTCGCCGGCAGCCCGACCGTCGAAATGGTGATGTGCCGCTGCCCGATGCCGAGGCCGTCCTTGTCGCCCGCCACGGCGAGGGCTTCGAGGAGGTTATCGAGGTTGGCCAGCGGCTCGCCCATGCCCATGACGACGACGTTGGTCAGCCGGTTGGCCAACTTGCCCGCCATGCCGAGTTTCTCAGGCGCGTCCGGCGGCACGGTCAGGTTGCGCAGCCGCACGAGTTGCTCGACGATCTCGCCGGCCGTGAGGTTGCGCGCGACCCCGTTCAAGCCGCTCGCGCAAAAGACGCAGCCCATCGCGCAGCCGACTTGCGTACTGACGCACGCCGTCGCGCGGCCCTCCTCCTGGATCAGCACGCACTCGATCATGTGGCCGTCGTGGAGCCGCAGCAGGAATTTGTGCGTGTCGTCGCGGGAGGTCAGGTGCTTCTCGACGGCCATGCTGAAGACCGTGAACGACTCGTTCAACTGCGTCCGCAAAGCCTTCGGTAAATCGGACATCTCGTCGAAAGTGCTGGCGCGGGCGGCGAGGACCCAGCGGCGAATTTGCTTCGCGCGCATCGGCGGCTGGCCGCGCTCGGCGAGCCAAGCCTTGAGGGCGTCGAGGGACTGGTCGAGAATGGCCGGCTTGCCGTCGCGGGTCGGGGCGGCGGGCGGCGTACTCGGCTCCCCGAGGGTTTCGAGCGACACGAGGGGCAGTGCGGTTGACATGGCGCTTATCATACCCGGCGGCGACCGACCCGCAACGCCCCGCGCGGAGAACACCAATGGCGAAGAAGACTCCCCCCCAGGCCAGCCTGTTCGGCGATGACGACGCCTCGCCGCCGGACGCTGAAGCCGTGGTGCCGGCCGGCTTCCCGGCCTCGTGGCTGCCGGCCGTCGGCGCGGAGTTCGCCAAGCCGTACTTCCCCAAGTTGCAAGCCTTCGTCGAGCAAGAGCGGACGGATCAAGAAATCCTCCCCCCAGCCGAGGACACCTTCACCGCCTTCAAGGCGACCCCGCCGGACGCCGTGCGGGTCGTCATCCTGGGGCAAGACCCCTACCCCACGCCCGGCCAGGGCTTCGGGCTGTGCTTCTCGGTGCGGCCCGGCGTGCGGCTGCCGGCGTCGCTGCGCAACATCTACCAGGAGTTGACCAACGACCTCGCGATCCCGCCGGCGAGCCACGGCTACCTCATGGCGTGGGCCAAGCAGGGGGTGTTGCTGGTGAACGCCGTGCTGACGGTGCGCTCCGGCAAGCCGGCGTCGCACGCCGGCAAGGGCTGGGAGACGTTCACCGACGCCGCGCTCGCGGCCGTCAACGCCGGGCCGTCGCCGGTCGTGTTCCTGCTCTGGGGCGCGTACGCCCAGAAGAAGGCGGGCCTGATCGACGCGACCCGGCACACCGTGTTGAAGTCGGCGCACCCATCGCCGCTGTCGGCGCACACCGGCTTCTTCGGCTCGAAACCCTTCTCGAAGGTCAACGACGCCTTGGCGAAGTTCGGCCGGCCGCCGATCGACTGGAAGCTGCCGGCCGTCGCGGTCGAGGAGTGAACCGCCCGCCGGGCTGCGTCTCCCTACAATGGCCGTTGTCGTGGGCCGAAGCGGAGGAGTTGCAGCGATGCCGGGGCGCGTGGTGTTGGCGATGAGTGGCGGGGTCGATAGCTCCGTCGCGGCGGTCTTGCTCAAGCGGCAAGGCTACGACGTGATCGGCCTGTTCATGCGCACCGGCGTGACTGGCGACGCCCCGGACGCTCGCCGCGAGAGCAAGAAGGGCTGCTGCTCGGCGATCGACGCCGGCGACGCGCGCCGGGTTGCTGATCGGCTCGACATCCCGTTCTACGCGCTCGACTTCGAGGCCGAGTTCGACAAGATCATCGACTACTTCGCCGACGAGTACCTCAAGGGCCGCACGCCCAACCCCTGTGTCGTGTGCAACAACTGGCTCAAGTTCGGCCAGCTCTGGACCTTCGGCCAGAAGCTTGGCGCGGACGCGATCGCCACCGGCCACTACGCCCAGGCGTTACGCAACCCGGCCACCGGCGAGGTCGAGTTGCACCGCGGCCACGACGGCGACAAGGACCAGTCCTACGTCCTGCACGGCATCAATCGCGAAGTCTTGCAGCACCTACTCTTCCCCATCGGCGGGCTGAGCAAGCCGGCCGTGCGCGAGCTGGCGCGCGAGGCCGGGCTGCTGAGCGTCGCCGAGAAGCCGGACAGCGTCGAAATCTGCTTCGTGCCCAGCGGCAACCACATCGACGTGGTCCGCGCCCGCCGCCCCGACGCCCAACTCGCCGGCGTGGTGCGTGAGCGTGATGGTACTGTGCTCGCGGAGCACGACGGCATCGACCGCTTCACCGTTGGGCAGCGCAAGGGCCTCGGCGGCGGCGGCGGCAAGAAACGGTTCGTGCTCGAAATCGTCGCCGAGTCGCGCGACGTGATCGTCGGCGACAGCGACGACTTGCTGGCCGGCGGGCTGGTGGCGTCGCGCATCAACTGGCTGATCGACGTTCCGGCCGGACCACTCGAATGCTCCGTAAAGATTCGCTACAAGCACTCCGCGACGCCCTGCACCCTGACGGCCACCCCGGACGGCGGGGCGACGGTTCGGTTCGCGGAGCCGCAGTCGGCCGTGACGCCGGGGCAAGCGGTCGCGTTCTACGACGGCCCGCGCGTCCTCGGCGGCGGCTGGATCGAGGCGGCGGTCGCGCACCCCGCCGCGCGTGACTGAGTAACCCCGCTCACCTGACGGTGACGGTTTTGCCGATAACGCCGGTATTCCCGGAGGTAGCAATTATGGCCGAGAGTTTGGTACGACAACTGCACATGCCTGACGACGTGGAGACGGCCACGGAGGCGATCGAAGTCCTCCGCGGCTGGGTCATCGACAAGCACTTGCAGTGCAGCATTTCGGCCTCGGTCTTCGCGGACCACGCCCAGTGGGGAGTCCTGCTGGCGGACCTCGCGCAGCACGTCGCCGGGGCGATGCACGAGGTGCATCAAGTCGATCAGCAGGAAACGCTGGATAAGATCGTGGCCGCGTTCACGAACGCGATCAGCGACGCCCGAACGCCGGATGCGTAAACCCGGCGGCCGACTCCCGAGACCAGTCACTCTGCTCGGAGAATTCGCCATGACGAACGCATTCAAGACCCTCGCCATCGGTTTGGCCCTCGGCACTGCCGCCCTCACGGGCTGTGAGAAGTCCACCGCCGAGAGAGCCAAAGATGTTGGCCGCGACACCAAGGAACTCGGCAAGGACGTTGCCCGCGACACCGGCGACGCCGCGCGGGACGCCGGCCGCAAGGTCGATGACGCCTCCCGCGATGTCGGCCGCAAAGTGGACGACGCCGGCCGCAAGATGGACGACACGGGTCGCGACACCAAGGGTGCCATCAAGGACAACCTGCGCGACGCCAAGGACGCGGTGAAGGACGCCGGCACCGCCGTGGCCGACAAGACTAAGGAGGCGGTGGACGCCGCCAAGAAGTCGTTCCGCACCAACCACGACACCGCGGCCGACAAGGCCGACAAGGAAATTGCCCGCCTCGAAGACGATGAGAAGAAGGCGGGTGGCGAGGCCAAGAAGGCGTTAGGTGAGAAGCTGCGGAAGGCCAAGGAACTCCGCGTTAAGCTGGGCAACAAGCTCAAAGACCTCGGCGACGCCACGGCCGACAAGTGGGAGTCGATGAAGACAGATGTCGAGCAAGTGTCGAAGGACTTAAGCGCCCACCTCGGGCTGTAACAACTACGGTAGCGGATTGCCCGCCGGGTGTTCGACACCGGGCGGGTTTTCCGTGGCTCCGCCGCAGGCGCGGCGAGCGGCGGACGTGGGTCCGCTGTTTCTGCCCGGCGTAGTGTCAACTGCCACCTGCGAGGGTCAGAGAACTCCCCGCTAGCGGTCCCCCACGGTGGGGAGCAACAGCGGACTCACGTCCGCCGCTCGCCGCGCCTGCGGCGGAGCCGTCAGACCAGTCCCCAGTAGCGTCGCAAACCCCACTCGAACCCCAGTACGGCGACGACGAAGGCCAGCCACGTCGGCAAGAAGCCGTGCGACTGGTCGCGCCGCCAGTCGGGGTAGTAGCGCGGCCGAGGCTTGACCGTATCGAGCGACTGGCTGGCGAGTTCCTTCAAGAACTTCGGCAAGTCTTCGAGGCGGTGGAACTGCCCGCCACCGGCCGCCGCAATCCGCTGCAGCACGTCGGGCTTCGCCGACTTGACGAGCATCTCGTCGGTAGCCACGGCGAACGCGAAGAAGCGGGCCGACGCCTCGCCCTCGACGGCGGCCCCCTTCTCGTCTTTGCCGCTGCCGGTGACCTTGACCGTGTACTCGCCGGGGGCGACCGGCTCGTACAGCACTTTGAAGCCGCCCTCGGCGTCGGGCAGGTACGGCCGCGTCGGGGCGGTCGCCTCGGCTTCGCCGGGGGCGAGAACCTTGACCGTCAACTTCGGCTCCAGCGCGGTCGCGCCGCCGGGTTGGCGCACGCCGACGCGGATCGTCTGCCGCCCGCCGACGGGCAGCCGCGGCAGCTCCGGGCGGGCGTAAACGCGGCCAGTCTCTTCGTCCTGGTGCGCGAGCCAGCGCACCATTTGCCGCCAGAACTTGCCGTGGAGCACGACGCCGTCGTTCGACTTCGGCTGGCCGAGAGAGCGCCAGGCTTGCGTGTCCATCGCCGCGAACGCCAGCACGCGGCCGCGGCTGCCCGCGCCGATCTGGTGCCCGACGAGCAGCGGGGCGAAGCGGCCCTCGTCGCCGGGCTTCAGCGGCAACGCCTCGGCCTGCGGGCTGTCCGAGGCGACGGCGTAGACGGTCGCGTTCGGCTTCGGCGTGCCCATGCGGCTCAGGCCCGTGAAGCGGACGCGGTTGGCCGTGTCGTTCAACTTGCCCCACAGGTCGAGGCTGTCGGCGGTCGCGTTGCCCAGGCGGTTCAAGTAGTCGCCCGAGTAGCGCGGCGTCGGCAGGTACTGCACCCCGCGCTCGCCGCTGAAGGTCGCCGGCAGGACCGCCGCGGGGGTCGCCAGGTCCACCGGCAAGATATCCTCGATCTCTTTTGTGCCGCGCCAGCCGGTCGCCCCGGCGATTCCCGGCGTGCCCAGGAAGGTCGCGTGGCCGCCGAGGAACGCCAGGCCGACGCCCTTGTTCACCACTTGGTCGCGGATCTTGGCGGGCAACGCCGGGTCGATGGTCGTGAGCTGCCGCGCGGAGATGTCGCCGATCAGGATCACGTCGTAGGCCCGCGCGTCGAAGTCCAGCCCCTCGCGCTCGGCCGCCGTCGCCGGCTCCTCGGTCTGGCGAAGCACCTGGAAAAGATCGACGCGTTGGTCGGCACGCAGCGCCTGCTCGATGAACTTGCGCTCGAAGTTTTGCCGGGTGATCATGAGGACGCGCATGCCATCCTTGGTCACGGTCAGGTACGTCTCGATGGCGTTGTTCTCGCGCACCACGTCGCCCGGGGTCGCCTCGAACGGCACCTCGACTTTGACCTTCATCTCGCCCGGCCGGTCGGGGGCCTTGAGCTTGAATTCGAGGACGTTGTCGCGCTCCTTGGCGAGCGTCACCGTCTCGGTGAGCGCGGCGACGTAGCCCTTGCCGTCGTTGGTGTCGAACGACACCGTCACTGGCACCTTGGCATCGACGAAGCCCAGGGCGTTGGACAGGACGCGCAGCGTGAAGTCGGTCTTGATGAATACCGAGCCGTCGGCGCTGCCGGAGAGGGCGTTAATGCCGGTGAGGGCCACGTCCTTGGTCCCCGAGTCGGTCGCGGGGGAGCCGACGGCGAAGGTGCTGACTTGACGACCGCCCTGCCGCCAGCGCGCGGCCTCCGGCTCGGGCCGCGCCGGGCCGTTGTCGGTGCCGTCGCCGATGACGACGTGCGCGCGGACGTACGGCTCCGCCTGCCAGCGGTCGAACGTCTTCCGCAGGTACGCCCCGTAGTCGGACTGGTTGTCGGACGCTTGCGTCGTGGCGGGGTCGAACAGGTAGTCCCGGTCGTTGAACGCCGAGTCGCCGAAGCGGTACAGCACAACGTTGACGTTCTGCCCCGTCCGCAACTCGTCGAGCGCCGGCCCGCACGCTTCGAGGACTTTCCGCACGGCGTCGATGCGCGTCTGGCCGTTCAGCTCGTCCGGCACCGTCATGCTCTGCGACGTATCGACACCGACGAGCAACACGCTCGGCACCTTGGGGTTCTCCTGCACGCCGACCGTGGGCCGGAGGGCGGTCAGTAGTGCCGCCGCGAGCGCGACGAGCCGAAGCGTCAGGACGACGGCGACGCGGCGGCGGCTGGCATGAGTGTGGCCGCGGTAGCTCCAGAGTGTCAGTGCCACGAGGGCCACGGCCACGGCGAAAAGCGCCGGCAGGCCGAAGACGCCGGACGACCACGGCGGCACGGGGTCGATGCGGAAGGAGAACTCGTTCATGGCCGTATTCTAGTCGCGCGAACGGCCAGTGCGGACGCACGCCTCGGGCAGCCAGCCGACCAGTCCGCCCGGCGTGCCGTCGTTGACCCGGACTTGGACCCAGCCGCCGCGCCGGTGCCACTCGACGCACCCGACCCCCGGCGGCAGCGCCACCGGCAAGCGCGGCGGGAAATTCGGCCCGTTGCCGGCGCGCAAAGTCGCCTCAATCACTACGACAAGGGGCGGCCGCGCCAGGCCTTCACGCCGCTCGATCTCGATGGCGACGGCGAGTGCCGAAGTCACGGCCCAGCCGGCAAGCCCGCACAACGCGAGGGCCACGCCACGCCGCCGGGAGCCGAGTTTGTGCCACACCCCGCCCGCGACGACCGCCAGCGCCGCCGACGCACTCAGCAGCAGCAAGTCGAGTGGCGACACGGCGTCGCCGACCCCGTCGAGCGGCGGTGGCGAGAGGCCAGGCGGGTAAGCCGCGAGAAGGAAAAGTGTCGCCTTCAATTCGCCCCCCGCTCGCACTCCGCGACCGCCACCGCGGCGTCGTGCGCGAGTGACACCGCGTCGTCACCGACCGGCGAGAACTGCGCGGCGTCGCACCTGGCGAGCAGCGCAACCATCGCCCTTAGACCCGGCCCATCGGGCAACGCGGCGTTGACCTCACTGGGGGTGCGGGCGGGCGGCGGCAGTCCGTGACGGTCGGCGAGGTACTCGTGCAGCGCGGCACGCACCGCCGCGGCGTCGCGGGCAACGGCGAGTTGACGCCGGGCACGCGCGACGGCCGGGGGGAGCGCCCTCGCCCGCCGCTCGCGTCGGCTACCGATCGCCTCGCGGAGCAGCGCCAGGCACGGGAAGGTCAACGCGACCGGGACGAGCCACGCCCACGGCGTGACGCCGAGTGTCGGCGATTCCGGCTGTAACGTGAAGGTCGGGGGCGGACCGATGTCGATGGCCGGCGGCGGCTCGGCGGCCCGCACGTCAAGGGTCAGGGGGTCGGCGTAGGCCGTGAGGAAGCGCTTGCCGTCGGGCCGGTCGGGGCGGTAGTAGACGTAACGCACCGCCGGCAGCTCGAGCGCCCCGGCCCGCCGCGCCCGCACGCGGAAGTCGAAGGCGACGACACCGCCGGGCAGCGGCCGCGGCGGCGACTCGCCGTCGAGTAGTTGCAGGGCGTCGCCGGGCATCTCAACCGCGGGCCGCTGCAACTCGGCCGGGTTCAGCGCCCCCGACACCACCAGCGACACGGTCATGTCACCGCCGGCGGTGGGCGTCGCGTTGTTGGCTTGCCAGCGGACTTCGACGGCGGTGCCGATCGCGCCGTCGAAGCCCGCGGCCTGGCGGTCGAGCGGGGCGAGGTCGGCCAGGCCCGGCGGCGCGAGCAGCAGCGCGGCGACGGCGAGGAGGCTACCAGTCACGGGCGTTAGGACGCTCCGGCCCGACGACCGGTTCAACGCCGGCCGCGCGGTTGCGGACAAGCCGCGCGGCGTGACCTCGCAGCAACGCCCGCGCGTCCTCCGGCGAAAGCGGCGGGAATTCCTCGGCGTCCGGCAGGACCGGCAACGTCCCGTGGCCGGCCGTCGTCTGGCCCGTCGAGCGCGGCACGCCGGCCGGCTGGGCTGGCTTCCCGGCCGTCGCGCCAGCGGTAGTGCCGCTGCGAGGGGTCGGCGCGGCCCCAGGCTCTTGCGTCGCCTCGTTACCGGCCCGTGCCACCTGATCGGTCGGAGTCTCCGGCGGCGGCGGGGCAGTTTGTCGCTCCCGCAGGTCGGCCTCACGCCGCAGGAGTTTCGCCAGTTCGAGGTTGTGGGCGGCGTCGCCGGCCAGCGTCGCGGAGTCCGGCGACGCCGCCAGGCAGCGCTCGTTTGCGCTCACCGCCGCCCGGTAAACCTCCGCAGAGCCGCCACGAAGCAGTAGCGCGAGGCCCAGGTTGTAGTTCGCGGCGTCGCGGCGTGTGGGAGGGGATTCGCGGTCGTCCAAAGCGGCCAGGAAGTGCAACTCGGCGTCGCGGGGCCGGCCGCGCCGCAGCGCGACGACGCCGCGGTTGAACGCGACGAGGCCGGGGTCGGTCGTCAAGCGTGCGGCGTCGGCGTAGCAGCCGGCAGCCAGGTCGAGTTCGCCGCGCCGGGCCGCAGCGTTACCGTCGCGCACGAGGTCGTCGGGGCCGCGGGCCGGGCCGGGTGCCGTCGCGAGGAGTGCCAGGATTGTGACTGTGGCTGCGGGTCGCATGGTGCCAGTCTACCGCGCCCAGAGCCGCGCCGCGAGTAGGCACAGTGCGGACAGCGCGAAGAACGGCCCGGAGCGGTCTCGCGGCTGCGGCCTGGCGTCGTCGGAGAGTTCCCGCCTCGCGTCGGACTCGATCCGGTTGCGGAAGAACTCGGCCAGTCGCGGAGGCTCTTGGCGGGCGGGGAGGTAGTGACCGCCCGTCGCCGACGCGATCTCCGTCAGCACGTCTTCGCGCAGGCGGGTTTGCACGGGGTCGCGCACGCCGTTGGCGTCGGTCGCCTCGAGCAGGCGGCCGGCGACCAGGATCGGCGAGTCGTGGGCCGGGTCGCCGAAGCCGACGGCGTGGACCGGGATGCGGGCTTGCCGAGCGGCCGACACGCCGGTCAGCCACTCGCGGTCGTCGGCCGGGTCGTCGCCGTCGCTCAGGAGCATGATGTCTTGCGCGCCGGCGAAGCGCGAGTCGTGGGCCGCGGCCGCCGCCCGGAGCGCCACGCCGATCCGCGTACCCGACGCCGACGGCTCGCCCGGCGCGGGGCGGACCTCGGCCGGCGGGCGCAGGGCGTCGAGTTCGGCCAAGAGCGTCACGAGGTGGTCGGTGTCGGTCGTGAGTGGGGCGAGCAGCTTCGGCCGCGTCGCGAAAACGACCAAGCCGACGCGGTGGCCGCGGCCGCGCAGCGACTCCGCGAGTTCGGCCGCGCCATCGACCGCCGCGCGCAAACGGGGCGGCCCGGCGGCGTCGGCGGCGAGCATACTGCGGCTCAGGTCGATGACCACGATTACGTCCCTGCCGACGGCCACGCCGTCCGGCTCGCCGACGCCCCAGGTCGGGCCGGTGACGCCGACGCTCAGCGAAAACCAGGCGAATGCCGTCAACGTGACGGCCCCCCGGCGACCGCGCTTGGGGCGGGTGCGCAGGGCGAACACTGCGGCCGGCTGGCCCACGGCGTCGAGGCGGCGTTGGCCGCGCCAGCGCTGTCGCCACGCCAGCAGCGCGAGCGTGAGCGGCACCGCAAGGAGGGCGAACCCGGCCAGGTGCGCGAGGCGGACCCCGGCGAAGAATTCGGCCACGGCGTTCGACACGAAACCCATCGGCGTTACGGCTCCGGGGCGTCGGTTAGGGGGGGGCGATGCGCCAGCGCGTCTGGGTCATTACGAAGGTCACCGCCAGCAGTGCCGCCGCGGCGAGGGCATAGCAGCGGGCGTCATTGTGGTAGCGGCGGTAGCGGAAGGCGTCGAGCGGTTGACGTTCGAGGGCGTCGATTTCCCGGCATGCGGCGCGGACCCCCTCGGCGTCGCTGGCCGCGAAGCACCTGCCGCCGGTCATGCGGGCGACCGATTCGAGGGTGCCTCGGCCGGCGTCGCGCTGCTGGCGCTCGTCGGCCGTGGCCCCGTCCGCGTCGCCGCCGCAGTCGATGGCGTAGACGGGGACGCCGAGCGACTTCGCCAGTTGCGCCGCCTGCCGCGGCTTAAGCGCGCCGTCGGCCGTCGCGTTGTGCTCGCCGTCGCTCAGGAGCACGACGACTTTGCGCCGGCCGTCGTCGCCGTCGAGCCGCGCGATGGCCTCGGCGAGGGCGTCGCCGACGTTGGTGCCAGCGTCCGGGCCGACGCGCGGGCGCTCGAGGTCGAGCAGCTTCAGGAGCACGGAGTGGTTCAGAGTCAGCGGGCAGACCGTCCGCGGCAGCGCGGCGAAGGTCACCAGCCCGATCGCGTCGTCGGGTCGGCCGGGGAAGCCGGGGCCGCCCTCGACGAACTGCCGGAACGCCTGCCGGGCCGCGTCGAGCCGGGTGGCGTCCGGCTGGCCGGCGAGCGGGAAGTCGGGCGTCGCCATGCTGCCGCTCACGTCGAGGGCCAGCACGATCGACACGCCGACCGCGGGGACGCGCGTCGCCAGATCCGGGCGGCGCGGCCCGGCGGCGGCGGCGACCAGCAGCAGCACCGCCACCGTGTTCATGGCGATTGGCCCCACGACCGCGTGGCGCGAGCGGCTCCGCGGCAGGCCGCGCACCAGCGCCAGCGACGGGTAACGTAGCGCCGGCCGGCGGCGGCGGGCGAGTACCCCGGCCGCGACGAGCGCCAGCGGTGCCAGGAGGAGCCAGCGCGGTTCGGCGAAGGGGGCCATGACCGCACGATAGCGGCGGGCGGCGGCGGCGGCGAAGATTTCCCTCGACACGCGGCCGGCGGCCGGGTAGACGGCCGCAATTCAAACCAGGACAGCGCAGGGCCGGGGGGGGTCGGATGCGAAGGTTCCGGGCAGTTGCCACTTCAATTGTTGTCCCGATCGCTTTAGGGGTCGCGGCCGTCGGCCTCGGCTGCAGCGCGTTGCGCGACCGCGACACGCCGCCGATCGCCCCGTACGCGGTCTTGCGCAGCCAGGACGACGCCGGCCGCGCCGCCAACTACCCCAACCTCGACAAGCAGACTTACGAGACGCTCGCCGCCGCGCTGGCCGCGCCGCCGGCCGGCACCCCGCCGACGCCGACCGGCCCGCCGCGGCCGCTGCAAATCCTCGCCGTTTCCGGGGGCGGCCAGTACGGCGCGTACGGGGCGGGGGTACTCGTCGGCTGGACCCAGACCGGCCAGCGGCCCGATTTCGACGTGGTGACCGGCATCAGCAGCGGCGCGTTCGTCGCGTCGATGGTGTACATTGGCCCTAAATGGGACTGGCTGCTGACCAAAGTCTTCACGACCAGCACGACGAAAGACCTCATCAAGACGCAGCCGGTGCGCTCACTGTTGACCACGCAATCGCTGAGCAGCTCGGCCCCGATGAAGGCCCTGATCGACCGCGAGGTCACCGCCGAGTTCTGCGCCGACGTGCGGGCGCAGCACCAGCTCGGCCGGCGCTGCTACATCGGCACGATGAACCAGAACACGCGGCGGGTCGTCATCTGGGACCTGGGGGCCATCGCCTGCAACGGCCGGCCCGACGCCGACGACCTGGTGCGGAAAATCCTCCTGGCGGCCGCGGCGGTGCCTTTCCTGCTGCCGGCCGTCGAGTTCGACATCACGGTCAACGGCGTGAACTACCGCGAGGCCCACAACGACGGCGGCACGGTGTGCCAGTCGTTCGTCCGCCTGCCGCCGGAGGCCCCGACGACCGACCCGGCCGACCCGGCGAAGCGTTGGCTGGCGGGGTCGAAGCTCTACATCATCGCCGGCGGCAAGGTCTTCCTCGACCCCGTCGAAGGCCGGCCGAGTGCCCTGGGCCGCGCGCGGGGGGCGGCGTCGAGTTCGCTCTACGCTTTGTACCGCTCCGACCTGTGGCGGCTGTACGCGGTGTGTGCGGCGTCGGGCATGGAGTACCGGCACACCGCCGTGCCGCAAGACGCCGTCGTCACCGCGTCGGCGTTCGAGTTCGAGCCAGTCGAGATGCTCAAGCTCTACAAGATGGGCCAGAACCGCATCGTCTGCGGCACGGCGTGGGAGCGTAAGCCGCCGAACACGACGCCCGACGAGGTCGAGCTGCCCCGCGCCGGCTTCGACTTCACCCTACCGCCGCCGGCTCCGCGGTGACCTCGGCCTCGGCGGGGATCTCGGACTTGGTGCGCAGGTAGGCGACGTAGCCGGCGAGGCCGATGACCCACTCGGCGACGCGCAAGGTCAGCCGCCCGGCCAGGCCGACCGCCTCGCCCTCCTTGCCGCGGAGCAGTTCGTAAAGCCCGCCGAAGGTCAGTTCCGCGGCCCCAAGGCCGCCGGGCAGCGGGATCAGGGCTTGCGCGATGAAGCCGATCGGGGCGACGATGAACAGTTCCGGCAGCGTGGCGATCAGGTCGGGGTTCGCCGGCGGGAAGACGAGGACTGCGACGTAGAACGACAGGACGAGGCCCATGTGCGCCAGGGCCGACACGCCAACGCAAATCAGGATTGTGCCCGGCCGCTCGCGGTAGCGCCGCGCGGCATCCCACATCTCGCCCAAGGTGCCGTTGAGGCGGCGCAGTCGGTCGCCGACGGCGGCTGGCACGGCGTTGAGAAACGTGTAGCCGACGACGAAGCCGGTCGCCAGGACGATGCAAACGCTCACGATGGCCTTCAAGGGGAAGTTCGCCGCGATCCGCACGTCGCCGTTGGCCCAGCACAGCCCGCCGACCACCGCCACGTACAGGATCAGTCCGAAGAGGCCCAGCAGCCGGTCGGCGATGACCGTCGAGACGGCGGCGGCGCGGCGGGCCGGCTGGCCCTTGGCGATCAGGTACGCCTTGACGAAGTCGCCGCCGATGCCGCCGGGGAGGAACATGTTGTAGAAGGTGCCGACCAGCCCCAGCCGCAAGCCGTAAGCCAGCGTGAACGGCAAGTCGAGTGCCCGCACGAGCAGGAACCAGCGCAAGTACTGCAAGCCGATGACGACGACCATCAGCCCGAGGGTCGCGGCGAAGTAGACCGGCTGCGGGTCGCGCGAAAAGAGGTCGGTGAGTTTGGTCCAGTTCAGCCCGACGACGAGCGCGAGCAGGGCGACCGCGACGAGGTACTTCAACAGACCCTTGACCCACCCGGCGGACGGTTTCACGCGGCACCCTCACTCGGTCGAGCAAAGGGCTTGTGATACGACGGCCGGCGGGGCCGTCAATTCGCCGGGCGCGACTCCCCCGGCGCGGCGACGACCGCCGGCAGCGCCCCGGACGGGTGCCCGAGGGCGCGGTAGAGGCGGAACTGCGCGCGGTTCGAGTCGCCGACGGCGGCGTGGAAGTCGGCGTTGGTTTGCGCTAACAGTTGCAGCGCGGCGACGACCTCCTGCGGCCGCACGATCAGCGTGACGAGTTCGCCGGCGCGGCGGGTCTGGCCCAGCCCTTCGAGGCTCTTTTGCATCAACTCGACGGCGTCGCGCAAGGCCGGCTCGGCGAGGGCGAGGCGGTCGGCGGCCGCGCGGGCCTGGGCGTGGGCGGTACTCACCTCGGCGGCGACGCGGTCTTGCGTGCGGAACAGTTCGAGCGTCGCGATCTCGTACTCGATCTTGCGCTCGCCGGCCCGGAGTTTGTTCCCGAAGCCGAGTTGCTGGAACTCCCACATCACCTGCACATCGACGTCGTAGCGGTTGCCGAAGTTGCCGACGTTGCCGCCCCGCCCCCCGCCGAAGGCCCCGTAGCCGATCGAGCCGCTGGGGTTGGTCGAGACGCTGCGCAGGGCGATACTCGGGACGAGCGGGCGAATCTTCTCCTGCTTCAAGCGGACGAGTGCGGCCTGAACGACGGCTTGCTGCCCGGCGAGTTCAGGCCTGGACGTGAGCGCGATCGGGATCAGCGCATCGACCGTCGCCGCCGCGTCGATGACGGTCACGACCAGGTACGGCGGCTCGGCCGGCTCCAGGACCGCGCCGGCGTCGAGGCGCAGCAGTCGCGCCAGTTCGGCCGACGCGACGGCCCGGCGCTCAAGCGCGGACGCCTCGGCCTGGCGGCGGCGGGCGAGTTCGACCTTCGCGCGGGTCGCCTCCAGCGGCGGGGCGAGGCCGGCGGCCAGCTTCTCGGCGCGGCGGAAGACCTCCTCGGCCTGCTTCGTGGCGTAGGCCGCGCCGCCGAGTTCGCCGCGGGCCTGCTGGAGCGTGAAGTAGGCGTCGGCGACCGCGAACGCCGCGTCGTTCGTCGCCGCCTGCAGCACCGCCCGCCGCGCCCGCACGTCCTGCCGCGCGGCGAGTGGGGCATAGATCGCGTCGGTGACGCCGAAGACGACGTTCGGGCCGACGCCGACCATCGCCGAACTGCGGCTTGACGAGACGAGGTCGCCGCCGAAGTTCTGCTGCAAGCCGTCGTGGTGGAAGTAATCGACGCCGGTCACGATGTTCGGCAGCCAGAGGAGTTTCGCGCGGTCGAACGCCTTGGCGGAGAGTTCGACTTGCCGCGCGGCGATCTGCACGTCGAGCGGGCTGGCCCCGGCGAGTTGCAGCGCGGTGGCCAGGTTGATCGGCTGCGTCCGCTCGGCCGGCCGCGCGACCGACGGCTCCAGCAGCGGCATCGGCGACGCGAGAATCGCCGGCGGCGTCAGCGCGAGTGGCGGGAGGCCGGGCGGCTGCCCCGCGGCGACGCCCACCCCCTGCCCCAACACGGCGACCGCGACCCACGCCCGCATCTCTCGCCCCCGTGCCGTGAACGGAACCCCGCCGCGACGCATAACCCGTTCGGCCATCCGCGTCAATCGTGATTGTCCGGGCCACGCGGCTCGGTTAGGATAGCGCTGCCGAAACTCCCCCGCCTGTCCCGGAGTCAAATCCCATGCCCTCCCGCTGGTTTCTCGTGGCCGCGCTCGGCCTCGTTGCGGCGACTGCCGTCCCCGGTCGCGCCGAGGAGAAGAAGCCCGAGGTGATGGGGTCGATCGAGCGGAAGGACGCGAAGTTCGACGACCTCGTGCCGAAGGACGCCGCGATCGAGGTGCTGGCGGGCGGCTTCAAGTGGTCCGAAGGCCCGGTGTGGTTCAAGGAAGGCCAGCACCTGCTGTTCTCGGACATCCCCAACAACCGCGTCTGCAAGTGGTCCGAGAAGGCCGGACTGCAAGCCGACTTCTTGAAGCCCAGCGGCTACACCGGCTCGACGAAGTTCGAGGGCTACGAGCCGGGGGCCAACGGCCTCGCACTCGACAAGGCCGGCAACCTCGTGCTGTGCCAGCACGGCGACCGGCGGATTGCCCGGCTCGAGAAGGACGGCAAGTTCACGACGCTCGCCGACAAGTACAACGGCAAGCGGCTCAACAGCCCCAACGACCTCGTGTACCACCCCAGCGGCGACCTGTACTTCACCGACCCGCCCTACGGCCTGCCCAAGCAGATGAAGGACCCCGGCAAGGAACTCGACTTCCAGGGCGTTTACCGCCTGAAGCCCAACGGCGAAGTCACGCTGTTGACCAAGGAGATGACGCGGCCCAACGGCATCGGCCTCTCGCCCGACGGCAAGATTCTGTACGTCGCCAACTCCGACGACGCCGCCCCGATCTGGAAGAGCTTCCCCGTCAAGAGCGACGGCACGCTCGGGGAGGGTAAAGTGTTCCACGACTGTAGCGCGGCGGTCAAGGAGAAGAAGCCGGGCGGGCCGGACGGCCTGAAAGTCGATGCGAAGGGCAACCTGTTCGCCACCGGCCCCGGCGGCGTTTGGGTCTTCGACCCGGCCGGCAAGCACCTCGGCACGATCGTGACCGGCGTGCCAACGGCCAACTGCGGCTTCGGCGGCGACGGCTCGACGCTATTCATCACCGCCAACGACAAGCTCGTCCGCGTCAAGACGACGACGAAGGGTCAGGGGTTTTAGGCGTATCACAACGGAGAACGCGATGGATCGGCGGGAGTGGATGAAACTGGCGTCGGTCGCTGCGGTGCCCTTGGCCGCCCGGCGGGCTGCCGCGCAAGGCGTGCCGGCGGCCTTCCCCGGCATGACGGTGCGGATGAACGAGCCGCGCAACGTCGAATTCCCGTTCACCGAGTTGAAGGGCTTCCAGACGCCGACGGAGCAGTTCTACGTCCGCAGCCACTTCGCGGTGCCCAAACTCGACGCGACGAACTTCAAGCTCACCGTCGAGGGCGAAGTCGAGAACCCGCTGACGCTGACACTCGACGAGTTGGCCAAGCTGGGCGAAGTGGCGATGCCGCTGACGCTGGAGTGCGCCGGCAACGGCCGCGTGTTCTTGGTGCCGCAGCCTCGCGGTTTGCAGTGGGGCCTCGGGGCGGTCGGGACCGCCGACTGGGCCGGGGTGCCGCTCGCGGCAGTGCTCGAACGTGCCAAGGTCAAGCCGGGCGCGGTCGATGTCGTGCTGGTCGGCGCGGACTCGGGGGCCGTCGCCGGCGACATCCCGTCGCCGGGCGTCATCCCTTACGACCGCGGCATCCCGCTGGCCAAGGCAATGAAGCCCGAGTCAATCTTGGCCACGAAGATGAACGGCGAGCCGCTGACCGCGGCGCACGGGGCACCGCTGCGGGCCGTCGTCGGCGGCTGGTACGGCATGGCGTCGGTCAAGTGGCTCAGCCGCATTATCGTGACCCCGAAGCGACACGCCGGCTTCTGGCAGACGCTCGACTACGCCGTGTTCGAGCGACGCGCGGGGCTGCCGAATCTCGTCCCGATCACCGCGGGGCAGCCCAAGGCGTCAATCGCCCGGCCGGCCCTCGGTGAGGTCGTCTCCGCGGGCAAGCCGACGGTCGTCACCGGCGCGGCGTGGGCCGGCGAGGAGGCGGTCGAGCGCGTCGAGGTCAGCGTCGATGGCGGCGCGACCTGGGCCGCTGCCCGTTTCACGACCGACGCGAAGCCGATGTGCTGGCGGCTCTGGGAGTTCCCCTGGACCCCCGTCATGCGCGGCCCCGCCAAGCTCGTCGCCCGCGCGACGGCGGCCGGCGGCGCGACCCAACCGGTGGCCCGCGACCCGGACCGCCGGACGTACGTGATTAACCACCTCGTCCCCGTCGAAGTCCTCGTTAAGTGAGGGATGTCATGGCCCGGTTGCATGCGGCGTTGGCGGCGTTCGGACTGATCGCGTGCGCAGCCGGCGCGGCGGCGGAGCCGCCGGCCGACCCGAAAGTCGCCGCGGCCGTCGCGCGCGGGGCGGCGTCCTTGCAAAAGCTACACGCGGCAGGCGTTCAGGGCGGGGTCGGCTCGGCGGGGCTGTGCGGCCTGGCGCTGCTCGAGGGCGGCGTCAAGGCCGACGACCCGGCGGTCCAGAACATCGCCAAGCACATCCGCACGACCTGGGCGACCGACACGAAGACGTACCACGTCGCGTTGGCGATCCTGTTCCTCGACCGCCTGGGAGACGCCAACGACATCCCGGCGATCCAATTCTTGGGGACGCGCCTTTACGGGGGCATGACGCGCGACGGCAGCTACGGCTACGAGTGCGCCGACCTCGTGCCTCTGACGGGGGTCGGCAAGTCCGAGGCCGAGTTGACCGCCGGGACGCCGGCCGCCGCGCCGAAGCCCGAGGCGAAGAAGCCGGACAACGGCTTCCCCGCCGCCGTCAGCCGGAAGCCCAACGCCTCGGCCGCCGCCGCCGCCGCGTTGCACCCGAGCGTCGCCGGCTACAACGCCGCGGTGCGCCAGGCCGTGAGTGGCGGGGGCCGCCCGCCGGCCGGCGGCGACAACTCAAACACGCAGTTCGGCCTCGTCGGCCTGTGGGTCGCCGCGCGACACGGCGTCCCCGTCAGCGACGCCTTCATGGTGTTGGAGGCCCGCTTCCTCACGACCCAGAACCCCGGCGACGCCGGCTGGTCGTACTCCGGGTCCGGGGGCGAGTCCTCGCCGGCGATGACATGCGCCGGGCTGCTCGGCCTGGCGATCGGCACCTCGCTCAACCAGCCCGCCGAGGCGGCCCCCGCCCCCGCGCCGGCCGCCGAGAGCGGCGACCCGTTCGACCGCACCAAGAAGCCGAAGGTGGTCGCGGGCGGTGGCGTCAGGCCGGTCGGCGTCAACCCGCTCGTCCCGGCCATGAGCCCCGCGATGCGCAAAGCGGCCATCGACCACGGCCTGAAGTACCTCGGCCTCGCCATCCGGTCGGCGAGCGGCCCCCAGACCGCGCCGGGGCAGTTGAGAGGCTTCCACGACATGTACTACACCCTGTGGTCCCTCGAGCGCGTCGGCATGGCCTACGGCCTCGACACCATCGGCGATATCGACTGGCACCGCTGGGGCTCGTTCCACCTCCTGGCGACGCAGTCGCCGGACGGCAGTTGGCCCCCTGGGACCCACGGCGGGGGGGAGGTGGCTACGTCGTTCGCGGTGCTGTTCCTGTCGAAGTCGAACTTCGTCAAGGACTTGACGCAGCGGCTGACCGGTCAGGTCAAGGACCCCGGCAAGGCCGAGTTGCGGGCCGGCCGCGACTTCCGGCCGCCGGCTGCCAGCCTGCCCGCCGCGGTGCCCGAACCCGGCGTCCGCCCGGCCGACCCCGTGGCGACCCCGAGTGCCGAGGTGATCGCCGGGGGCCTGGTCAACGGCCCGGACTTCGCCACCGCGCTGCGCGAGGCGAAGGACTCGAAGGGCACCGAGTACACGGCAGCTTTGGTGAGCGCCATCCCGCGACTCGACGACAAGCGCCGGGGCGAGGCCCGCGACGCCTTGGCCGAGCGGCTGACTCGCATGACGGCGAAGACCCTGCGCGGGATGCTGGCCGACCCCGACTCCGAGTTGCGGCGGGCGGCGGCGCTGGCCTGCGCGATGAAGGACGACAAAGCCCACGTCGGCGACTTGATCGGGCGCGTGACCGACCCGTCGGACGCCGTGGTGCAGGCCGCGCGGGCCGGACTGAAGAGTATGACCGGCCAGGACTTCGGCCCGCCGGCGGGTTCGGACGGCGAGGCCCGCAAGAAGGCCGCCGGTGCGTGGAACCGTTGGCACCTCGGCGACGGCAAGAAGTGACCGCGTCCGGGGCTAATCGAGGCGTAAGTCGATTGCGGACGCTTGCGAAGCGCTGACGACGGTGCGCAAGGGCGACGTGGCGACGGACGTGTACTTCGCCGGCACGCCCTTGCCCGTGACCATCACGGCGTACTGGCCGCTGCCGAGGGCATCCGCGAACGCGAACGTGCCGCCGTCGGTGGTTGTTGCGGTGAAGACTCGCGGCACCTTCTGGTCGAGCGAGACGAGCGTCACATCCGTCGCGGGGAGCGGCTTGCCCTGGAAGGTCAGCGCCCCTTCGACCGGTACGAACGCCTTCAAGGTCGCGTTGACTGGTTCCTTGGGCGTGTCGGCCGGCTTCGCGGGCGTCTCGACCGGGGTGGGCTTCGCTTCCGCAGCCCTGGCGATTTCGGCCTTGAGGTCGGCGCGGACTTGCTCGATGAGCTCGTGGAGACGGAACGCTTGGACTTTCGCGTTGTCGCCTTTGGCCGTCTCGTTGAGTCCGTCTTCGATCGCCTTCAGGACGGCCGGGCGGTGCGCCACGAACGGCCGGACGGAGGACAGGCCACCCTCGTACATGCGGTAGGCGGCGGCGGGGTCGCCGCGGTTGTAGAGGTCGGCCCCGCGGTTGTGAACTTCTTTGAGCACGTCCGCGACGGCCTGTTCGAGTTGTGTCGCGGTCAGCCCCCCGGTGGGTGGTGCCTGGGCCGCGGCCGCGCCGCCAGGGCACAGGAGGATCATTCCGAGGAGCAGCCGGTGCCAGGTCGTCATGCGGAAGCCTCGACGCGGTTTGGGTCCGCCACAATCATATCGCGCCGCCGACACCCCGCCGAACGCCAAACCGGCGAGGGCTTACTTGACTCGCTTCAACACGAGCATGGACGTGGCCGGTTTCCCTTTGCCTACGACTGACGTGATGTTGGCGATGAGCCGGTCGCCACTCACGATGCCGCTGACGGAGACGGCGGAGAAGTTACCCCGCCGGATTTTCGTCATCTTGTACTCCATGCCCAGGGCGCGGGTCTGACCCTCGACATCGTAACTCCAGTTGCCCTGCGCGCCGGGGTTGTCCTCGACGTGGCCCCGGAACAAGCCCCCGTCGCCCATCTTGCCGACGTAGAGGTGGTACGGGATCGTGTTGCCGCCCTTCATACGGAGTTCGCCGTGCCAGACGGAGCCGCCGACGAGGCGGCTCGCCCCGCCCAACTGCTTCTCGAGGTCGGCCTTCATCTTCAGGCCCTGCTTTTCGACAGCCTCGTCCTTCGTCTTGGCCCCCTCGGCGATGACCTCGTCGATCAGCACGGTGAGCGGGATTGCGGCCTTGTTGACCCTCACGGCGTACTCGAACTGGCTGGAGACGAAGTCCTCATCGGTCGGGAACGCGCCGGTCTTCTCGAAGGTCTGCTTGGCCTCTTCGAGTTCCTTGCGGCGGTCTGTCTTGGCGGCCGGCGTCAGGGTCTTTTGCAGACCGACCCTCCGGATCGCGAGGTCAAAGTTGGCGACGACGGCTGTCCGAGCCTTGTCGCGTTGCCAGGAGAAGTCTTTACTTTTTTCGGCCCACTTCTTGACCCAAACCGTGTCCGCACTGTCTTCGGGCCGGACGCCACGTCCCGTCGCGACGGCCAACGCGAGTAGGACTAGTGCGCAAATCGGGCGACGGAACATTACGGAACTCCAGAGAACCACTGGAGCGCGCCGCGCCGCGAGAGAAGGCGGAGACACGCGACGGGGCTTCCTCAACGACACGGCACGATGGTACAAGCTAGGACATGTCACCGCAAGCGAATTTCGAGGTCGCTCCGTTCGCGCAACTCAGCTCAACTTAAGTCCGACGGGTTGACCAGAGGGGTAAGGTCGATGAGTCTCTCGGTGCCGGCACTCGCCGACGTGAAGTAAGTCGCCGCCACGCGCCGCAGGGTGCTGCCCGGCAGCGGCGCGCCGCCGCTGACCCGCACGCCCTCCGTGACCACCGGGTTCGCCGGCGGGGTGCTGGCCATCATGGCACGCAGGCTCGCCGGCTGCTCCGCTTGCCGGGCGGCCTGCCGCACGGAGGTGTCGCCGGTCGGGACGAGGGCCAGCCTCGCCGCGGTCGCGCCGCGGTAGACGCCGACTTCCGGAGTGCCGTCGGCCGCGCCGGTGAGGATCTGCAGTTTGCCGCCCACGGTCAAGTCGCTCAGCGCGACCTCGACGCCGCCACGCCGCGCGGAGTCGTGGGCGAAGAAATTCTGCACGATGGCACCGGACGGCACGTCCCAGACGGAGATGCGCGGACCGCCGCCGAAGCCGGCCCCGACGACGACCTGCGCCGCGCCGCGCCCGGTGAGGTCACCGACCGCGAGCGAAAGCCCGCCGCGGTAAGTCGGCTCGAACACTTGGATCGACTTCAAAAGCGTGCCGTCGGCCGAGCTGAACACCTTGACGATGCTGCCGCCGCCGCTGCGGGGCACGGCGACGATGTCGGGCACGCCGTCGCCGGTCACGTCGGCGACGGCCGTGAGGACGCCGCCGGTGAAAGTCGGCTCGTAGGCGAAGAACTGGAAGCGAACCGAGCCGTCCGCGTTAAGCACCTTGACAATTGGGGCGACGCCGACATCCGCACCGACGACGTTCAACGGAGTGGCCGCGGGGGGCGTGACCGGAGGCGTCACCGGGGGGACCACCGGCGGGGTGACGGGGGGCACGACGGGCGGGGTGACGGGGGGCACCACCGGCGGGACTGTGGGCAGGCTCGTCACGGTCACAGCGACCGGGTCGGACACTCCGGTCGGGGTGCCGGCGACCGCCGGGGTGAATCGTGCGGTCACCGACCGCGGGCCGGCGGTCGGGAAGCTCGTCGTGAACGCCCCCACGCCGTCGGCGGTCGGGACCGTGCCCAGGACCGCCGCCCCGCTCAGGAAGTCGATGCTGCCGGAGAGGTTCTGGGGGCCGCTCGCCGTGGCCGTGAAGGTCACCTTGTCGCCCGTCATGGGGCTGATCGAACTCGCCGTGAGCGAGACCCGCGGGGCCACGGTGAGCGTGAAGAGTTGGGTGTCGAAGTTGCTCGCGGCGTCGAGGCCCGCGCCGGTGCGATCGACGTTGTCGCGCACGCCGGCCTTCAGCGAAATCGTGCCGAAGAAGCCTGCGGCCGGGGTCAGCGTCGTGACGCCGGTGGCGGCGTTGACGGTCACGGACACGCCGGCGGGGTCGCCCGCGAAGGCGGCGTCGAGGACCTTGTAGGTCAGCGAGTCGCCCTCGGTGTCGGTCGCCGTCAGGGTGAACGAAACGGGCGCGCCGCCGACCGACGTGGGGTTGGCGATCGGGCCGAGGAACGGCCGGTTGTTGACCGCGTTCGCCCTACCCGTCAGTACCGCCGTGGCAACGGCCGGGGACGGCGAGCCGTCGTTGGCCGTCACCGTCAACGTCGTCGTGTCGGCGGCCGCGAAGCCGAGCCGCGGCGTCACCTTGATGACGGCGTTCGCGGTGTCGGTCACGACTGCGGCGGCGGTAATCGTCACCGGGCTGATCGGCCGCTCGCCGTTGAGCGGGGTGTTGCGAATCTTCGTGTAGGTGTCGAAGCCGGCGGTGAGGATGCCGAAAATTGTGTGGTTGAAGTTCAGGCTCTGCGGCCGGCCGGCTAGCGGCAAGCCGAGGTCAGTGATGAAGAACTGCGAGTTATTCGTGTCGTCGCCCTGGTTGGCCTCGGCGAGCAAGCCGTTCGACGCGAACGTGAAGGCGGAATTGAACTCGTCGATGAAGTCGGGCCGCGGCGAGCCGCCGACGCCGTTGCCCGTCGGCGAGCCGCCCTGAATTACGAAGTTGGGCACGACGCGGTGGATCAGCTTGCCGACGTAGAAGCCGTCGCCGACGAGATTGACGATCTGCGCCGTCGCCAGGGGGGCCGCGTCCTCGAAGAGTCGCAGCGTCAGCGTGCCGGTGAACGGTGCCCCGCCGGCCTCGGTGCCCGACACGGTGAACACGACGCTCCGGCCGCCCTGGATCACCTCGGCCGTCGCGCTCGGGTTGCTCGACGTGACCGTCGTCGTGACGGGGCCGCCGGGGGTGTTGCTCACCGTCACAGGCAGGTAGAGCGGCGCGTTGGCAGGCAACTCTTGGTCGGGGATCGCCGCGAGAGTCACGGACGGCACCTCGCGGCCTTCGAGGGTGTCGAGCCGCAACTTCGATCGCAAGGGTCCGCCACGCATCGCTTCTGACCTCCGAGTAAGGCGTGGCGGTGCCCGGTGCCTGGGCGTCCGCTCCTGATCAACTTCGGGACTTGAGTCCCGCGACTCCGAATCGAGTGCCAACTTGGGCGTCTGCGTTCGCCGAGCCACCGGCACAGTCCGCTCAACCCGCGGAATCGGTCGCCGAACTCACGACAGTCACCCCAACGACTGAATCTGCCGTTGCCTTGGCGGATTCCTTCTTGACATAATCTTTAAAGCCGGCCATGTTGTACGAGATGTACAAGAAGGCGTGGTGCAACGCCTGATAAGTCTCGTCTTGCCGGTCGTCGTCGTAGTCCTTGCGCAAGGCGTAAAGCTTGGCGAGCAACTGGTCGGCGTTCAGAGTCATGGGGCAGGCCTTTCCGACGCCCGCTGTCGTCGCGGGCGGTGTTTTGACGGTACAACCCTGGGTAAAGTTGTCCAGACTTCCCCGGAGTGGCGAGATTCTACCCTAAAGCTCAGCGAATTCCTGCGCCTCGCACCATCTTAGCCGTCTTGACAGTGTGTCGGCTAGGGTGCTACAAACACCGCGCCGGACAGTCACCCGACGGATCGAGGTCATGGTCAAGAGTAGTAGCCAACCGCTGTCCGTCTGGTTCCTCGTCTGGGACGTGGTCCTCACCGTTGTGGCATGGGTGGGGGCGTACCTCATCCGCTTCGACACCGGCATCCCGCTCGTCAACAACCACCAGCCCGACTTTGAACTCTGCGTCAGCAACTTGCCGCTCGTCGTCATCCTCTCGCTCGTGTCGTACCGCGTCGTCGGCCTCTACGAGGTCCACCGCCTGCGGCGGGTGCGGGAGGAAGTCGTCGCCGCGCTCAAGGGCGTTGCCCTGCTCGCGCTGCTGCTGATGTCCACGAACTTCGCCCGTCAGTACCCTTATGAGTCCCGGCTGGCGATGGTGATCTTCGTCACCGCCACTTTTGCCGGCATCGTCGCCTTCCGCCGGGCGAGCTGGGTCGTCTTGGGCCGGCTCCGCGCCAATGGCTACAACCAGAGTCACGCGCTGATCGTCGGGGCGGGTAGGCTGGCGCGGCGTACGGCACGCTCCCTCGAACACGCCTCGTGGATGGGCATCCAGACGGTCGCTTACGTGGACGAGGAAGTCCCCTCCACGCCGCTGGAGCGGGCCGTCCTCGCGCCGCTGAGCGACTTGCCGCGGCTCGTGCAGGAGTTGCACATCGAGCACGTCTTCATCGCCCTACCCTTAAACCGCTACGCCGACGCCCGTCGGGTGTTCGACACGCTCTCGCAAAGCCTCGTGGATGTCCGCATCGTCGCCGACGTGCCGGCGCTCACGGCGCTGTCGCTGACGACGAGCAACCTGCACGGCATGACTTACATCGGCCTGCGGGAAAGCCCTTACCACGGCCTGAACGTCGTCGTCAAGCGGGCGATGGACCTGTTCCTCTCCAGCGTCGCCATCTTCCTGCTCGCGCCGCTTCTGGCGGCCGTGGCGGTCGCGATCCGCGTGACGAGTTGCGGGGCGATTCTGTACCGCCAGGAGCGCTGCTCACTCAATGGCAAGAGCTTTTCGATGCTCAAGTTCCGCACGATGGCCGCGGACGCCGAGTCCGGCACCGGGCCGGTCATGACTTGCCACAACGACCCCCGGCGGACGCGCCTGGGCCGGCTGCTGCGGGCGACGAATTGCGACGAGTTGCCGCAACTCTTCAACGTCTTCCGCGGCGACATGAGCCTGGTCGGCCCGCGCCCGGAGCGCCCAGTCTTCGTCAACCAGTTCCGCAAGACGATTCCGAACTACATGGCCCGCCATGCCGTGAAGTGCGGCATCACCGGCTGGGCGCAGGTGAACGGCTGGCGTGGCAACTCGTCGCTGCGGAAGCGGGTGCAGTACGACCTGTACTACATCACTCACTGGAACCCGATGTTCGACATCCGCATCATGGTCCTCACTATCCTGACGATGCTCGGCCGCCGGCAACGCCACGCTTATTGACGGCAAACGGATTTGACTTCCCCCCTCCGAGTGACGATACTGACACTATGATCCGCGTGCTGCTAGCCGTGACGGTGTTCCTCACCAACTTGGGCGGGCCGAAGGTCTGTTGCTGTCTCGTAGCGCCTCCGACTGTGGCGGCTTCCGCCGGCGGCGCGAGGTCGGTGACTCATTCCGGTTGTTGCGGTGCCGAAACGTGCGGTCAGCCTTTTTCGACGCCCGTCGCGCCGCCGTTCCAACCGTGCCCCTATGTGAATGCCTGTTTCCAGGCAGATGTTCTCGGCTTACCGGAGTCTCTCACTCCTGTTGCGGCGAACTACCCGCGCGTCGCTATGCCCGTCTCCGGTTTCTCCTATGTGTATCCCATTAGCGTAGCCGCCACTGGCTTCCCACACTTCGTCACTCACCCACTTCAGCCTTTGACCTCCGGCCGCGACCGTCTCACTGCGTACTCCCTTCTCCTCTGCTAGTGCCGCCGCACCGCCGAGGCTTCGCAATACTGCTGTGTCCGTTGCGACGCTGGGCATTACCTTTCCACTCGTGTCGTGCAGAAAACCTGCTGGTACTTTGTCCTCTCTTCTCAAGTTGATTACATCGAACACGGAGTTTCCCATGATCATTAAGGCTATGGTTGGTGTCGCCGTCGCTTGCGTGCTGACGGCGAGTGGCTATGCGTTGAGCGCCAGCAAAACGTCGTGCTGCGTGCCGGGGGCCGCGTGCTGCCTCTCAGGCGAGGCGTGCTGCGCGGCGGAGTCGTGCTGCTACCCCGGCGCGGAGTGCTGCGAACTCGGCTTGCCGTGTTGCGCCGCCGAGTCGTGCTGCGTGCCGGGGGCCGCGTGCTGCGACGACGCCTCGGCGTGCTGCGCCACGGTCAAAGTCGCCACGAAGGCGAAGTCGTGCTGCGCGAGCGGTGCCGACTGCTGCGAAGTCGCCTCGGCGTGCTGCGCGGCTAAGTAACTCGACGTGAGTCGATTTCCGCGGGGCCGGGCGCGTGCGCCCGGC
>JAYTUC010000084.1:0-2311 GCA_043744775.1 Fimbriiglobus sp. | reverse complement strand
GCCCGCATTATGCAGCACTTCGCCGACAACGGGCTGGTGACGGACCACCCGCCGATCGTCGGCGTCGGCCCGCACAGCGGCGACCCGCACTTCGCCCCGAACCCCGCCTTCGACAGCCGCGTCGAGGCGGGCAGCTACGTGCTCATCGACCTCTGGGCCAAGATGGACAAGCCCGACGCCGTGTACTCGGACCTGACCCGCGTCGGCTACGTCGGCGAGGAGGTGCCCGCAAAGATTCAGGAGGTGTTCGAGGTCGTGATCGCGGCGCGAGACGCCGGGATCGACTGCGTGGAGCGGGCCTTCGCCAAGGGCGTGCCGCTGCAAGGGTGGCAGGTCGATGCCGCGACGCGGGGGGTCATCGAGCGCGCCGGCTACGGCGAGTTCTTCACGCACCGCACCGGGCACAACATCGGCCGCGAGACGCACGGCAACGGCTGCCACATGGACGGGCTGGAGACGCGCGAGGAGCGCAGCGTGATGCGGCGGACCTGCTTCAGCATCGAGCCGGGGATCTACCTCCCGGAGTTCGGCGTCCGCAGCGAGGTCAACGTCTACATCGACGAGTCCGGCGGCGTCCACGTCACCGGCGGGCCGCTGCAAACGCAGATCCGCCGCGTCGTCGTGTGACTTGGGGAACCTGGGAAACCTTGGCGGTTGTGAGGGTGAGTCAGTTTACGGCGACTCTGCCCGATCTTCCTCATGTTCGGCGTCCGGTCGTGCCGACTGTAACCCCTAGAGCAGTCCGTGCGCCTCACTCGGGTGCCGCAGTCTTGGGGGGATGCCATGCGTAAGAAGATTTTGGGGTCGATTGCGGCGTTCGCGGCGGGGGCGGCTTCGGCACTCGGCCAGGGCCCGGCGATGCCGCCGCCCATGCCGATCGGCCCCGGCGGCAGCGCCGGGATGCCCAGCGCGATGGAGGCGATGCCCAACGGCCCCGGCATGCCGGCCCAGGGCATGGGGATGGGCGGCCCCGGCATGGGCATGGGCGGGCCGGGGATGATGCCCGGCGGCTACGGCGACCCCAGCGGCGGGATGGGCGGGCCGCCCGGCGGCGGGATGCCCGGCTACCCGGCGGGCACGCACGGTCAGCAGTCGTGGACGCCGCCGTTCACCGACCCGCAGGGGATCAACGCGCGGCTCGCCCCCCGCGCCTTCGTCACCTTCGACTACCTCCTCGGCTTCGTGAAGTCGCAGAACGCCGCCTTCCCGTTCGTCACCACAAGCGCCCCGCTCGCCGGCGGCGTCTTGGGCAACACGAGCACTTACGTGCTGTACGCCCAGGGCGACCTCGGCGTCGGCTCACTGAACGGGGCCCGCATCACCGGCGGCCTCTGGAGCGACGAGGCCCGCCGCTACGGCTACTACATGAGCGGCTTCTTCACCGAGTTCAAGAGCCGCACCTTCGAGACCTCCTCGGACGCGACCGGCCAGCCGCTGTTGGCCCGGCCCTTCGTCAACGCCGCCACCGGCAACCCGGACGTGCTGCTGGTGTCGTTCCCGACGTACCTGTCGGGGAACGTCCGCGTCAGCAACGGCACGCAGGTCTACGGCATCGAGGGCGGCCCGATGGTCAACCTCTACCGCAGTTGCCCGGACGACATGACCCTCTGGAGCGTGAACCTGCTGACGGCCTTCCGCTACCTCGACATCCGCGAGGAGCTGCACATCGACCAGAGCAGCACCCTCGTGGGCAACTCGACGGCGGCCTTCGACGGCAAGCTCTACGGGGCCGGCGCGGTCATCGGCCTCAGCGACCGCTTCGACACCTACAACCGCTTCTACGGCGGGCAGATCGGCCTGAACACCGAGGTGCGGCTGAACCGCTTCTTCCTCAACGCCACCGGCAAGGTCGCGATCGGCGTGGTCAACCAGCGCATGGACATCAGCGGCATCAGCACGCTCTCGACCCCCGGCAGCCCGAACGTCTCGGTGATCCAGGCCGGCCTGTACGCCAACTCGACCAACAACGGCCGCTACAGCCAGGACAAGTTCGGCGTCGTGCCCGAGGTCGGCGTGAACCTCGGCTACAGCTTGCGGAGCTGGCTGACCGCGAGCGTCGGCTACAACTTCCTGTACCTGAACAGCGTGGTGCGGCCGAGCGAGCAGTACAGCACGACGATCAACCCGTCGGTGGTGCCGCTGAGCGCGGGCTACGGGGCGAACAACGGCGTGGTGACGCCGAACCCGGCCGGCAACACGACCGACTTCTTCTTCCAGAGCATCAACTTCACGATCGCCGTGCGGTACTAACGCGGGCGACTTGGCGAGCCGGGAGCGTGAGCGCCCGGAGTTCTTCCCGCGAAGAACTCCG
>JAYTUC010000083.1:0-32141 GCA_043744775.1 Fimbriiglobus sp. | reverse complement strand
GCACGCTCGGTGCCGGCCAGACGCTGTGGATCAAGTCTTACGACATCACCTCCGGCGACGCCCCGGCGGCCACCCCCCTGCCCGCGGGCAGCAAGGTCCTGTACCGCTCCAAGTTCGAGAACCTTGAGCCGTTCGTCGAGTCGAGTACTTCGTACAAGGACGAGCGAAACCACGACGCGGCGAAGGTGGCGACCCACACCGGGAACGGGACCTTGCCGGCCGACTGGCGGCTCATCTCGTGGAAGCCCGACACCGTCCAGGAGAGTACGGTCGCCGAGTGGAAGGGGGTCAAGGCGCTTGGGATCCGCGTCGCCGCCGGCGAGGCCACGACCATCCTCTTCGGCCCCGAGGTCGCCTTCCCGTCCTCGCAAACTCGCGTCCGGGTCGAGTACGCCGTCGGCGGCGGCAAGGGGGTCTGCCACGTCCGGCTGATGCCCCGCGCCCCCAAGTCCGGAGACGCCAAGGATGTCCAGGCCCTCCAGGCGACGATGGGCCTGTGGCAGTCCGCCGACTTCGAGTTGGACGTGGGCGGCTCGACCGCCGGCTGCCTCGAACTGCACACCTCGGGCTTCCCGGTCGGCGAGACGCTCTGGGTGAGGTCGATCACCGTCTACCAGCCGGCGAACTAAGCGAGCCACGCGCCGGGGATGTCATGGGCGAGCCGGAAGCGTGAGCGCCCGGAGTTCCCGCATGCGGGAATTCCGGGCGCTCACGCTTCCGGCTCGCCAAGGCACTCCGACGAAAAAAGCCGCGGGCACAACGCCTGCGGCCTTCAATTCTCAGAACGCGGCACGTCACTTCCAGCGGACGGCGAAGCAGTGGTCGGTGAGCACGATGACTTCCCGACTGTGGATGCCGTGCGACTCCAGCGAGTCGAGGAGGTCTTCGACTTGGGACAGGTTCGCGAAGGTGGCGACTTGCCAGTCGTGGGCCGGGGCCAGGACCGTCTGGACCATCGACTGGTCGCCGGAAATCGTGTCCGAGGACGGGTCGGCGATCGACGGGGCGAACGGGTTGACCGTCGCGGGGTGCAGAGTGTCGAGGCGCGAGACGACTGAGGTCGCCAGGGCCATCGCGAGGAGGGCGACCAAAGTCATCAGTGCGACGGGGACGATCAAGGTGATCACAGTGCCTCCTCCTAAGACGCGGTCGCGGCAGTGTCCGGGATAGTCTTGCTTGAACCTAGTACACGTTTCGACCCGGCTGACAGGAAAATCTCAGGAATACCGACCATTCGACCTAGCGAATCGCGCCAGGAGTGGAATCGTGTGGCTTGGTCTGAATGGCCCGCCGGAAAACCCGCCACGCTCACCACGGGGGCCACGCACTTTCGCGTGCTAGCCTTGCGGCATGAAACCTCGTAGCCTCCTGACCGTCGCCGCGCTGCTCGGCCTGTTGGCACTGCTCGGCTGGCAGTTCCGTACACTCTTGAGCGACCCGACCGTCTGGCCGCCGGACGATTACGTCGAGTACTGGGCCGCCGGCCGCCTCCAACTGGGTGGCCTCGACCCCTACGCGCCGGAGTTGCTCCTGCCTCTCCAGCGCGACGCCGGCCGCAATACCGACGAAGCGGTCATGATGTGGAACCCGCCCTGGACGCTCACTTACGTGATGCCGTTCGGGGCGTTGCCCGCGCGGCCGGGGCAACTCGCCTGGTTCCTGGCCGGGCTGGCCGCCGTCCTCGGCTCGGTCGGGTTGCTTCGGGCGACTTACTCGACTCCGGAGACAGCCTCACGCTTCGGGATTGTCACAGCAGTATTCGTGCCAATTTATTTGGTTCTACAGGCGGGGCAGATCGGGCCGTTGATGCTGCTCGGAGCCAGCGGATTCGCTTACTTCGCCCGCCGCGGCCAGTTCGCCCTCGCCGGCGTCTCGGCCGTGCTGCTCTCGACGAAGCCGCACCTGGCGTACCTGCTGTGGGCCGCGCTGCTCGCCGACGCGCTGGCCCGGCGACGCTTCGCCATGCTCAGCGCGGGCGTCGGCGTCGGCCTGCTCACGGCGCTGATCCCGCTGCTCGTCAACCCGGACGTGTACGGCCAGTACGCCGCGGCGCTGCGCGACCACCCGCCGGCGGAGTGGGTGTCGCTGACCCTGGGGACGCTGCTGCGCGTCGCCTTCGGGGCGGAGCACTTCGGCTTGCAGTTCGTGCCGGTCGCCCTCGGGTTGGCGTGGTTCGCGAAGCACTGGTGGCCGCGCCGCCACGCCTGGGATTGGGCCGCCGAGTTGCCGACGCTGCTGCTGGCGTCGTTCCTCACGTCGCCCTACGGGGCCTGGCACTTCGACCTCGTGCTGCTGCTCGTCGTCGTGCTGCGGCGGGCCGGCGACCCCGAAGCGCTGCGTTTGCGCTGGGCGTACTTCGCCGTGTGCGCGGCGATGCTCGCGGTTAGCCAGAGCGGGCTGACGAGCGTCTGGTTCGGCTGGGTCGCCCCGGCGATCCTGGCCCTCGACCTGCTCCCCGCCCGCCAACCCGCCGCGGCGACCCCCGCACTCCGGGCGGTGCCGGCGTGAAGCGACTGCAACCGGGCCTGATCTTCCTCGGCTTCTGGGCGCTGTTGGTCCTGGGCGGCCGCACCAACTTCTTCCGCGACCCCGGCACGTTTTGGCACACCGTCGTCGGCGAGAAAATCCTGACCGAAGGCTTCGTCGATCGCGACCCGTTCACGTTCACCTTCCGCGACGAGTTGTGGGTGCCGTACCAGTGGCTCGGCGAAGTCGTCATGGCGTTGGCGCACCGGCTCAACGGCTTCGACGCGCAACTCGCCGGGGCGACGGGCCTGCTCGCGGCGCTGTTCACGGTGTTGACGCTGCGGCTGACGCGGACGGGGCTGAACCCGGTCGCCGCGCTGATGTTCGTCGGCGTGGTGCTGGGCGCGTCCTCGACGCACTTCCACGTCCGCCCGCACCTCGCCACGATGCTCGGCATGACGCTAACGGTGGCCCTGATCGTCGAGGTCGAGGCCGGGCGCAAGCCGTGGTACGCCGTCGCCGCGTTGGTCCCTGTCTACCTGATTTGGGTCAACGTGCACGGCGGTGTCTTGGGGGGGCTGACGACCCTCGGCCTCGCCGGCGTCGGCTGGACGCTGTTCGCGCTCGTCGGCAAGCCGTCGCCGCTGCCGGACGCGCGGGCGGTGCTGGGGCTGCTGGCGGTCGGCCTGGCGTGCGGCCTCGTCGCCTTCGCGAACCCCTACGGCGTGCGGTTGCCGCAGACGTGGCTGCTAATCATGACGATGCCGCACTTGCCGGACATCATCGTCGAGCACGCCCCGACCGACTTCGCCAGCCCCGGCGCGTGGCCGCTCGCCGCAGTCATGGTGGCGTACGTCGCGCTGCTGGCCGGGGTGCCGCCGGCGCGGTGGCGGGTGAGTTGGCTGCTGCCGCTGTTCTGGATGGCCCAAGCCTACGGCCGCGCGCGGCACGCGCCGCTCTTCGCGCTGAGCGCCGCCGTGGTGGCCGCTGACCTGTGGCCGCAAACCCGGTGGGCGCGGCTCGTCGAGCGCCACCGGCCGGACTTCTACGTCGCCGCCGTTCCGGTCGCCTCGACCTGGCGGGAGTGGCTCAAGTCGCTGGCGTTGCCGGCGCTGGCCGTGGCGGCCGTGGTCGCGTTGCAGGCGTCGCACTCGCCGTGGGGCCGGTGGGCGCGGCTCGACCCGACGCTCTGGCCGCTCGAAGCGTTGCCGGCGATGCGGGCGAGCGAGCCGGCGGCCGGCCAGCGTAACCACCTCTTCAACGACTACAGCGACGGGGCGTTCTCGATCTACTTCACGCCCGGCTACGAAGTGTTCGTCGATGACCGCTGCGAACTCTTCGGCGACGCCTGGCTCGTCGAGTTCGCCGCGGCGTGCGAGGCCGACCCCCCGACTCTCGCGGCGAAAATGTCGGAGTGGCAGGCGCGGTACGGCCGCTTCGACTTCGCGCTGACGCGCGTCGGCACCCGCTTCGACGCCTACTTCGCCGCGCGGCCCGCCGAGTGGGAGCCGGCCTTGCGCGGCGAAATGAGTCGCTTCTACCGGCGGACGGGGGAATGACTTTTCAGGCGGGCGGCGTGGAGTGAGCCCGCCGTTCACCCCCCGACGTGGGGAAGACAGCCTGGGGAGGGTGACTAGCGCTCCCGGTCGGGTTGCGTCCTCCACACCGGGCGGTAAACAGCGGGCTGACGCCACGCCGCTCGCCGGGAATCTACTCGCGCAGCCACCCGCGCTCGGTCGGCGTCAGCGTCGCGTCGGGCAGGCAGTCGCGGGCGCGCCCGGTCGCCTTCGCCGCCGCGGCCGGCTGGCCCAACGCCCGGAGTGTGCGCGCCAGGTAGGCGTGCGCCCGCGCCGAGTCGGGGCGCTCGTCGGCCGCGGACTGCAAGGCGTCGAGGGCCTTCGCCAGCGTCGGCTCGTCGGGGGCGTCGCGCTCGGCGACCAGAAGCAGGCCGACGCCGCGGTTCAGGGCCGCGGCGTAGTCGTCGCCGGCCGCCTCGGCGATCGCCGCGAGCCGCGTGTGGCAACGCACCAGGTGCCGCCGCGGGGCACCGGTCGCCGGCTGGGCCTCGGCGACGACGCGCTCGTAGTGCCGCCGCGCCTCGGCCCCTCGGCCCTGCCGGTCGAGTAACTCCGCGAGGTGCACTCGCGGCATCGTCGCCGCCGGGTTGGCCGCAACGTACTCGCCCATGCGGGCCGCCGCGGTCGCCGCGTCGCCGCGTTCGAGTGCCTCGGCGGCCTGCATCAGCGCCTCGTCGCCAGGGGCCGAAACCGCCGCGGAGGCCGCGGACGAACTCGGGCGGTCCTCGGGCCGCGGGGACGGCGCGAAGCAGCCGGTCAGCCCGCACACCCCGCCCAGCAGTAACCCGACGCCGTATCGCATACGCACGCCATCGAACCGCCGGCCAGACTCGATGCACCGCAAGTGTGCCGGTCGCGCGGGCGTTCCGCGGAACTGTTCCGGCTGTGACGGCGGGGGGATTTACTCCGGTAAAAAGGGGCGAATGTGACGCCCGTCGCGATTGGGCCGGTGATGCGGTTAATGTCTCATGAGATGTTTACGCCTTAAGTGTTGCGATGCGGTAGCGGTGGTGTTAAAAATGAGGGGCGGTCCCGGTCCCCTCCTCCCCCCGGCCCGGAGTTCCTTTCATGCCTCGCGCCCAAGCCCTCCTCGACTGCCTCGGCCGCGCCTTGTGCGACAAAGGCCGCCGCGCCCTGACCGGCGAACTCCGTTTCGGCGACGTGCTGCCGGACGTGGCTAAGGCGACACTGGAGCAAGCCCGCAAGCAACTCTCGACGGACGAGTTGCGGGCCGCCGTGGGCGACATCGCTGCCCAGGAGCCGCAGGCCTACGCGGAAAGATTGTTGAAGGTCGTCGCGGGCCTGGAGCGGCTGCAGCCGGTGCCGTACAAGGAGGCGCTCAAGGACTACCTGTCGTGCTGGCCGGCGATGGTGCGCCAGGCGCTGCGGCGGCCTTCCGACCCGAAGGGGCACCTGCCGCCCGAGGGGGTGCAGTTCTACAAGCCTGACGACCTGCTGATGTTCCTGCCGGCGAAGCTGCCGCTGTTTCGGGCGGGCGTGAACCCGCGGCACCTCGACGACTGGAAGCTGACCAGTTTCCGCGGCATCGGCGAGTGTTCGGAGGTCTGGGCCGCCGAGAGCGCGAGGCACCCGGGACTCTCCCCGGCCGCTTTGAAGTTCATCACCGACCCGCTGAGCGCGGCGCAGGTCGTCCTCCACCAGGACCTGCTCGTCAAGGCTTTCGACCTGAACGACGTGGCGGGGATCGTGCCGCTGCGGGGCATCTACCTCGAGTGCGACCCGCCGTGCCTCGACATCGGTTACGTCTACGGCTACGACTTGACGGGCCTGATGCACGAGTGGGCGTGGCGGTACGACGCGCCGAAGCCCGACGCGGCGGCGCGGATCGTGCGGCGCGTCGCCGAGATCGTCGGCGAGGCCCACAAGCGGGGCGTGGTCCACCGCGACTTGAAGCCGTCGAACGTGCTGTTCCACCCCAAGGACGGCGGCAAGTTCACCGTCTGGGTGACCGACTTCGGCTGGGGCCAGATCGCCGCGGCCCGGTCGCTCGAGTTGGGCAAGGGCGGGACCCCGCGCGGCGAGCAGCACCGCCTCGAGCTGCGCGGCGCGTACTCGCCGCTGTACGCCTGCCCCCAACTGTCGGAGTCCGCCCCGCCCGACCCGCGCGACGACGTGTACTCACTCGGCGTGATCTGGTACCAGATGCTCAAGCGCTGCGCCCACGCCCAGCCGCCCTCCGGCGCGGACTGGGCCGAGGAGTTCCGCCACCACGGCCTCGGCGACCCGCAAATCAAGCTTCTCAACGCCTGCCTGTCGGCGCGGCCCGACAAGCGGCCCGCCAGCGCCGGCGAGTTGGCGGAGCGGCTGCACGCGATGCGCACCGACTCCAGCCTGACCTCGCCGCGGCTGAACGAGGGCGAGCCGCTGTCGATGTCGGCGGCGGGGGTGCGGCCGATCGAGGGGCCGGGGAGTTCGTCGATGATCCTCAAGCCGGTCCTCGACCTGCCGGAGCAGCGGACCAACTCGGTCGGCATGGCCTTCCGCCTGGTGCCCGCCGGCAAGTTCCTGATGGGGGCACCCGACGACGAGCCGGGCTGGAACCGCCACGAGTCGCCGGTGCACAGTGTCGTCATTACGAAGCCGTTCTACCTGGGCGTCGGCCCGGTGACGCAGGCGCAGTTCGCGGCGGTCATGGGTTTCAACCCGTCGTACTTCTCGGCGAAGTTGGGCGGCCACCCGGACTGGCCGGTCGAGAGCGTCACCTGGGCCGAGGCGGAGCAGTTCTGCGCGAAGCTCGAGCGCCTCGACGCGGAGGAGAGGGCGAGCCGCGTCTACCGGCTGCCGACCGAGGCCGAGTGGGAGCACGCCTGCCGCGCGGGCGAGTCGATGCCGTACTTCTTCGGGCAGAAACTGACCGCCAAGCAGGCGCTGTTCGCCTCGAACACCAAGGCGACGCCCACCGGCCCGGCCCCCGCGGGGTCGTACCCGCCCAACAAGTTCGGCCTACTCGACCTGCACGGCAACGTCTTGGAGTGGGTGAGCGACTGGTACAGCGCCGGGGCGTACTACGAGGCGGTCAAGGCCGACCCGCAAGGCCCGGACTGCGGGACGCTGCGGGTGTGTCGGGGGGGCTGCTGGCGGATGTACCCGCCGGAGTGCCGCAGCGCCGCCCGCCGCCCGTACCCGCCCAACCACGCGTCGAACACCGTCGGCTTCCGCGTCGCGATGCAGGCTTGAGGCGGCGGCCATGAAACAGTTTGCCGCGGAGACGCCGAACTTCAAACAATTCACCGCAGAGGGCACACGAGGGCGCGGAGAAAGGCCAAAGGCGAGAAAGGCACCAAGCCGTGCTAAAACCAAGACGGCCTCCCGCAAAGACGCCAAGGGGAACTGACCTCCGGTTTTAGCTCTCCGCGGTTTTTGCCTTTCTCATGTGCCCTCCGCGCCCTCTGCGGTGAATCGGTTTGCTTTCGTCTTCTCCACGCCTCCTCACTTCGCCGCGTGCCGCAACACCTTGCCCGGTAGCCCTGCCGGCAGGTGTTCGCCGTCGGCCACGACGGCGACGCCGTTGACGAAGACCCACTTCACCCCGGCGGCGTACTGGTGCGGCTTCGCGAACGTCGCCGTGTCGCGGAACGTCTTGGGGTCGAACACCACCACGTCGGCGAAGTTGCCCGGCTTGAGCGTGCCGCGATTCTTGAGGCCCAGGATCTCCGCCGGCAGGCCGGTCGCGCTGCGGATGGCTGCCTCCAGGGGCACAATTCCGTCCTCGATGGCGTAGCGGCCGATCTTGCGCGGGAAGGTGCCGTAGGAGCGCGGGTGCGGCACGGTGTCGCCGGGGCTTTGCACGCCGCCGTCGGACGCCGTCGCCACCCACGGCCGCTTCATGTAGACGCGCACGTCCTCCTCACTCATGCCGAAGTTGACGACCTGCGCCCCGCCGCCCTTCTCGATCTCGACGGCGATGTCGCCGGCCTCCTTGCCTTCGGCCGCCGCGATCTGGGCGAGGTTCTTGCCCTGCCACTGCGGCTTCTTGGCGTACCGGGCGATCTGGATGCGCGCCCCGCCGTCGCGCCCGCCGACGGCCTTGACCACGTCGGCGACCAGCTTCGGGCCGACGGTGGCGTCGTCGTAGCGGGCGACGTACTCGGCGGTCGTGCCTTCGCGGTACTTGCTCGGCACGACGGTCGCTTTGAGGCTCGTGCTGCTGGCGACGTAGGGGTACTGGTCGGCCGTGACGAGTTGGCCGCCGGCGCGGGCCTTCTCGACGATCGCGACCGCCCCGGCCGACTGGCCCCAGGTTTCGCGGCCGCTAGCTTTGATGTGCGAGATGTGGACGCGGCAGCCCGACTGCGTGCCGATCGCAATCGCCTCCTCGACGGCCGCCATGAGGCCGCCGCCCTCGTTGCGGATGTGGCTGGCGTACAGGCCGCCGTGCTTGTGCGCCGCCTTGGCGAGGCCGACGATCTCGGCAGTCTGGGCGTAAGTGCCGGGGTTGTAGATCAGCCCGGTCGAGAGGCCCCACGCCCCGTCTTTCATCGCCGCCTCGACGAGGACTTCCATCGCCGCCTGCTCGGCCGGCGTCGGCGCGCGGTTGGCGTTGCCCATGACTTGGGCGCGGATGTCGTTGTGCGGGGCGAGGTGGCACTCGTTCGGCCCGATGCCGTTCGCCTCGAGTTTCTGGAAGTATTCGGCGACCGCCACCGGCCCGGAGCCGCAGTTGCCGGTGACGACCGTCGTGCAGCCTTGCGTCGTGTAGTTCTTGTTCGCGCGGCCGACCTTGCCGAGCAAGCCGGCGTCGCAGTGGGTGTGCAGGTCAATGAAGCCGGGGCAGACCACCAGGCCGGTGCCGTCGATCACCTTGCCCGGCGTCATCCCGGCCGGCAACTCGCCGACGTGGGTGACCTTGTCGCCGTCGATCACGACGGAGCCGAGCTTCCCCGGCGCGCCGGTGCCGTCGTACACGGTGGCGTTGCGAATGAGCGTCGGCCCGTCGGCCCGCGCCGGCGGCACTGCGAGGACCAAGAGCGCGACGGCGATGGCGAGACACTTCACGGGTCACTTCGCTTTCTTCTTGGCGGCGATCGCCACGCCCTTCGCCACGAGGTCGAGGACGACGGCGGTCTCCATCGTGGCCAGCACGCTGAAGGCCACGGCCAACACCCGCTTGGTGTCGCTCACGCCGATCTGCGTCTTGTCGGTGTCGGTGTTCCGGGAAACCTCATTGTAGAAGTCGGTCAGGGTCATCGTCGGACTCCAGAATGGGAAGCGGTCGGGGGCGGCCGCGCGCGGCCACCGGGTTGCGTTGCCTTATCGCACGAATGCCGGCGCGGCGCAAGCCCGATTCCGCTAAACTCGTCCCCTGCGAACCGCCCCCGCCCGCCCCCGCCCGCCCGAGGCCGCCGATGCCCCTGCTCGCCGCCTGGCTGCTGCTGACGCTGCCCCTCGCCCCCGCCGCGCCGCCCGGCACGCCGCTGTTCGAGGCGTCCACGGTCGCCGGCCCGGTCGCCGGCCGCGTGGCGTCGCTGTCCGCCACACTCGCCCTCACTTGGGCCGACCCCGCAACGCCGCCGGGCGAGTTGGTCGCGCTGCGTCGGGCGGGCCGGCCGGTCCCGCCGCGGCCGCGCGAGCCGATGCTGGTCCTCGCCAACGGCGACGCGGTCGCCGGCGCGACGCTGGGCGGCGACGTGAACGCCCTGACCTTCCGCCCCCGGTTTCTCCCGGCCCCGGCCGAGCCGTGGGGGGTGCCGCTGGCGGCCATCGCCGCGATCTGGCTCGAAGCCCCAGACGCCGAAACTCCCGCGGAGCCGTCGCGCTACGCCTGGGCCGGGGGTAAGTACGACGCGGTGTTGCTGCGCACCGGCGACATCCTGCGCGGCGGACTCGACGGCCTGACGCCCGGCGGCGTGCGTTTCCAGCCGGCCGATCGCCCCAGCGAAGTCGTGCCACTGGCCCGCGTCGCTGCGCTCGCCTTCGACCCGACGCTGGCCCGCGTCCGCAAGGTGAAGCCGGCCCACGCCCGCGTCACGCTGGCCGACGGCTCGCGGCTGACCCTGACGCAAGTCGCCGGCGACGCCGACGCTATCAACGGGGTGACCCCGTATGGCCCCCGCGTGCGACTGCCGTGGGCCGAGGTGGTCGCCCTCGACGTGCTCAACGGCAAGGCGACGGCCCTGGGCGACCTGACGCCGAAGTCCGCCGAGGTGACTGCCTTCACCGGCCTCGCCTGGCCCTGGCGCACCGACCGCTCCGCCCGCGGCGCGCCTTTGCGGCTCCGCGACGAGTTCGGCGTGAGTACCTTCGACCGGGGCTTGGGGCTGCACTCGCGCACGCGGCTGACTTACGACCTCGCGGGCAAGTACCGCCGCTTCGAGGCCTGGGTCGGCCTCGACGCCGCGAGCGGCCGGCGCGGCTCCGCCGACGTGACGCTGCTACTCGACGGCAAGCCGGCCGGCCCCGAGTCGCTCCGCCGGCTGACCGCCGCGACCGGCACCGTCGCCGTGGTGCTCGGAACGGCGGGCGTGAAGGAGTTGACGCTGCTGGTCGATTACGGCCCCGGCGGCGACGCCCAGGACGACGTGAACTTCGCCGACGCCCGGCTGATCGAGTGAGCGAAATTTCGCGTGAACCCTTCCTGGCCTCGGCGCGTCAAAGTGGGGTTGATCGGCCGCGCCAGGCTGGTAAGATTCAGTGGATGATACCCGATAGTGTAACGGTAGCACAACAGTTTTTGGCACTGTTTGTCTAGGTTCGAATCCTAGTCGGGTAACTCGCACTTCTTCGACGGGCCGGCGGCCCGAACTCTCGGATATTGAAGCGTTTTGCGTCCTGCGGCACCGAGCGGCCCGGCCCCATAATGGGAAGCCGGTGCCTCAATAGTGCCTCATGGCCTATTCGTGCGTCGCCGTGTGGCACCCCTCCCGCAATCGTGGCGGTCGGGGTGGGCGTAACCAAGTGTCCGCCAAGAGCCGCACCCACAATGGCCAACTTGTCCCGAAAGAACGGCGTCTACGTCGCCCGCTTCCGCTTCCGCCGCAAGGAGTACCAGAAGTCTCTGAGGACGAGGGACCGCAAGGCCGCCGACCTCGGCCTCGCGCAAGTCGAGTTAACGATCCACCGCCTGGCCCTGGGCCTGATCGCCGTCCCGCCGGGCGTCGACCCGGGCGACTTCGTCGTCAGCGGCGGCACCCTCGCCGCGACCCCGGCCGGCCGCGGGCCCCTGCCCGCCGTGCCGACCCTCGCCGCGGCGGTCGCCGAGTACCGGGCCAACCTGGCGCACCTGGCCGAGACGACCCGCGGCACCGTCGGGGTCCACCTCGGCAACCTGCTCAAGGGCCTCGGCGCGGCCGGGGGCCGCCCGGTGGACGCGGTCACGCGGCGGCACCTCGACGACTTCCTCCAGGCCCGGCTGCGCGAGCGGACCGGCGACACCGTCGCCAAGGAGCGGGCGACGCTGCTGGCGTTCTTCGGGTGGTGCGGGCGGCGGGGCTACGTCGCCGCCGCCCCCACCGAGGGCATGGTCGCGGTCAAGAAGGGGGGCAACGGCTCCAAGTTCCAGGCGCTCGCCCAGGTCGAGGCGACCCTCGCGCGCGGCGGCCTGGCCCCCGCGGCGGCGGCGGCCCTCTGGGACTGGCTGTACCTGAGCCCCGCCGAGATCGCCGGGCTGCTGGCCCTCGTGAAGTCGCGCGCCCGGCGCGAGGTGTCGCACGTCCTGCACGCCGTGCCGGCGTACACCGGGATGCGGCGCGGGGAGGTACTGCAGCTGACCTGGGGCGACGTCGAGTTCGACCGCGACGCGGTCGTCGCCCGCAGCCGCAAGCAGTCGCGGCAGGAGGCGGAGACCGCCCGGCGGATCGACCTGCACCCCGAGCTCAAGGCGATCCTCCTGGACTGGCGGGCGAAGCGGCCGCGGGGGCAGTTCGTGGCGTGCGACGAGGGCGAACTCGGGCCGCTGGCCCGGCACCAGGCCGTCGAGCGGTTCGGTCAGCCCCTGCGGGGGACGCCGTGGGCGATCCCCGGGTGCGGCGACCGGCTGAAGGTCGGCTTCCACACGCTGCGGCACAGCTTCGCCTCGAACCTCGCCGCGGCCGGGGTGGACGCGCGGGTGATCGACGAGTTCATGGGCCACCAGACGGTGGCCATGCGGAAGCGGTACAGCCACTGCTTCCCGTCGGCGCGGCGGTCGGCCATCGCGACCTTCTCCCTGGCCGCCCCCGCCGCGCCGGCTACCGTGAGCGGGTGTGAGGTCGTCGCGGGCGGCGCAGAACGGGGGCTGCTTTGAGTGTCCTGAAGCCGACGCCGTACGTGCGCTCGCCCTGGGCGTCCCCCGAGCCCGCGGACCTCGTCGGGGTCGCCTGGGAGCCGTCGCCGGGGGGCGGGGTCGCCTTCTGGGCCAGCGACGACCGCGCGTCGGGCCGGGTGGGCGACTTGGCCCGGTATCTGGTAGCCCGGCCGGGGGCCGTCGTCGCCGTCGTCGGGGCGGGGGAGTTCCTCCGCGCCGCGGACGACGCGGCCGCGGCCTCCGCCGTCTGGGCGTTAGCCGCGGCCGGCCGGCTCTACGACATCGCCCTGTTGGCCGGGTTGGCCCACCTCGCGATGCCGGGTCCTGATACCGCGTTCGCGGGGGACCCCGCGGGCGTCCCGGCCGCCTACCTCGCCGAGGCCGTCCGCTCCCGATGTAGCGATCTGCTAAACATCGCCGACGGGGTGCGGTCGGCCCGGCCACGCCTGGCCGTCCTCCCTGGGAGCGGCCCGCTCGGGCTGACGGCCGAGGTGATGGCTGTCCTCGCCGTCGCCCAGTCGGGGGGCGTGCTGCGGGTCGATCCCGGCCGGCGGGAGGCGGCGGTACGCGAGTGCGAATCCCGGCGGGACCGGGCGGCCGAACGCTTGAGGGAGGTCGTGGCCCGTCTCGACTGGCTCCGGTTTAGCAATGGCCGCGTCGTCGCCGGTGCCACCGGCTACGCGAAGACGGACCCCGACAAACTGAAGGTTTGGCTCGAGGCCGAGTGCCGCTCGCTCCGGCGGGTCCACGGTCTGCCGGTGCCGGTCCGCCCGTTCACCGACCTCCCGTCGGGCGGGCCCGACCTGGCCGCCGACGCGTGGCGTCGCGCCGCCAACCTCAGCGAGCCGATCGCCGCGTGGGCGGAGATGACGGCGGCCTGCCGGCTCCGCGGCGAGTTGGCGCGGCCACAAGTCACGATCGACTTCGAGACCTACCCCGCCCTCCGCTCGCGCGCGCCGGACTTCGAGGCCGCTGATGGCCCCGAAACCCGCGGGGCCTTCACCCCGGCCGACGGCGAGTCGCTGCTCGCCCTCGCCCTGCCCGACCTGGAGTTGCGGTCGCTGGCGTTCTGCCTCGGGCGGCCCGGCGTGGCGGGCCGACTGGGGGAGTGGTTCGCGGCGGGCGAGGACCCCGCCCAGCGGGTCGCCCTGAAGGCCAGCGGGGTGGGGCCGGACCGGTTCGCGCGGATGTTCGCGGAAGATACGGTCGCCGTCGGCCGGTGGCTCGGGCTCGCCCAGACAGCCCTCCGGTACTTGCCGCTCGGCGTCGAGCCGCGGGCCCTGCGGTGGCTCGCCCGCGGCGGTGCCGGCCCCCCCGCGGCGATGTCCGAGGTGACTGCCGTGGCGGACGCGGTGGCCTCCTTGATCCCGGAGCTGGCCGGCTACCTGGCGGACGACACGGCGGGCCGGGTCGCGGAGAACTTGGGCGTGTCCGTGACGGACCTCGACGCCGCGACCGCGGCCTTGCGGGCCGGGGCCGACCTCTCCGCGTGGCTGACGAACGTACTCCTGAGCCGGGGGCAGTGCGGTGACCGCGTCGATCTAAAAGCCCGACTCGCGGCGGCGTTCGAGGACGTGCGGTGCCTGCGAGACGCGGCGAGTCTCGACGCCGGCCGGGACGACTACCGCGGCCTCACAGGCCGGGACCACGCCGCCCCGACCGGTCGGGTGCTGGGCCGCGCGACGCCCTGGGAGGCGGTCGGCACCGACCACCTCGCCGTCGCCGACGCGGTCATGAAGCGGGCCGCGTTCGCGTGCGCCGCGGGCGGCTTCCCGCTCGCCGCCGTGAGACGCGACGAGTTGATCGTCCGAGTCCCGTCGGATCGCGCCGTGGCCCCCGCCCCGCTCGTCGAGGCCGCCGTGGCTAACCTCCTGGGGGTCGTGCCGGTTCCAGTCGTGGTCCGGAGGCCGGGGCGGGCTTGAGGCCGCCGCACGGCCTCGCGGCAGTATGAAGATGGGGCGGTCGCCTGATTCCTGAGTCGGAAATCCGGTCGCAAACTTTGTTACGTTCGAGGATCGAATCGGCGTCGGCAACCCACTTGAACGGCTTGGTGTCTGCGCTGTGACGCGCAAGACACTCGGCGATGGAGTGACCAAGCGCCGGCACTCAACCGGATGCGTTCCTTCCCTATCTGCTATTCGGTGGCCTCGGCAAAGAGCCTCTCGACCGGAATGAGCCGCGAGCGGCTCATCGGGAAAGCGTTCCGGCGGTTGCCGGGACGCCCCTGCCCCCGACGCTCGACCGCCGTCGTCCCGCGGGTCGCGTGGTTGTCCAGCAAAGCGTGGATGCCCTGGCGGGCTCTCGAACGGAGTGGGATCGGCGCGGTTGGGGGGCTTCATCAACTCCTGTAATGGTGACGACGGTGGCAACTGCGGGCGACTCGGCGGTTACCCCGTTCGACGCGGCGAGCAGGAAAGCCGCGGCGGGCGTGGTCGCGGGTTAGCGTATGCGGCTTGGCCGGGCGTCGTCGGCAGGTCTGCTGGGTGTGGTCGGGAGCCCTTGCACCTGAAACCCCTGCGCCCACCGACAGCACGATGGCCTTTTGGGCTGGGCCGTGTACGCGCTGATGTCATCGCGGGTGCCCTCGACGAAGAACGGGCCAGTAGGGTTTAAGGTTTCGTGCCGGTGAGGCTTGAGTGCAACGGCGAGCCGTTTAGGCCGACTCGGATACGCCGGCCACCTTTCGCATCGTGTGCATGCTCAAGAACGCGGCGTTGGCGGGCTCGGTTCTCTAACGCCAGAGTAACGACGCGTTCCACCTCGGCGTCGGCCACACTGCGCGGGATGCCGGGCCTGGGCGTCGGCCAGCCCCTCGGGACGCTCGGCGATGAATCAGGATCGCCAGGGTCCCACGGTAGGTCCGCCCGAACACCCCGAGGGGTACGGCCACGACTTTGTTGCTCGCCTCCCTGGGCGCGACAGGACCGCGCGAACGCGGAGGCTGAGTCACTGCGAACCCATGGGCCGTGCCGCACAGTTGGCGAGTTTCACACGCTTGTCGCCAAGCAGGACACTGTCAGGCTTCGGACTCGTCTAGGGCTTTCGCAGTAAGCACTCGATTCGCCTTGCGCTAACGGCCTGCCGGGTCTACGAGTGCTTCATGAGCGAGCCCAAGGTTCACACCGACGACCCCATGCAGTTCCTCAACGCGACACCGAGGGCGTACACCGCGACCGAGGCCGCCAAGGTCCAACCCGACCTTCCCGACCCCCCGGCCCACGACGCCTTCACACGCCTGTCGCACCGCCTCGAACCCGACCCGGCCGAACTCTGGCGCGAGTCCCGGCCCCACGTCCGCCTCGACGACGGCGTCCTCGTCGTCGACGACTCGACCCTCGACAAGCCCCACGGCAAGTCCATCCAACTGGACACCCGCCACTGGTCCGGCAAGCACCACGCCGTCGTCGCCGGGATCAACCTGGTGACCCTCTTCTGGACCGACGGGGACCGCAACGTGCCGTGCGACTACCGGCTCTACGACAAGGCCGACGGCCTGACCGAGAACGGCCACTTCGCCGCCATGGTCGCGGACGCCCACGCCCGCGGGTCCCGGCCCCAGTGCGTGGCGTTCGACGGCTGGTACGGCAGCTTGGACGACCTCAAGTCGGTCGGCTCACTGGGGTGAACCTGGCTGACCCGGCTCAAGTCGAACCGGCTGGTCAACCTCGACCGGCAGGGGCAAAGGCGGTCGGCGCGACGGTGATCGCGGCCGCCGGGACGGAGGTCTGGCTGCCGGGCTGCGGATTAGTCAAGTTGTTCGGGACCGCCGCCCCAAGCGGCGACACCGCGTACCGGGCGACCGACGACGTGGGGTGTCGGGCCTGGAGCGGCTGCGGGTGGCGGACTGCAGTCGAGCGATCGAACATTACCATCGCGGGTCCAAGCAATGCACCGGGATCGAGCGCTGCCAGTGCCGCCCTGGCCGGGCGCGGCGGAGCCACGTCGGGTTGGCGTTGCGGGCGTTCCTGCGCCTGGAGGTCCACTGCTTCTTACGGGGGGTGAGTTGGGTGGAAACGAAGGGGTCGATCGTCCGTGACGCCGTCAGGGCATACCTCGAACAACCCCATATTTGCCCCCCACCAGTGCTCACCGCGTAACACCTACGTATGACGAGTCCGAATCCCGTCGCAGAGTCATTCACCGCGCGCCGAGCTCAAGACACCACGCGATTAGCGAACAGCGCCCGGCCCGTGCGATGCCTGAAGGCTGGTAGTCCCCACGCTAATACTCGATATCTCGCGGAGGAAAATAAGCGGCCAAGGGTTGTCGCGATCGATCACGACGCCTAGTATTGTTTCAACGCGGGCACCCCCAATTCTAGGGGGCGAGGCTACAAGTCAGTGACGCCGCCCGCGTCTGACCGCTCTTGAAGCATCCGCTTCGGCGGCCACGACCACACCACCTGACGGCGCAGCCGCGAGCCACATCGCATGGCATATTCGGGCCTGGGGTCTCCCCTGGCGCTCGACCGCTTGCATTTCTCGACACCCATTCCAGTTTTGCACTCTGTCTGAACACCCCCCTGGCCTGCGGATGCCTGCGATCGGCCACCGCCTACGCCGTCTCACACCGCCGTTCGGGCTCCCCTGCCCGTACGGCTCCGAGAGAGGGACAACCACCGTGCACCCGACCCCGCCACCCAGTCGCCCGGCTCCCCGCAACTTCCCCACGCCGGGACATTGCCCCTCGCCGGCCGACTGGCCGGCCGCGCTCGCCGGCATCTACGCCGCGTTGACGGAGATCAAGGCCAAGCTCACGACCCAGGTCAAGGGGACGCTAACCGTCGCGGAGGTCGCGGCCTGCGTCTGTCGCTCCGAGCTGACCGTCCGGCGCTGGATCAAGGAGGGCAAGGTCGCCGCCCTCAAGGTCGCCGGCGACGGACCCCGTGGGCGTTGGCTCGTGCCCAGGGCGGAGCTGGCGAAACTGGTGGCTTACGGGCTGGCGGGCGACCTGCCGGACGCCTGCGGCTCCGACGATCCCTCGCCGCACGCTACGCCCGGCCGCCCGCAACTCCCCGCGGCAGGGGCCTGACGGCCCGGGCATTATCGACGGCGGGCTCCCCCGGCTGAGCCGGCCGCCAGAGCGCCACGCCCTGGGCTCTATCACTAACCGCGCCGAGGCCGCGACGCTTCGCTTTCACGACATGACACACCCCGAACGGCCGCACCCGCGGGCCGCCCGGCCGGCCCACGCGCCGCCCGGTCCCTACACCACGCACCGGAGAAACCTTTGAGCAGTTTTACGCAAAACGGGCAACCCTTACCTCGCCGCACCGAGCGACTCCCCGGCCCGACGGCACCGTGGGGGGTCCCACCGGTCGCGCCTGACGAAGGACAACCCCGGACCGCCGGCGAGTCGGCGGCGCGCACCGGTTCCTCGCACCCGACCGCCGGGCCCGACCCCACGGACACCCAGGCCGAGCCGCGGCCGCCTCGCCGCCCTGAAGGCGGACCGCCGGGCGGGCCGGTCACCCCCCCCACCCCTGCCGCCGGCTTCGACCACCAGGTCGCGCGTCAACTCTCGGGTGTCATGCCCACGCCGCATTGGGGTCCCGCCCAAGTCCAACAGTTCTTGGGGGAGTTCTTGGACTTCTTAGCGAGCCCGCAGTGTTCCGAGGTCATCCTGTCGCGGGACGTCCTCGAGGCTACGCTGGAGCAACTCCGCCAACGCCTGAAAGCGAGCAGGCACCACGCGCCGTCCCTCAAGAAGTTGACCGACCAGTTCCTCCGGCACGCCGGCCTGGCGGGGGGTACGGAACTCGACGACGGCGTGCCCCCTCGGCCGGCGGGGGCGGGCGGGGGCGCGACGTACGAGGTCGTCACCGGTGCCGAGGAGGGGGCCCCGGACGACCCGTCCGAGCACGGGTTCTACCGCCACCAGGGCGGGCGGAGTAGCCAGCTCACGAACTTCTCGATCGCGCTGACCCGCCGCGTGATCGAGCAGGACGACGTGACCCCGAGCCAGCGGTTCGAGGGGACGCTGGCGATCGCCGGCCGCGAGGTGCCGCTGGCGATCGACGTCGCCGCGTACGCCAGCGACCCGCAACTCAAGGCCGCGGTGTACGCGGCGGCCGGCCCGGGGGCCCAGATCCACTGCAAAGTGGACGAACTCCGCAACGCCATCGCCAGCCGAGGCGGGGCCGAGGACGTCATCGCCACCACGAACTTCGGGTGGGACTCGTCCGGCACTCGGTTCCTTGTGCCTTCGGGCGTCGTGACGGCCGACGGCTACCGCGCCTACGGGCCGGGCGACGAGGCGCGGGTCGATCTCGCCGGGCAGGGGGTCGCCGCCCACCTCGGGTTTCGTTGCCTCCCGGCCGAGCGGCTGCTGCCCGCGAAGCGCCACGTCGTCAATGACCTCCTCCGCGCCCACGACAGCCGGGTGACCTACTGCCTGCTGGCGGCGGTCGCCTTGGCCGTCCTCTACCGGCACGCCGACGGGCTGGGGCGGTTCGCGCTGTGGCTCCGCGGGCTGACCGGCGCCGGGAAGTCCTTCACCGCGAAACTCTTCGCAAACTTCTTCGGGGACTTCCCCGTCAGCTCGGGACGGTTCGCCACGTGGGGGTCGACGCCGAACTTCGTGCAGAACCAGGGCTACTACTTCAAGGACGCGCTCTACCTCGTCGACGACTTCAAGCCCGACGTGACCCGCTACGATCAAGTCGTCCGCGTCCTCCAGGCCTACGCGGACAACGCCGCCCGAGGCCGGCTGAACTCGAGGGCCGTCGCGAGCCCCACCCGCGAGGTCCGGGGCATCCTCGTCAGCACCGCCGAGGACCTGCCCGAGCACTCGGCCTCGCTCTTGGCCCGGACCGTGGCCGTCACCGTGCCGCAGCGGCCCAAGGAGATGGAGCGTGGCCTGCGGTGCCTCCAGTGGTCGCCGTCTTACTCCGGGGTGATGGCCGACTTCGTGCGCCACCTCCTCGCCGAGGGTTGGACCGGCCGGTTCGCCGGGGAAGTTCAGGCCGCCCAGCGGCGCCTCCTCGACGGCGTGCCCTCGCGGCAGAACGACGCGCGGGTGGCGGCCAACCTGGCCCTCCTCGGCACCGCGTTCGCCGCCTTCTGCGACTACCTACGCGACGTCTGGCCTGGGGCCGCGGACGCCGCGTCGGAATTCGCCGCGTCCGACCTGGTCACCCTGCGCGCCGAGACGCTGGCCGGCAGCCGGGAGCAGCAGACGAGTGAGGTCTTCCTGCACGTCTTGGCCGGCCTTGTCGAGAACGGGCACGCCAAGATCGAGAACTACGGGAAGCACAACTCGCTCGCCGCTGGCGTCCCGGTCGTGGGCCGCGCCGGCACCGTCACCGCCGTGCGGACGGTGTTCGTACTCTGTACAAGCCTCTGCTTGGAAGCGGTCAACGGCTCCCTGAAAACCCAGGGGCGGCCGATCGTCGCGGCGACCGAGCGCGCGCTGCTGGAGCAACTGCGGGCGGACGGCAAGATTATCACGCCGACGCCTCAAGAGGGCGGAGCGCGCGGGCGGGCAACCATTCAGGTGGCCTTAAGCGTCGGCAACCGGCGTGGGTTCCAAATCACGGAGGAGACCCTCCTGGGACGCGGGCCAGCTTAGCGGTGACGATCGGGTCTCGGAGCAGGAACGCGGGATCAGCCTTCCGGGGGCTGGGCGGCGAGCGCCCACCAGCGCCGCGTCGAGCAATGCACTGAGGCATAAGCGGCGCGTCAGCTAGGACTTCCGACTTCTCCCAGCGCTTCAGCGCTTTAACAGAAGGAGTTTCCAGTGTAAGGCGAATTCCCGACCGAGGTGTTCGAGAGCTTCGGTCGGGTTGTTGTTTCCGTCGATGCACCGAAGCGCTGACGCGCTGGGCTACACGCTTGTTCGACACCCTCGACAAGTCTCGCCGAATGTATCTCAAGCACTTATCAGGAGATTGGCCGTGACACCGCTGTGCCAGACTTTGTACAGGAAACTTCAGGAACGTTTCCGCACCGTGATCATCGCTAACGAGGGGGAGGCGTGCCATGCGTACCCGGCGAGGGACCTGAGGACCGGGCGGTCGCGGGTCGAACTCATTTCGTGCGGCGAAGAGTATCGGGTGTCGTGCCCCCGCTGCGGCGACACACGCCACCGGCTCTATTTGGGCCACCGCTGGGCCGACTACCACTGGCTGGTCTACTGTCACCATGCGAACTGCTACAACACCCCCGACTTGCGCGAACAACTTTACTCGTACGTCTTCCACACCCGCCGGCCCGTGTCGGCCCCGGCGCGGCGGGGGCGGAGTTGCCCCAGCCGCACTACCCCTTGCCGGCTGCCGGGGGCGGTGATCCCGTTGGACGCGCTGCCCCCGGGACACCCCGCCGTCGCCTACTTGAGGGGACGCGGGTTCGACCCGGCCGAACTCGCGCGGCTCTACAACGTCGGGTTCTGCGACACCGCCGGCACGGGGCAGAGCTTGGCCGGAGGTCGCGTGATCGTCCCCATCGAGATGGACGGCACCCTGGTCGGGTGGCAAGCGCGGTTCGTCGGCGACCGAAACTGGAAGGCGTGTCCCGTCCCCAAATACCTGACGATGAGTGGCATGTCGGTGAAGTCGACGCTCTACAACTACGACAACGCCCGGCGGCGGCCGCTCGTGGTCTTGGTCGAGGGCGTCACCGACGTCTGGGCCGTGGGGCCGGCCGGTGTCGCGCTGTTCGGCAAGTCCATCAACTTCACGCAGCGCCGAATTCTGGAGACCACCCTCGGCGACCGCCCCCTGGCCGTCATGCTCGACGGGGACGCGCAGCGTGAGAACGACGCCGTGACGCGCAGCTTGGCGGGCTTGCTGCGGGGCGGCGTCGTCCGCGTGACCCTCCCCCCCGGCCGGGACCCGGCGGACTTCGGCCGCGAGGAGCTCGGGCTGATGATCCGCCGCGAGTTCGACCGCCAGGGGGTGCGGTACCCTGCCGACGACCCCGGCGGCCACTAGCCCCGCCTCGCTGAGCGTCCCCGTGCGGCGGCCCCCGGCCGCTGGGGTCACCGTGCCCGGGATTCGTCGTGTCGCCACCGGGCGGTTGTCGGCGTCGGGAAGTCGCAGTGTGCCTTCGCGAGGCCGTGCCATTTTGCGCACGCTGACGCGGCAGCCCCGACGCCCCCGGCGGCGCGGGTCGGCTCCGGAATTCGGCGGCGACGGGCCCTGTCCCGGGCCGCCCGCGGGTTCGCCGGCCACAACCCCGGCCGTTTTGCTCGACGGCAGGCTTATCGGGCGGCCGAGTGGGGTCGGTCGGAAGTGTCGCACAATTCTTGCCGGGGGGCGGGCGGATGGGCTGGGAGAAGCGCGGGAAGTCGGGGACACTGTACTACTACCGCTGCGTCCGCGGCGACGGCGGCGTCGCCACCAAGGTCTACGTCGGCCGCGGCCCGCGGGCCGTCCTGGCCGCCGCGGAAGTCGCCGCGGCCCGCCGCGACCGCGGGGCCGTCGCCGCCGAGGCCCTGCGGCTCGCGGAGGCCGACCGGCTGGCGGCCGAGGTCGCCGCGGCGGCCGACACGCTCGCGGCCGCCGCCCTGTTCGCCGGCGGCTGCCACCGGCCCAACGGCGGGCCCTGGAGGAGGAAACGTGAGCGACGACACACCGAGGCCGGCCCCCGAGCGGCTGGCGGAGATGGAGCGGGTGGTTGACCGCGCCCGCCGCGGGGACGAGTCCGCCGTGCCCCGGCTGCGGGAACTCCTGCAGGAGTTCCCCGCGCTGGGCGACTACTACGGCAACGCGGCCCTGCACGCCGTGGGCGTCTGGATCCGGGTCGCGGCGGGGTCGGACCTGCACCTGCGCGAGAGCCTGTGCGTCAAGGTCGACTCGTTGCGCAGGGGCCTGGCCGGCGAGTCCCCCGGCCCGATCCTCGCGCTGCTGGTGGACCGGGTCGTCCAGTCGTGGCTCGCGGCCAACTACTTCGCCGCCACGGAGGGGACGGCGATCGGCGCGGCCGAGGGGCCGAAGATGCTCGCGTTCCGCGCGAAGCGGCGGCTCCAGGCGGAGCGGGCGCACCTGGCCGCCGTGGCCATGCTGGCAGCCGTGAGCAGGCACCTGCCGCGGCCGGTGGACGCGGCCGGGGACGCGGGCCGGGCGACGCCGGCGCCGGGCGCGCCGGCCGACCCGGCCAACCGCTTCGCCGACTACTTCGAGCAGTTGTCCCGCCGGCCCGACGCCGAGCGGGGCCGGGCGGCTGCGGCCCGCAACTGAAATCCATGTGACAGGGGGAGGTCGAGGTGCCCGGCAAGAGTTTCGAGCCGCGGGCCGACGACCCCGACGGCGCGTGGCGGGGGCCGCGGCCGCCGTCGCGGCTGAGGCGACCGCGGGCCGCCGCCCCGGCCCCCGACCCCGCGACCGCGGCGACGTTGGCTCGGATGGTCGGGGCCGTCGCCGCGGCGGGGCCGGGGCGGCGTCGGCAGTTGGCGTCGCGGCTCGACGCGTGCGGCGACCCGGCCGCCGTGCGGTTAGTGGTCGACGCCCTCGTCGGGGCCCTCCGCCGCGCCCGCAGCCCGGCGCGGCGGGCGGCCTACGCCGACGCGCTGGTCGCCCTCGGCGCGGCCGCGGCGGCGGCGGCGGCCGGCCCCGCCCTCGCCGCATCACGGGTCGGCCGGCACCAGGCGGCGCTCGCCGGCGTGCTCGGCGAAGTCGGCCCGACTTTGCCCCCGGGCGAGCGGGTCGGCCTGCTGCTCGGCCTGGACATCGCCTTGCACCGGGCGGCCGACGCGGACGCGGTCGCGGCCGTCGGCCGGGCCCTCGCCGCCGTGCAGGCCTCGCTCGACCGCGAACCCGACCCCCACCACGGAACCGAGGCGCGACGTGCCCCGTAAGCCCGCGCCGAAGCCGGCGGCCCCGATGGACCCCGTCACGCTGGAGCGCGTCCGCCGACTCGCGGCGACGCTCGCGGCCGCGGCCGCCGAGATCGCGCGGCTCGGCGAGGTGCCGCCGGGCCCGGAGCTCGGCCGCCTCTGCGTCGCGGTCCACCAGTTCGGCGGGAGCGCCGTGGCCTGGTACCGCGTGCAACTGAGGAGGCCACCGCCCCGCCCCCGGCGGCCGCGGGGGTCCCCGCTGGGCGGCGGGCTCCTCTGAGGTCGCCAGCGACTCCTTCACCGGCGGGGCGAGTGCCCGGGGGGCCGCCCTCTCCGGCGTCGGCATCACCGGAGGCGAGCGCCCTCGAGTACGAGTCGTCGGTCAAGGCCGGCGAGTCCTGACTCGTCGCCCACGGCACCGCCGACGAGGTCGAGCGGGCTAAGGCCGCGCCCCCGAAGTCGGGCGTCGGTCAGCTCGAAGTCTACCTTGCGGACGCCCCCGTACCGGTCGGCGTCGGACAACCGCGCCGTGGCATTGCCGCCCCCCCCGGCGGTGGAGTTCTCCGCTGAGCTACTCGCCTTGCCACCCCCCCACACGGGAGACACCCACGTCTAACTTGTCCGTCACGCGGCCCGACGGGTCCGGACCCAGCGGGCCGGTCGCCCCCTCGTCGCGGCGGGTGACGCAGTCGTCCACCGTGACCCGAGGAACCCGCTGAGCCTGGCCGGCGACGCGGCCGCCGCCATGATCGACAGCGTCAACCGGCCCCTGGCCGACGCGATTACCCTGCGCGACCTGTCCAAGAAGCACCACCGGCAGGCGTCAGGGCCGAACTTTTGACCCACTGCACCTCCTCTTCGACAAGCACGCCGTGGCCAGACGGAGTCGGCTCGCTTCGTCGGGCTACGCCCGCGGGGTGCCGATCTCGTCGGCCGCGACGCGCGGGCCGGGGACCAGGACGCACGTCACGGCCAGCTCGGGGTACCGGAAGGGCAGGTCGAGCGGGCCGAGCCGAGCGGAGAGCCACCCGCGCGCCTCGGCCACGGCCGCCGCGACGCCCGCGGCGTCGGCGACGGCCGCCACGGCGTGGCGGCGGGGGTCGCGACCCAGGACGCGGTTGAGGTCGCGGACCAGTTCCCAGTCGCGGACTAGCGTGAAGTCCCCCGACGCGCCGCTGACGCCGACGGTGACCGCGCGGACGACGCCGGCCCCGGTCGTCACGCGGTCGGTCACTCGGAACACCGCCAGCGGCGCGGGGAGCAGGTCGTCGGGGACCCCGGCCGCGACGGCGGTCAGCCCGCGGGCCTGGGCGACGGCGGCGTCCACCACCTTGTGCCCGACCCCCAGCGTAGGGTCCGGGTCGGCACCGGCGCGGTCGAAGGCCATGCCGGAGTCCGCCGGCCGGACGCCGACCGCGCCCCGCCAGCCCTCCGGGGTCTGGAACTCGAGGCCCCCGGCCCCGCCGGCGACGCGACGCCGGTTGACGTGTAGCATCAGCTCGAAGAACGGCTTGAGGTCGGGCAGGTCGAGCCGGGGGATCTGCGCGGACGCCTCGCGGAAGTCGAAGCGCGCGGCGTTGCCGACCGGGGCCCGCACGGCGGCCAGCGCGTCCCGGCCGCCGAACTGCGCCGTGCGGGTGTCGAACCAGCCGGTCAGGTCCTCGGCCGGCACGCCGCCCGACTCGGCGAACGCCCCGCGGAACAGTTCGGGCGACGCCGTGCCCTTCACCGACTGCAGCAGGTCCTCGGGCCGCGCCATCACCGGACCCAGGGCGCGCGTGATCGCCGCGATCTTGGCGTTGAGCTTGTCCCAGATGCGCGCCTCGACCGCGTCCGGGTTGCGGGCCGTGTCGATCTCGACGCGCCGCGTCTGGCCGTAGCGGTCGAGCCGGCCGACGCGCTGCTGCATCCGCATCGGGTTCCAGGGCAGGTCGACGTGGACGAGGCTGAAGCGGTGCCGCTGGAGGTCGACCCCCTCGCCGCTGGCCTCGGTCGAGACGGGGATGCGGACCGCTCCGGCGTTGAAGCGGTCCGCCGCCGCGGCGCGCGTCTGGTGTAGGCCCCGGGCGGTGCCGGCCGCGTCGGTGACGCCGTCGGCCCGGCCGTCGCCGTTGATGGAGGCGGCCGACTCGGGGCCGAACTCGGCGTGGAGCCGCGACAGCAGCATCGACTGCGTCGCCTTGTACTCCGTGAACAGCAGCACGGTGCGGCCGGCGAACGGCCCGCGGAGCAGCCCGAGGATCGCCTCGACCTTGGTCTCCGCCCCCACCGCGTCGGCGGCGGCCACGAGTTCGCGCAGCCGCGGCTCTTCGTCGGCCGTGAGCGACAGCCGCGCCGACGCCTCGGCGAGCCGCTCCTCGAGTTCGCTCGCCGCGTCGTCGTCGCCGTCGCCCTGGTACTCGCGGTGGCGGGCGACCTCGCGCCCCAGCCCGGCCAGCCGCTCGCGCCCCCTGGCCGTGCCCTCCAGCCGGCGGTGCAGCGCCCGGCGGACCGCCGCGACCGAACTCGACGCCAGCTTCTGCATCGTGACGGGGACCGGCACGACCGCCTCGCCGGCCGACCGGTCGAGTGTCCCCGCGTAGGCCTTGCCGGTGACGATGAACTCGGACAGCGTGTGGTAGAAGTGCTCCTCGGCCGGCGTGGAGCGGTACGTCTCGGCCCGGACGAGCGGCTCCCAGAACAGCCGCTTGCCGTCGAGGTCGGCCACCTCGTGCTCGTCGTCGCGTGTCGTCGCTTTGCGCAGCCGCGGCGATTGGCCCTCGAGCGGCCTTTAAGGTCGAACCAGTCCGGCCGCAGCAGATTGAGCGGTGCCAGGAAGCCGTACCCCTTGCCCCGGTGCGGGGTACCGTTGAAGAAGACGAGCGAGCCGACCCGCCCGGCCGCGTCGAGCTTCTCGTCGAGGAGGTAGCCCCGCGTCGGGCCGGACTGCTCGTCGGCGTCGAGGTGGCGCGCCTCGTCCACGTCGACCGTGTCCCGCGGGTCGGCGGGCGGCCGCGCGCTCAGCCCATCCTCGATCGTCTCGCCGAGGCCGACCTCGTCGCACGGCAGCGCGGGGGACGGAGACCGACCGGCCACCGCCCCGACGGCCCGGCGCTGGTGCGGCCGCGGATGGACCGTGCTCGCGCAGCCAGCAGCAGTTTCGGGGCGTGTCGATCCGCTCGCACAGCTGGCGCTGGCTGCGGAGTGAGTAAATGGCGAGGAACAACTGGGCCTTGAGCAGGCGCTCCGGCGGCACGCCGGGTAGCCCGGTTGGGGCATAGGCGGCGGCGAACTTCGGGGACAGGGCGTCGAGGCGGCGGTCGGCCCGGCGATCGACATCGGGAGGCGGGCGGTCGGGGCGGATGCGGTCCTCGAGCGAGAACGTTTTGGAACAAGGGGACCTCTGCGTCGATCCGGCCGCGAACGCGTCTCTCCGCAGGGGCGGGAAGAGTCTTGCGTCGCGACGCACGCTTTCCGCCCGCATTTACAACAACCTGATGCTACCCCATGCACCAGTCGGACCAGACCGTTCGAGTTCCGCGGGAAGTACTCGCCCCGGACCTTGACGACGGCGTCGTGGCTAGTCATTCTAATATCCGTTCAGAATCGCCACCCCCAAGGACTGTTTCGTGTTGCTCGCCCACTCCGAGAACGCCGCCGGGATCGCGCACGATTTGTGCGAACACCTCCGTGTGGTCGCACGCCTCGCGGCGGAGTTCGCGGAGCCGTTCGCGAGCGGCGAGTGGGCGCGCGCGGCGGGGCTGTGGCACGACCTCGGCAAGAACTCGCCGGACTTCCAGCGGAAGCTCCTGGGGGACAGTCGCGACCGCGTGGACCACAAGCACGCCGGCGCGATCCACGCGACGCAGGCCCTCGGCGGCAGGCTCGGCCTGGCCCTGGCGTTCGCCATCGCCGGCCACCACGGCGGCCTGCACGACTCGGCCGACCTCAACTCCCGGCTGGCGACGCCCGAGTACCTGGACCGGCTGGCCCGCGTCCTGGCCGACCCCGACGCCGTCCGGCCGGATGTGGGGGCGCTCACCCCGCCGGCCTTCCTGTCGAGCCGCGACCCCAAGGAGGCGGCGCGGCGCTTCGAGTTTTGGGTGCGGATGCTGTTCTCGTGCCTGGTGGACGCCGACTGGCTCGACACCGAGGCGCACTTCGAGGGCGGCAAGCCCGAGGCCGAGTGCACGGGGCACCTCCGCGGGAACCCGACGCCGCCGGCGGAACTGCTCACCAAGCTCGACGCCCACTTGGGCAAGCTGAAGAGTGACCTCGCCGCGGCGGGGGTCAACCGGGTCCGGGCGCAGGTTCTCGCCGACTGCCGCGAGCGGGGGCGGGCCGACGCCCCAGGGGTGTTCACGCTCACCGCCCCGACCGGCGGCGGCAAGACGCTCGCCGGTATGGCGTTCGCCCTCGAACACGCCGTGGCCCGAGGCCTCAAGCGGATCATCGTGGTGCTGCCGTTCACGTCGATCATCGACCAGAACGCGGCGGTCTACCGCGACGCCTTCGGGGCCGAGAACGTCCTGGAGCACCACGCCAGCCTCGACCCGGTCCGGGACTCGCGGCGCAACCGGGCGGGCTGCGAGAACTGGGACGCGCCCGTCGTCGTCACGACCAGCGTGCAGTTCCTCGAGAGCCTCCTGGCGAACCGAACGACCGCGTGCCGCAAGCTGCACAACGTCTGCGAAAGCGTGGTGATCTTCGACGAGGTGCAGACGCTCCCCGCCGGCCAACTCGCCCCGATCCTCGACGCGCTGCGGGAACTGGTGCGGGCCTACAAGGTGACCCTGGTCCTCTCGACCGCGACGCAGCCGGCTCTCAAGAGCCGCAGCGCCGGGATGCAGGGGACGTTCGAGGGCTTCCGCGACACGACCGAGATCGTCGGCGACGCGCCGGCGGCGTTCCGCGACCTGGCGCGCGTCACGGTCGAGTGGCCGACGGCCGCCGCGCCGTCGCGCAAGTTGGACGACGACGAGACGGACGCGCTATGGCGGGCGCTGGCGGCGGAGGTCGGTGCGTTGCCGCGGGTGCTGGTCGTGACGCACTCGCGGCGGGACTGCCGGGCCTTGGCCGAGTTGGTGCCGGAGGCGGTCCACCTGTCGGCGCTAATGTGCCCCAAGCACCGGCTCAACGTGTTGCGCGAGATTCGGGAGAAACTCGCGGTGCCGGGGTCACACGTCCGGGTCGTGGCGACAACCTTGGTGGAGGCGGGCGTCGATCTCGATTTCCCCGTCGTCTACCGGGCCGACGCGGGATTCGAGTCGATCGCGCAGGCCGCGGGCCGCTGCAACCGCAACGGCACCCTGGGGGCGCGCGCCGGGCGGTTGGTGGTGTTCCACGCGCCGGGCCAGCCGCCGGAGGGGATGCCCCGGATCGGCCTGCAAGTCGCGCGGACGATGCGGAGCGCCGACCCCGGCATCGACGCCCTGGACCCGGCGATTTACGGGGGCTACTTCCGCCGACTTTACAACGGCCTCGGCAGCCTCGACGTGAACGGCGTGCAGGCTCTCCGGGAGGCGAGGAACTTCAAGACGGTGGCCGAGGAGTTCACGGTCATCGACCCGGACGGCTCGGCGGCGGTGGTCGTCCCCTACGGCGACGGCGTGGCCGGGCTGCTCGACGCGCTGCGGCGACGCGGGCCGAACCGCGACCGGCTGCGGGCGCTCCAGCCCTACGTCGTGACCATCCCCGAGCGCGAGCTGAAGCGGCTCGAGGCGGGCGGCGCGGTCGAGCGGATTCATGACGCCGTCTCCGCCGTGGGCCCGTGTCACGGCGGCCTCTACGGCGAGCGGTTCGGACTCGACTTGACGGCGACGCTGGCGGCGGACCCCGGATCACTGTGCGGTTAACCCAGGAGGTGCGGCGATGGCGAAGGCGAGCGAGACGTTCCGGGTGCGGGTGGCGGGCGACCTGGCCTGCTTCACCCGGCCCGAGTTCAAGGTCGAGCGGGTCAGCTACGAGGTGATGACTCCGTCGGCGGCGCGGGGCGTCCTGGAGGCGGTCCACTGGAAGCCGGCCATCCGCTGGGTGGTCACCGGCATCCGCGTGCTCAACCCGGTGCGCTTCCTGAGCTTCAAGCGCAACGAGGTCGCCGGGCGGGTCAGCAGCCGCGACGCCGCGGCGGGGCAGCGCGGCGAGAGCTTCGAGGCCTACCTCACCGACGAGGCGCGGCAGCAGCGCAACACCGTCGCGCTGCAAGGGGTCGATTACGTCGTCGAGGCGCACTTCGTGCCGGCGGCGCGGTGGGGGCCGGAGGACACGATGACCAAGCACGCCGAGATGTTCCGCCGCCGCCTCGACGGGGGCCAGACGTTCCACCAGCCGTACCTCGGCTGCCGGGAGTTCGCCGCGCGGGTCTCGCCGGCGACCGGGGGCGAGGTGTCGAAGCTGGAGGCGACCTGGCGGCCGCGCGAGCTGGGGCTGATGCTGCACGACCTCGAATTCGGCGCGACGATCGTGCCGCGATTCTTTCGCGCCCGCATCGACGAGACCGGCTTCATCGCCGTGCCGCCGTTCGAGGCGGCGCCGGTGGCGGACGGCCCGGCGCGGGGGGTGACGGCGTGATCCTCACGGCACTCGTCGAGTTGGCCCACTACGAGGGCCTGACGGAGAACCCCGACTTCCAGCCGATGCCGGTCCGCTGGCGGGTCACCTTCGGCCCCGGCGGGACGTTCCTCGGTAAGACCGACACCGCACGCAAGCCCGGAAGCGGAAAGGGCAAGCCGATCAGCGCGTCGCTCATGGTCCCCAAGCGCTCGGGCCGAACTAGCGGCGTGGAGGCGGAGTTCCTCGTCGATAAGCCGAGCTACGTCTTCGGCTGGGTCCACCCGGACGCGCTCGCGAAGGCGGCGAAAGAGGGCAAGCCCGAGGCGAAAGTCCGCCAGGGAGCGGCCAAGCAGTTCGCCGCGTACCTCGCCGAGGTCCGGGCCGCGGTCGAGGCGACCGGCGACGAGGGGCTGGTTGCGTGGCTCGCGCTGCTCGACGCCGGCGGCCCGCCCGAGGCCGAGCTACTCGGCTGGACCGAGGGCGACCTGATCGCCCCGTGCTACTACCCGGACGAGGGCGTGACCCTGCCGCAGCGCCCCACCGTGGTCACGTACTGGTCGGCCCGCCGCGCCGGGCCGGGCCGCGACCCGGCGGAGGCGAGCACGAGCCTGCCGACGTGCCTGGTGACCGGGCTGCCGGCCGCGCCAGTGCGGCTGCACCCGAGCATCAAGGGCGTGCCGCCGGTGTCGGACACCAAGGGCGGCGTCCCGTTCACGTCGGTCAACGCGACCGCCTTCGAGTCTTACGGCCTGCAGGGCGTCGGCGGCGCGACTGTGTCGCAGGCGGCGGCCGACGCCTACCAGGCGGCGCTCAACCGCCTACTCTCCGACGGCTACCCCGACCCCAAGCACCAGGGCCAGACGCTCGGCGTCCGCAACGTGCGGCTGTCGGACGACACGGCCGTCGTGTTCTGGGCGAAAGACTCGGGGCCGGCGGACTTCTTCGCCGAGGCGGTCACCCGCGGCGAGCCGGACCACGTCACCGCCCTGTACGGCGGGCCGTGGAAAGGCTCCCAGGTGGCCCTCGCCAGCGTCGAGCCGTTCTACGCGCTGACGCTGTCCGGGGCGATCGGCCGGGGGACCGTCCGCGGCTGGCACGAGACGACCCTGGGGGCGGCGCTCGCCAACCTGCGGGACTACTTCGACGACCTGCACATCGCCCGGCCGGCGGCGGACGAGGCGAGGCCGCAACCGCTGCACCTGTTGCTGCGGCAGACCGCGGCGCAGGGCAAGCTCGAGAACGTGCCGGCGGCGCTGGCCGGCGGCGTGTTCCTGGCGATCCTCACCGGCCGGCCGTTCGCCCGCGCGGTGCTCGAGGCTCTCGTCCGGCGGGTCCGGGCGGAGCGGACGATCTACCCCGACCGCGCGGCGTTCCTCAAAGCGTGCCTGTGCCGGGTGCGCCGGCGCGAGTTGGCCGAAACTGGCGAGACCGAAATCCCGAGGGTGAACGCGATGTTAGACGAGGCTTGTGACGACACGGCGTACCGGCTCGGCCGGCTGTTCGCGCTGTTGGAGAAGCTCCAGGAGGACGCGGTGAGTGCCAAGGCGTCGATCCGCGACCGCTACTACGGCGCGGCGTCGGCGACCCCGGTCGTGGTCTTCCCGCAACTGTTGCGCAAGGTGCCGCACCACGTCGCCAAGCTCGCCGGCAGCGGCAAGTACCTCGACATCCGCATCCAGGAGGTTTGCTCCGGGCTGAAGCCTCCGACCCCGTTCCCGCCGACGCTGAGCCTCGAGCAACAGGGGCTGTTCGCCGTCGGCTACTACCACCAGCGCCAGGCCCTGTTCACCAAGCGCGACAAGACCACCGACACCGCCGCCCCGACCGCCACCCCGACCGAAGAGGTTTAGCCCATGCCCGCGATCGAGAACCGCTACGACTTCGTCTACCTGTTCGACGTGACCGACGGCAACCCCAACGGCGACCCCGACGCCGGCAACCAGCCCCGCATCGACCCCGAGACGGGCGAGGGTCTGGTAACAGATGTCTGCGTCAAGCGCAAGATCAGGAATGTCGTGCCGATGCTGGCCGGCGATGGCCACCGAATCTACTTCCAGACGCAAGACGCCCCAGACGGAGACCGCATCCTCAACCGCATCCACCAGCAGGCCATCGACGCGGTGAAGTCGGAGTTACCGGCGCAGCCCGCCCCGGCGATCGAGACGCCGCCGGATCAGCCGACCGGCGGCAAGCCTCCCAAGAAGAAGCAGGACAGGGGTGCAGACAAGTCGGGCGACGTGACCACCGCCGCGCGTGGCTGGATGTGCAAGACCTTCTGGGACGTGCGGACGTTCGGCGCGGTGATGACGACGGGCGTCAACTGCGGCCAGGTGCGAGGCCCGGTGCAACTGACGTTCTCTCGCTCGATCGGCCCCATCCTGTCGCTGGAACACGCCATCACTCGGAAGTCCGTGACGACCGAAGACGACGCCGCCGCCCAGATCAAGAAGGACGGCTCCATCACCGGCACGATGGGGCGCAAGATGACCGTCCCCTACGGACTCTACCGCTGTCACGGATTCGTCTCGCCGCACCTGGCAGCGCAGACGGGT
>JAYTUC010000082.1:0-9064 GCA_043744775.1 Fimbriiglobus sp. | reverse complement strand
TCCACCTCATGCTGAACCGACTCCAACCGAAGGGCGGGGATGCAGAGTTCCACTACCGACAGGCCGCCTGACCCCCCTTATGGGACAGTCACTTACCGGTGGCCAAGGAGTACGGCGAGACCGACTGACGAATGAGTCCAGAAGGCAAGATAGGTTGACGTGCGCGATTTTGCATTCGGAACGAACTTGCGTCAACGTCGCACGACGCGTGGGCAAGCAATCCGGGCGAAAAGCTGGCAATCGAGTGAGAGACTCGACCGGGCGGCTTGCAGGGTGAATCGCCTCGCGATTGGGTCGCTTACCGGACCGCCGACTTTCTGGCCGCGTGCAATTTGAAGGCGGGACTAACGCGACGGGCTTTCAGGATTCTTCGGAGTCGGCGTCGAAGGAGTTGTTGGCTGGACGGTTCGGTCGGGTAAAGTGAGTGCGACTCGAAAGCCGTCATAAATCATCCGGTTGTCCTCGGCATTACTCCCTCGGGAGGCGGCGCGGAGGGTACTCGGTCCCATGTCACCCGCCCATGAACTTCCCCGAACGACGCGACGTTCGCTGTTCAAGACTTTAATCCTGACGGGGTCTTGCGACGGCAGGTCATCGTAAGGCCCGTAGAAGTCCTGACACTGCTGCCAGACGAGTCCATTCATATCGTACAAGCCCCACTTGTTCGGTTTCTTCTCCCCAACAGGGTGCGGGCGGCCAGACGCATTCTCCCGATTCCAGCAGTACTCACCGAGTTGCCGTCCGTCTTCGCCGAACGAGTACGCCGTCTGAGACCCCGACCGGCACGCGTATTCCCATTCCGCCTCGGTCGGTAAGCGAAAGATGAAGCCCTGCGTGCCAGCGGCGGTCAAGGTTGCGCAGAAGTCCGTAGATTCTCGCCACGTTACGTTCTCGACCGGGAAACGCTTGGTATCGATACCCTCGGCGTCACGTTTCGCGGCTCCCGTGGCCGAGAAGACGCTCGGATTTCGGCTCGTGACGGCAACGAACTGCTCTTGCGAAGTCGGGGATTTGGCCAAGTAAAATGGCCTCGTGATCTCTACCCGGTGTAGCCGTTCCGGGTCGAAGCCATTTATGATTCCTGCTCGGCACACCTCGCTCGGTGGCGAACCCATCATGAAACTGCCCTTCGGGATTAGCTGAAAGTCCATTTTCCTCCCGCCGCCGATATCAACGGCCAACGAGGTCGGCCAATCGTTCACGGCCGCAACTGAACCGGCGCTCGACTGGTCACCGGCAATGCCCCCCGATGGCACGGGCGTAGCAACCGGCTCTTGATCCGCAGGGGTTATGGCAACGCGAGCAGCGCCTGTATCTGGTTGTGCCCTTACCCGCACAATGACCTTCTCGCCCCTCTTAAGCGTGAACTCGGTCGTGTCGAGCGCTAACCCGTCCGCCCCCTCGACTCGGACCTTGTATGCGCCTGTGTCGATCTTCCTGTCCCGGACGCCGGGTTCGATCGTGTACACCGTCCTCCCGTCCGGCCCGGACAGGATGAGTTTGCCGCCCTTGATCCGGGCCTCGACGGCCGGGTCGTCGATTTCGACCACCAGCGTGCCGTTCGCGGTTTGGAGGCGGAACGCCACGGCCGCGACAGCCCCGGCTAGCGGGAGGAGCGCGGCCACCACGATCGCCGCCCACAGCGGCCGGCGGGCCCGCGCCGCCGCCTGAGCCGGGCGGGCCGCCGGCGCGTCGTTGAGCAGTCCGAACGGCGACTCCGCCTGGGTTCGGACGGCCGCCGCTGGTGCGGGGGGGTACACGGCCGCCACCGCCACCGCCACCGGCTCGTCCGCGGGGGCCACCGTGTCCAGGTCGAGGGCGTCGGCGAACTCGGCCATGCTCGCGAACCGCTCGGCCGGGTTCTTGGCCATCGCCCGGTCGCAGACCGCCTCCAGCCACGCGGGCGCGTCCGGCCGGAACGCCCGCAGGGGCGGGACCGGCGCGGCCAGGATTTGGCCGAGGACCGTCGCGAGTCCCCCCACGTACGGGGGGCGGCCGGCCAGCATCTCGAACAGCATCACCCCGAGGGCGTACACGTCGGTCGCCGGGCCGATCGCCCCGGTGTCCCCCCGGACCTGCTCCGGGGCCATGTAACTCGGCGTCCCGATCAGGCCGCCTTCGCGGGTCAGCTTGACCTCGTTCGGATCGACTTCGCCGGACAGCTTGGCCAGCCCGAAGTCCATCACCACCGGCTCCCCGGCCGGCGTCATCATCACGTTGGCGGGCTTCAGGTCGCGGTGGACCACCCCATTCGCGTGGGCGTAGCCCAGTGCTAAAGCGACGCCGCGGGCGATCTCGGCCGCCCGCCGCGGCGTCAGCGGCGCGTCGGGGTCGATCGACTGGTCGAGCGGGGTGCCGGCGAGGTAGGCCATCGTGATGTAAGGCCGCCCGCCGATCGCGCCGGCGTCGAACACCGTGCAGATGTTCGGGTGGTGCAGCGCGGCCGCCGACCGGCCCTCGCGGGCGAACCGCTCGACCCGCTTGGCGTCGGCCCCGTCGATGAAGGGGATCTTGAGCGCGACCTTCCGCCCGAGTTGCGAGTCCTGGGCCAGGTACACGGCCCCCATCCCGCCCCGGCCGAGGAGTTTCAAGACTCGGTAGCGGCCGAACTCCGCCGGCAAGGTCGGGAACGGCTCGGCGTCCGCGCCCGGCCGGCTCTTGTGGGTGTCCCGCGACAGGCCGTCGAGCGTCGGCCGCGCCGCGAACGGCAGCCCGCACTTCGGGCACTTGACCGTCTTCCCAGCGACCTTGTCGTTCGCGGTACACACCGCCCCGCAGTCGCGGGCTGGGCACTGGATGCGGATGGCCATGACAGCCTCGGGTGGGGCGGGGCAAGGCGGCTACCGGGCGGCCCGCGGTCGTAGCTTGTGACGCGGGTCATAGTGTACCGAGCCGGCACCGCGGCCGCAACGCCCTCCCGCGCCGATCCGGGGGTCGAGGCGTGCAAGTGCTCGCTTTTAGGCGGGGTCCTTCGGCGTCGTGTCGTTGACGTGGGCCGCCGTGACCACCTCGCCCGCCGGATCGAAGTCCCGCATCGCCACCCGAATGTGTGGCCAGCGTCCCAGTGACACGGAGTCGTAGATGCGACAAAGGTTCCGGCCCTCGACCGTTAGCCCCCACACCTTGGCCCCGGCGAACACGATGGTGAACGAAGCGACCTCGTGCGCCGACTTGGCGTCCAGTGGTGGACACCCTGGCCTCGAACCTCGCACGCCAGCGGGACACCGAGAACTGCTCGGAGTTCATCGCCCCGCGCGACTCGTTTCCCATCACCACCAGCACCTGATCGACCGACTCGACCCTGTCGAGATCGAACAGGCCGTCGAACGCCTTCTGCCGCTCGCACCCGCGATGTCGGCGAAGACCGCCTTAGACGCGACGTGCCGCTGCCGCCAGATTTCGGTTGTGGGGAGGGGCGGGGTCGCGATCAGGGTGTGGAACTTGAGCGGGAAGGCATCCAGGGCATTCCACTCATGGTTGATTTTGCGGTGGGCGGTTGCCCAGCGTGGAAGTGTTAGGTGACGTTCGTGAATACGTACCGGCTATTTCGCTCGTCGTAAATGCGCGCGTCGAAACAGAGGGATAGCAACGCGGGTAGTAGGGGCTTCTTGGGAGAGTCGTGGCCCCGGCGTCGTACTGTACCGATGCTCCGCGTCAGGCAAGCAGAGACCAACCTTCAAGACTGAAAATGCCGAGTACACCCAGTAGGATTTGAACCTACAACCTTCGGTTCCGTAGACCGACGCTCTATCCAGTTGAGCTATGGGTGCTTCTTTTGTGCCATCATAGGGATTTACGGTGTTCTGTCAACTCCTGACGGCAATTGAAACGGCACCGCTTCCGAAAATTTCCCGAGTGCTGGTCAGTTGAACCGTTTCGCCGGTTCAGCAGCTTAGCTCCCGGTCGCTACGCGGCTCGCTGTCACGCGACCAGTCTGCAGGTTCGTCGCCGCGTGGCGAGGCCCTGTCGGGTGCCCCCATCCGGCCTCAGTCGCCACCCAGTTGCGGCGTGAGGCCCCGCACTTGCCTCAACGCCCGCCCTGCGTCGCCCGTCGCCTGGGTGAGCGACGGGACGACGCACGCTGCCTCGATCGTGCCGAACGCGGGCAGGGGCACTCCCGGTACGTCGGCTGGTCGCGTCAAGCGGCCGGCGGGTGTGGCGGAGCTAGCGCAACTGCCGTACCGTTTGGTGGTCGGGCGGGAGAATGCGTGAGTCGGAACGTACCGGCGGGGTGGTACAGACTACAGAGGCGACGGAGGTCACTGGAATTGGAATTCCGGTGAGCGCGAACGCGGTGAGACTGTCAGCTCGGCGGGTGCCGCTTTCGTGGTGGCGTCAGTCGTGGCCTGGTGTCGGTGACGCCGCCGCTCCGACCGCCGAGTATAGCGACCATGCTTCTGCCCCCCCGCGGTCGGCATTTGGTGGCGCTCTTCGCGGCCGAGTTCACCCCGCGCGGCCGGAGTGTTACGCGAAACGCGGCACCTCGCCCCCAGGCGGAGGCTATGCCCACCGAAGACGCTGGACACGACCCGCCAACAAACTCGCCGCGTTCGGGCACCTGCGCTCGGAGTAGGGATGCACCCCTCGGGGTACCACCAGGGCACTCCGCCCAGGCCAGTAATTCCCCTGGCACCGGAGGCAACGGGGCGGGCTCTCCGAGTGTGAGGCGTGCCGTCCGCTGAGCGGAGCGGCAAATCCGACTACCCTGACCGTCTGCCACCTCAGGGCCGGCGGAACTCGCAGGTGTCGGGCGGGTTTAATGGTTAGCCTCTCCCCGGCTACGTCGATCTCCCAGCGAAAGTCCCCTCCATGCTGCCTTCGACAACGCTCGAACAGTTCCCGACGCCCGCCCGCCGTGTCGGAATGAATCGGCCGGCCCAGACCGCCCCCGCCCGCCGGCTGCACCACGTCTTCGAGCGCACCTGCGACGAACACCCGTCGAACCTTGCCGTCGTCTGCGGCTCGGACCGGATCACCTACGCCGACCTCGACGCGCGGGCGAACCGGCTGGCGCACCACCTCGCCCGCCTCGGCGTTAAGCCCGGCGACCGCGTCGGCTTGCTGATGGAGCGCTCGGCCGAAACGTACGTGTCGCTCCTGGCCGTCCTCAAGGCCGGGGCCGCGTTCGTGCCGCTCGACCCGTCGTTCCCGCACGAGCGGGTGTCGTTCATCGCCAGCGACGCGGGACTGGCCCTGATCGTGACCACGGCCGACCTCGCGGCGCTCGCCACCGCTCGGTGCCCGGCGCTGGCCCTCGACGCGGAAACCGCCGCGATCGCCGCGGAGCCGGCGGGCCGACCCGTGCCCGCCGCCGACGGCGACTCGCTCGGCTACGTCATCTACACCTCGGGCACCACCGGCCGGCCCAAGGGCGTGGCCGTCAACCACTCCAGCGCGTGCAACTTCGTCGCCTCCTGCTCGCCGATCTACGGCGTGACGGCGGCCGACCGCGTCTACCAGGGCATGACGCTCGCCTTCGACTTCTCGGTGGAGGAGGTCTGGCCGGCCTTCCGCGCCGGGGCGACGGTCGTGGCCGGTCCGAACGACCACCGCAAGCTCGGCACCGGGCTGACCGACTTCCTAATCGAGCACGGCGTCACCGTCCTCGCCTGCGTGCCGACGCTGCTGGCCACGCTCGACCGCGACGTGCCGACGCTGCGGACGCTGCTCGTGGGCGGTGAGGCGTGCCCCGCCGACCTGGTCACCCGCTGGGCGCGGCCGGGCCGCCGGATGCTGAACACCTACGGCCCGACGGAAACGACCGTCACCGCGACGTGGGCCGAACTCCTGCCCGGCCGACCCGTGACCATCGGCCGGCCGCTCCCGACCTACACGGCCCACATCCTGGACGCCGCGCTGCGGCCGGTGCCGCCCGGCGTGCCCGGCGAGATCTGCGTCGGCGGGCCGGGCGTCGCCGTCGGCTACGTCAACCGGCCGGAGCTAACCGCCGAGAAGTTCGTGATCGACCCGTTCTCCGACCGGCCCGGTGCCCGGCTGTACCGCACCGGCGACCTCGGCGTCCTGACCCCCGCCGGCGAGATCGAGTACCGCGGCCGGATCGACACGCAGGTGAAGGTCCGCGGCTACCGCATCGAACTGGCCGAGGTCGAGGCCGTGCTGCTCGAGGCCGGCCCGGTCGTGAGTGCCGTCGTCGCGGTGGTGTCGGCGGGCGGCGCGGACGAGTTGGCGGCCTACGTCGTCCCGCGGCCCGGCACCGACTTCGCCGCGCTACGGCGGCAACTCCACGACGCGCTGCGCCAACGGCTGCCGGCGTACATGGTGCCGGCCTACGTCGAGGCGATCGACGCGGTGCCGATGCTGCCGAGCCAGAAGGCGGACCGCTCCCGGCTGCCGAAGCCGTCCGGGCCGCGCCTCACGGCCGGGGGCGACGGCGGTGAGGTGCCGCCGGCGACGCCGCTGGAGCACCGGGTCGCGGCGGCGTGGGCGCAGGCGTTCGGCCATGAGATCCGCTCCGTCGAGGCGAACTTCTTCCTCGACTACGGCGGGTACTCGCTGCTCGCCGCGCGAGTCGTTTCCGAACTGCGCTCCCTGCCGGAGTTGAGCCGCCTCGGGATCGCCGACCTGTACGCCTACCCGACAGTTCGCGGCCTCGCGGCGCTGGCCGTGCCCGTCGCGCCCGTCGAGGCACCGACCCAGCCCCCGGCCCCGGCGGCCTGGCGACGCGGACCGTTCCTGGCCACGGTCGTTCAGACGGCGTGGCTCCTGGCCGGGTTGGTGATCGGAGGCGCGGCCCTGTACCTCACGGTGTTCGAGTTGGTGCCCGCGCTGACTGTCGGACTCAGCCCTATCGAGATCGTGCTTGCCGCGCCGCTGCTCTCCGTGCTCGGCGTCTGCGGATACGGCCTCGGCTCGGTGGCGTTCGCGGTCGCGCTGAAGTGGCTGCTGATCGGGCGTTACCGGCCGCGGCGCGAGCCGGTCTGGGGGGGCTTCTACGTCCGGAACTGGGTCGTCCACCAGGCGGTCCGGCTGATCCCGTGGCGGCTGCTGGAGGGGACGGCGTTCCAGTGTGCCGTGCTCCGCGCCCTCGGTGCCCGGATCGGCCGCCGCGTCCACATCCACCGCGGCGTGAACCTCACGGACGGCGGCTGGGACCTGCTCGAACTCGGCGACGACGTGACCCTGAGCCGGGAGGCGACTGTCCGCCTCGTCGATTACGACGACGGCCAGGTCGTGGTCGGGGCGGTCGCCCTCGGCATCGGCTGCACCCTGGAGCCGCGGTCCGGCGTCGGGCCGGGCACCGCGATGGGGCCCGAGAGCCGATTGACCTCCCACGCCTTCCTGGAGTCCGGCGGACGGGTGCCGCGGGGCGAGAGCTGGTCCGGCGTCCCGGCCCGGCCCGCCGGTGCCGCGCCAGCGCCGCCGCCGCTGCCGGCCGGGAGCCGGGAGCTGTCGCCGGCCTGGTACGGCGTCGTGCTGCTGTCGTCCCGGCTGCTCCTCGCCGCATTCGGTGTGGTGCCACTCGCGGCGCTGGCTGTCGTGTTCTCGTGGGTGTGGGGCGTCGATCCGGTCACGGCCGCCGAGTGGGTGCTGCACCCGTCGGTGGAGGCGGGGATGGCCTTCGCCTCCGTGAGTCTCGCCGTGCTGCTCGTCCCGATCCTGCTCGTCTGGCGGTGCCTGACGATGCGCCTCGCGGGTCGCGTCCGGGAGGGGGTCATCCCGCGCTGGAGCTACGCCTACGTCCGCGTGCAACTGAAGTCCGACACCCTCGACTGGGCGAACGGCTGGCTCGACGGGACGATGTTCTGGCCGGTGTGGCTCCGCGCGGCGGGCATGACGGTCGGCCGGCGCAGCGAGATCAGCCGCCTGCACGACACCATCCCCGAACTGACCGCGATCGGCACCGGGTCCTTCCTCGCGGGCGGCATCTACCTCGGCTCGCCGGAGGTGCACCGCGGCACTGTGACGCTGGCGCGGGTGACCCTCGGCGACGCGGTGTTCGTCGGGAATTACGCTGTCGTCGCGGCCGGGCAGTCGATCCCCGACGGCGTGCTGATCGGCGTCGGCACGGTGGCCAACGACGCGGTCATGCGGCTCGGCACCGCGTGGTTCGGGGTGCCGCCGTTCGAGCTGCCGCGCCGCGAGGTCGTCGCCGCCGACCTCGGCCTGACGTTCCGGCCGTCGCGCGGCCGCGTCGCCAACCGCCTCTTCTGGGAGTGCCTGCGGTTCGCCCTGCCGCTCGGCCCGGCGCTGCTGGCCCTCAGCTGGCTCGCGCTGGTGGGGCTCGCCGCCGGCGCGGTCTCGCCCCCGGTGCTCGTGCTCGCGGTCGTGCCGGCCCTCGACCTCGCGTTCCTGGCCGGCCTGTGCGGGCTGGCGCTCGGCGTGAAGTGGCTCCTGCTCGGCCGCGTCCGGCCGGGCACCCACGCCTTGTGGTCGTCGTGGTGCTGCCGGTGGGACTTCAATTACACCGCGACCCACGCCCTCGCGATCGACGCGCTGCGCGCGTTAGAGGGGACCGTTTGGCTGAACTGGTACTTGCGGGCGCTAGGCGTCCGGGTCGGCCGGAGCGTCGCCCTCTTCGACGTGTCCTCGCTCTGCACCGACCCGGACATGCTCGACATCCGCGCCGAGGCGACCGCGAACGGCCTGTACCAGGCGCACACGTTCGAGGACCGGGTGCTGAAGACCGGACCGATCGTGATCGGCGAGCGGGCGACGGTCGGCACCGGGGCGATCCTGCTGCACGAGACGGCCGTGGGCGAGGGGACGCGCGTCGCCGCCCACAGTGTGGTAATGCGGGGCGAGCGTCTGGAGCCGGGCCAGTCCTACGCCGGCTCCCCGACGCGGCGGGTCTGAGGGGCGGGGGGGGGCGCGTAAGCCAGTCATTCTACTCCGCGGGTAAGGCCCGCTTCGCGACTGGATCTGGGCGTCCGTCCGACGAATCGCCGGAATCGAGGTTGTGCCGCCTCCCAGGCGTTTCGGCGGCGGCTACGATGACTGGCGTCGCCTCGGGGGCGTTTGCGCGGCTGGTGCCGGCCCCGGTCTTCAAAACCGGCGTGGGGCGTGAGCAACGCCCCAGGTGGGTTCGATTCCCATCCGCCCCCGT
>JAYTUC010000081.1:0-9110 GCA_043744775.1 Fimbriiglobus sp. | reverse complement strand
AGTCGTCGCTGATGCGGCTCGACTACTTCAACGACACCCTCGACGGCGCGAAGACCTTCAGCGGCGCGGAGGTCCGGCCGGTGAACCTGGTCTGGGTGCGGATGCCGAACAAGGCAGCCTACGAGGCCCTGGCGACGGTCGTCAACGAGCCGAAGGCGTTCAGCGCCCCGCAGGCCAAGATGGAGACGGCGTCGGCCGCGATCGGCTCGTTCCTCGAAGGCCTGAAGTCGATCGTCTTCGCCTTCAAGTACATCATCATGCCGGCGATCGCGGTGATCATGTGCCTGGTCGTCGGCATCACGATTACGATCGGCGTGCGCGAGCGCCGCTCCGAGATGGCCGTGATGAAAGTCTTGGGCTTCTTGCCGTGGCAAGTCATGGGCATCATCATCGCCGAGGCGGTGTTAATCGGCGTCATGGGCGGACTGTTGAGTACGTGGCTCGTCTACTTCGCGCCCAAGTCGATCGAGAGCTTCAAGGCGTTGACCGGGTTGAAGTTCAAAATCCTGTTCTTCGACAAGATCAGTGCCCCGCTGATGATTACGGTTTACGGCCCGATCCTGGGGACCTTCGTGGGCCTGGTCGGCTCGGCGTTGCCGGCGATCTCGTCGCGCAAGGTGAAGGTATCTGAAGTGTTCGCGCAGGTAACATGAAGCCAGAAAAGATTTTGCCGCGGAGACGCAAAGGCGCGGAGAAGACAAAAACTTGAATTTGGATTTCTCCGCGCCTCTGCGTCTCCGCGGCAAAATTCTGAGTTCAAGCCCTTGAGTCTTCCCAATTGGTGACTGCCGATGTTCGTCCGCTTCCTCCTCGGCTTGTTAAAGCTCATCGTCTCGGCGCTCGTCCTGGGGCTGTCGTTGCTGCCGCTGTCGGCGCTGCTGCTGCTCTTCCCGGCGATCGACCCCACCGAGTCGGTGCTCAGCGAGAGCAGCGGCCGCGAGAGCCACGCCCGCCAGGCGTGGCGGCGGCTGTTCGCGCTGCTCACCGGGTTCGTCGTGCTGATCACGCTGCTCGGCGTGAGCGTCGAGGCGGTCACGCTGTTGCGCGAGAACACCGGCACGGCGATCCTCTCGGAGCGCGGGCAGTTCAGCAGCATCTCGCGGACACTGCTCATCGCCCCGGCGACGTTGATGGGCAAGACCGACAAGCAGCGCGAGGAGCGGCTGGCGGACTACCCCGAGGCGGTGCGAACCTTCCTCAAGACGCCACTGTCCGAGAAGCTGCCGCCGGCCGCGGTGGCGTACTGGCCGCTGGTGTTCTTCCTCGTCTACCTGCTCGACATCGGCCTGCTGCTGGCCGTCGGCAAGGTCCCACTGCGCTACAACCTGCGCAACTTGCGGGTCCGCTGGCTGACCAACGCGATGACGCTGGTGGCGTTCACCTTCGTCGTCGGGCTGCTGGTGATGCTCCTGGCCTTCGTCTGCGGGATGAACAACCTCACCGAGAACACCGGCGTGCCCGGCAACGTCTTCGTGCTCTCCGACGGGGCGACCGACGAACTCTTCTCGAACCTCGGCTACGGCGACCTCGACAACGTCGAGCGCGAGGCGGCCACCCTCGACGCCAAGGACCGCCCACTCGCGGTGCCGGTGCGCGTCGCCAAGACGACGGGCCGCGACGGCCGGGAGGTCGCCTTGGCGAGCCGGGAGACGTACTACTCGATTAACCAGCCGATCCCGAAGACGACGCCGCCGCGCCGGCGGTTCGTGTCGCTCCGCGCGATGGACGACGCCGACATCGCCGCGACCGTCCACGACGTGCAGCTCTACGACGGGGGCCGCTGGTTCAGCCCCGCCGGCGTCGATGGGCAGGGCCGCGTCGAGTGTGTTTTGGGCGAGGGCATCGCCAAGACCTTCGCCACCGACACCGACCGACCCACGATGAAGCCCGGCGACACCTTCGAGTTGGGCGACATGACCTGGGTCGTGTCCGGCGTCATGAAGTCCGAGGGCAAAACCTTCGGCAGCGAGATCTGGTGCAAGAAGTTCAACCTCATCACGACCCCCTTCGGCAAGCCGAGTTACACGACCCTGGTGTTGCGCACCGAGGCGAACACCCGCGAGGCGAGTACCGCACTCGCGTACCACTTAGGCAAGCGTTACACGCAGCAGAAGCTCAAAGCCTTCGCGGAGCCGGACTACTACGCCGAGTTGACGAAGACGAACAACGACTTCTTGGCGGTGGTCGTGGTCGTCGCGGTGGTCATGGCGATCGGCGGCGTGTTCGGCATGATGACGACGATGTTCGCCAGCATCGCCCAGCGCATCCGCGACATCGGCGTGTTGCGTCTGTTGGGGTTTAAGCGCTGGCAGGTGATGGTGTCGTTCCTGCTCGAATCCCTCACGGTCGCGCTGCTCGGCGGGTTCATCGGTTGCGTGCTGGTGCGCCTGTTCGTCAACGGGGCCGGCTCGACGAGTACGCTGTCGGGCGGCGGCGGCGGCCCCGGCGGCAAGACGGTGGCGATCACGCTCGACGTGAACTTCGAGGTGGTGACGATGGGGATGCTCTTCGCGCTGGCGATGGGCCGCATCGGCGGCCTGGTGCCTGCGCTGTCGGCGATGCGGATGAAGATCCTGGACTCGCTAAGATGACCCTGACCCAAGATTTTTACCGCGGAGGAGCGGAGTAGCGGAGAGGACCAAAACAAAGCATTTATGTTTTGGTCCTCTCCGCTACTCCGCTCCTCCGCGGTAAAAACTGTTTTCCTTCCTGCCCCCCGCGCCCTTCTCCCCTGGGTGTCTTCCATGTTCCGTCGCTCCCTCGCCGCGTTGGTGTTGTTGTCCGCCGGGGTCGCCGTCGCGCTCACCCCGCCCGAGGCCGTCACGCCGGCCGCGCCGGAGCCGGACTTGCCCAACGGCACCACCGTCGCCACCAAGCAGATGGCGACATTCAAGCTGCCGGCCGGGATGCGCGTTGACCTGTTCGCCGCCGAGCCGATGCTGGCGTCGCCGGTCGCGATTAGCCTCGACGACCGCAACCGCGTGTTCGTCGCCGAGGAGTACCGCTTCAACCAGGGGGCCGAGGAGAACCGCACCCGGCCGTTCTTCCTCGACGACGACTTGCAGTTGAAGACCGTCGCTGACCGCGTGAAGATGTACGAGAAGTACGCGGGCAAGTTCCCCGGCGGCATGGGCCACTTCACGAAGCACGCCGATCAGGTGCGACTACTCACCGACACGACCGGCAGCGGCAAGGCCGACCTGTCGAGTGTGTTCGCCGGCGGCTTCAACGCCCCGGCCGACGGCCTCGCCGCGGGCGTCCTGGCCAGCAACGGCAAGGTCTTCCTGACGTGCATCCCCAACCTCTGGGAGTTGAGCGAAGAGAAGGCCGGCGTCGCCACCAAGCGTGAGGCGTTGCTGACCGGCTTCGGCGTCAACTGCGCGTTCCTCGGCCACGACCTGCACGGCCTCATCTGGGGGCCGGACGGCAAGCTCTACTTCAGCGTCGGCGACCGCGGCTTCCACGTCGAGACCAAGGAGGGCGCGACCCTGAGCGGCCCGCGCACCGGGGCGGTGTTCAAGTGCAACCCCGACGGCACCGAGTTGGAGGTGGTCCACCGCGGCCTGCGCAACCCGCAGGAACTCGCCTTCGACGAGCACGGCAACCTGTTCGCCGACGACAACAACTGCGACAAGGGCGACCACGCGCGGCTGGTGTACGTCTTCGACGGCGGCGAGAGCGGTTGGAACATGGCCTACCAGACGATCCCCGACCCGTACCTGACCGGCCCCTGGCACGCCGAGCGCATGTGGCACCTGCCCCAGGACGGCGGCGGGGTGCAGCCGGCGTGGATCGTGCCGTGCGTCGGCAAAATCGGCACCGGCCCCAGCGGCTTCCTGTTCACCAGCGGCACGAGCCTCGCCGACCGCTACAAGAACGCCTTCATCATGTGCAACTTCACCGGTGGCGGCGGCGGCCTCGAAGCCTTCAAAGTGCGGCCGCAGGGGGCCGGGTTCGAGATCGTCGATTACCACGACTTCCTCAAACCCATCATGGCCACCGACGCCGAGTTCGGCAGCGACGGCAAGCTCTACGTCTCGGACTTCGTCGGCCTGAAGTGGGAGGGCGGCAGCGCCGGCGGCCGCATCTACACGGCCTACGACCCCGCCAAGATCAACTCGCCGATCGTACTCGAAACGAAGAAGCTGTTCGCCGAAGGCTTCGACAAGCAGGCGACGCCGGCGCTGGGCAAATTGCTCGCGCACGCCGACCAGCGAGTGCGCCAGCGGGCGCACTACGAACTGGCGAAGCGCGGTCCCGACGGCCTCGCGCAGTTCATGGCCGTCGCCAAACGTCCGGGCGACGGGTTGGACCGTCTGCACGCCGTCTGGGGCCTCGGCATGGTCGTCGGCAAGCAGCCGGCCGCGGCGATCACGCTGACCGAGTTGCTGGGCGACGCCAACGCCGAAGTGCGGGCGCAAGCGGCGAAGACTCTGGGCGAACGCAAAGTCGAGGCGGCCGCCGGGGCGCTGCTGAAGCTGCTCGACGACGCCGCGCCGCGGGTGAAGTTCATGGCCGCACAAGCCCTAGGCCAGTTGAAGCACGCCCCGGCCGCCGACAAACTGTGGGAGGTGATCCGCGCCAACGACAACCGCGACCCGACCTTGCGGCACGCCGTCGTCACTGCGTTGACTCGCGTCGGCGGCGGGAGCAAACTCGCCGGCATGGCCAAGGACCCGAGTGCCGCCGTGCGGCTCGCAGCGGTGCTGGTGCTGCGCCAGCAGAAGTCGCCGCAACTCGCCGCGTTCCTCGCCGACGCCGACATCAGCGTCCGCGCCGAGGCGGCCCGCGCCATCCACGACGGCCCGGTCGAAGCCCTGATGCCGCAACTCGCGGCCCGCGCCGGCAAGCTGACCGGCGCGGACGGCGAGGCCTTCGCCCGCCGGGCACTCGACGCCGCCTTCCGGGCCGGCAGCGCGGACGCCGCGGCGGCCGTGCTGGCCGCCGTCACGAACTCCGAGTTGACGCAACTGGTGCGAAGTGAGGCGCTCTTGATGCTGCGCGACTGGGACGCCCCCGGCCCGCGCGACCGCGTCACCGGCGTTTGGCGGCCGATCACCTCCCGCGTCGCGCCGGTGGCGCAAGCCGTCGTGCAGGCCGGCGTCGATCGGCTGCTCGCGGGCACGGCCGGCAAGCTGCAAAGCGACGCGGTCGAGACGCTCGTGACGTTGAAGGTCGAGGTCAACGAGGCGAAGGCCGTCGGCTGGGCGTCCGACGCGAAGGCCGACGTGAACTTGCGGGCCGCGGCGCTCAAGCTACTCGCCGACCGCAAGGCCAAGCCGTTCGACGCGCTGGCCGCCGCGGCGCTGAAGTCCGGCCCGCCGGCGCTCGCCGCCGCCGTGCGCGACATCGTCGCCGAGCGGCAGCCGGACGCCGCGACGAAGATGCTGCTCGCCGTCCTCGGTAACACCGCGGCGTCACTCGTCGAGCGGCAGCGCGGCCTCGGCACACTCGCCCGCCTGAAGACGGAGGACGCGGGGGTGTCGCTGGACGTGTGGGCCGGGAAGTTGGTGCTGGGCGAAGTGCCCGTCGAAATGCAGGTGGACGTGCACGACGCGCTCAAGGCGGCCCCGTCGCCGTACCGCGACGGCCTGCGGGCGAAGTTCGAGGCCCGGCTGCCCAAGGACCCCGTCGGCAAGTTCCGCCACAGCCTGACCGGCGGCGACGCGGCCCGCGGCCGGGAGGTGTTCGTCAACCACACTGCCGCGCAGTGCGTGCGGTGCCACGCGGTGAATGGCCAGGGCGGCGTCGCCGGGCCGGACCTCACGAAGGTCGCCGAGCGCAACCCGACCGCGACGCGCGACTACTTGCTCGAGTCGATCGTCTTGCCGAGCGCGAAGATCGCCGTCGGCTACGCCACGGTGACGCTGACCCTCGCCGACGGCCGCGTCGTCGCCGGGACGGTCCTCGCCGAGGACAAGGCGGCGGTCACCGTGCAGACGCCCGACGGCCGGAAGTTGACGGTCGCCGTCGCCGACATCGACGCGCGCACGGCCCCGGTGAGCGCGATGCCGAGCGCGGAGCGGGCGCTGACCCCGCGCGAGATGCGCGACCTGATCGAGTACCTGAGCACCCTGAAGTAAGACCTCAATCGAAAACCGATTCACCGCAGAGGGCACATGAGGGCGCGGAGAAAGGCCAAAGGCGAGAAAGGCACAAATCCGTGCTAAAACCTTCCGGAAACCAGGTGCCACCGCGGAGGGTGGGCCGTGCGGAAGGCCCATTCCGGTTGTCACTCTCCTCGTTTGTGCCTTTCTCCGCGCCCTCATGTGCCCTCTGCGGTGAATCATTTCTGCTCTGGACCCCCGAATGCCAAGTCCCGCCGAGAGTCTCGCCAAGCTGAACGTCGAGGCGTTGCTGCAGCCGGTGCTCGTGCAGCTCGCCGTCATCGTCGCCGCGGCGCGGGTCGCCGGGGTGCTGGCGCGGCGGCTCGGGCAGCCGGCCGTCGTCGGCGAGGTCGTCGCCGGGCTGCTGCTCGGGCCGTCGCTGCTCGGCTGGCTGCTGCCCGAACTCTCCGCGGCGGTCTTCCGGCCCGAGTTCCCCGGCGTCCCGCAAGACGTTGCCGACGCGGCGTTCCCCAAGATCTTCCAGGTCTTCTCGCAGGTCGGTCTGATCTTCCTGCTGTTCCTGATCGGCCTCGAATTCGAGTTCGGCCACTTGAGGGAGCGCGGCCAGGCGGCCCTCGCCGTGTCGCTCGCCGGCATCGCCCTGCCCTTCGCGCTCGGGGCGGTCCTCGCGCGGCTCGTCCACCCCTACCTCGAAGACCACCCCACCGCCGGCCCCGTGCCGCTGTTCGGCCTCACACTCTTCCTGGGCATCTCGATGGCGATCACGGCCATCCCGGTGCTCGGCCGCATCCTGCTCGAACTCGACATCCAGCGCACGCGACTCGGCACCGTGACGATGACCGCGGCGGCGATCAACGACGCCGTCGGCTGGGTGCTGCTGGCCGCCGTCGCCGCGCTGGCTCGCGCGACCTTCGACCCCGCCGACACCGCGGTCATGGTCGCCGAGACCGTCGGCTTCGCGCTCCTCGTCGCCCTGGTCGTGCGGCCGCTGGCGGTGCGCTACTTCGCGGGGTCGCTGCGGGCGAACGCCGGCGAGTTGAGCTTCAACGCCCTGGCGGTGCTGGTGGTGCTGATGCTCTTGTGCGCGGTCGCCACGAACCTCATAGGGATCTTCGCCATCTTCGGGCCGTTCCTGTTGGGCGTCGCGCTCTCGGACCAGCCGGGGTTCCGCGCCGCGGTGACGGCCCGGCTGCGCGACCTCGTGACGGTGTTCTTCCTGCCGGTCTTCTTCACCTACACCGGCCTGCGCACCGAGGTCACGAGCGTCGCCGGGGTCGCCGGCTGGCTGACGCTGCTCGGCGTGCTGCTCGCCGCCGTCGCCGGCAAGCTCGGCGGCTGCGCCCTCGCGGCGCGCGTGACCGGCATGACCTGGCGCGAGGCGCTGATCGTCGGGGCGATGATGAACACGCGCGGGCTCATGGAGCTGATCGTCATCAACGTCGGCTACGAACTCGGCGTCATCCCAAAGTCGCTCTTCGCCGCGCTCGTCGTCATGGCCGTCGTCACGACCGTGATGACGACGCCGCTGCTGCTACTGCTGCGCAGCGGCACCGAGATCGAGGCCCCGATCGCCGCCAGCGGGTTCTTGACGAAGTAGCCACGTCACTTCGCCCCGACGGTGACACTCAGCGTGCCGATGCCGGCCGCCTTCAGGCGTGCCCGCGCCGCCGGCGTCAGGTCGTCGGCCGTGAGCGTCACCGCCGTCGGCTCGGGTCGCGGCTCCCCACCGATCGCGGCGAGCAGGGCGACTGCGTCGAAGGCTTCGGCGTGCGACACCTCGGTCCCGACGCGGTTCGACGCCGGCCGACGGAGCGTGACGCCCGGCCGTAAGCTGAACTGACTGACAGTCCAGTTGCCGTTTTCATACGCTTGGACGTGGACGCGGTCGCGGAGTTCGGCCGGGAGCGGCGGCACCGGCAGGCCGACGAAGGTCAGGTGGTGCCGGTCGCTGTCGTCGGCCAACACCGCCGCGAAGGCGACCGCGCGACTGACCTCCGTGCCGTTGAGGCTGTACTTCCGCGGGGCCGACCGCAGCCGGCTCGCGTCCACGCCGAAGTTGTCGCCCGCCGGGGCCGCCGGCTCGGGGCGACGCAGCAGGCCGAAGTTCTCGACTTGCGGCAGCACCCCGTCGGGCACCTCCGGCGTGGCAGCCCGCGGCGTGGCGTAGGGCGGGGGCGGCGGGGCGAGCAGTACCACCGCCCAGCCGCCGCCGACGGCGAAGACTTGCCCCCCGTCGCGCACCACCATCGGCGTGCCGGCGTCGGTGAGGCCGCGCCAGCGGTTGAGCAGTTGCCGGCGGGTCATCCAGACCCACAGCCCCGGCCGGTTGTTGTCGATGACCGCGCCGCGCTCGGCGTCGAGGTGGGCCAGGTTGACCATGTGCAGCACCGGGCCGGGGTAGAAGCCGTCGGCCCCGGCGTAGGTGATCGACGCCATCCGCCCGGTCTTGACCGCGAGGTCCAAAAACGCCTCGTCGCCGCCGACGTGCTGCACGTAGGCGGGCGTCGGCCGGCCCTGCGCGGCGCAGTACGTCGCGAGTTCGCGGTCGAGTTTCTCCGGGTAGCCGCCGCCGGGCCGCCGGGCCATCCAGCGCTGGAAGCCCAACAGTTGCGGCACGTTGTGCCAGTCGGCGGACTGCTGCACCGAGGTGAACACGCACAGCCCCAGGCCGTCGATTTGGCTGCCGACGTTGCGGACGTGCCTCGCGGCCGGCAAGTCGATCGTCGCGTGGGTGCCGTCGGGGGCGACCGGCCGCGGCGCGGTGTCGATGGCGTGCGCCATCAGTGCGAGCGCGAGCACAGACGCGGACATCAGGAATCGCATGGGGAGTCTCCGGGGCAGTGGGGTCGGGGGTCGGGCATGGCTACTTCGCCTCGATCGGGGCGAGTACCGGCGGGGCGGGCAGGGGGGTGCCGTTGCGGAACGCGGCGTAGAAGCCCAGCGCGAAAATCGCCAGGGCCAGCAAGTCGGCGACGCGGAAGCCGCGGAACGACAGCGGCGGCGGCGTGGGCCGGGGGGCGGGGGTCGGGTCGGGCATGGCGG
>JAYTUC010000080.1:0-9157 GCA_043744775.1 Fimbriiglobus sp. | reverse complement strand
GGAAAGCGTCAGCGCCCGGAGTTGAGCGCGTCGATACTCCGGGCGCTGACGCTTTCCGGCTCGCCGGGGTCACCGCTGGATCGCCATCACCGCGGCGGCGACCAGCGCTGCGAGCATCAGCGCCGCCAGCGTGACGCCAGCCAGCTTCGTGACGCTCCACGGCCGCTCGCCGGCGACGAGGCCGGACTGGCCGTTGACGGTCACCTGGTACACCTTACCGTTGTAGCGGTACGCGGCGACCCACGCCGGCAACAGCAGGTGCTTGAACGTGACCGCGGTGTAGCGCGTGCGCCGGTTGTGAATCCGCTGGTGGTCGCCGCCGATGTCGGCCTCGATGGCCCGCACGATCCCCGGCTGCATCGTCCCCTTGGCGAGTTGGAAGCCGGCCTTCAGGTCGATGGCGTAGCGCTCGGCCTGGAAGCCGCTCAGGTACGCCGCGTCGAACGGCGTCAACTTCTTGAGCCTGTACTCGCCGATCGCGTCGAGGCGCTTCGGTGAGAGGCTCGCCGTGGCGGGCACGAGCACGTCGTCGAACGCCAGGCTCACGTCGCCGGCCGCGGGCGACCACGCCGTGCGCGTGACGGTGCGACTCAGCGTCTCGGTGCCGCCGTCGGACTTCGCTTGGGTGTAGTACTGCGTCTCCTGGTAGTCGGTGCCGCGCTCGCCCTCGTAGCGGGTGTCGGTGGCGCTGTCGTAGGTCCAGTAGGGCAAGTAGATGCCGACGAGGCGGCCGAGGGCGAGCACCGTCTTCAACTCGGTCGGGGCGAACCAGCGCGACGCGATCCACGCCCCGAAGGCCTCCCGCGCCCCGCGCAAATCTACCGCGAAGGGGATCAGCGACTCCGGCGGCAGCAGCCCGGCCGCGGCGACCGGGGCCGTCTCGAGGTGCGTCGTGCAGAAGGGGCAGGCGTCCGCGGCGACGGCGTCGTCCAGCACCACGACCGCGCCGCAGCCGGGGCACTTCGTCTCGGTGCCGTGGCCGGGGATCGCCTTCGACTGCGCGTCGGCCCGCCCCAGGGCGTCGAGGTAGTCGCGCTCCAGGACCTCGCCGGCGTCGTCGCTGACGATCACTTCGAGGTGGCCGCAGTAGGGGCAGACGAGGCCGCGGGCGCGGGGGTCGAAGTCGAGCCGCGCGCCGCACTGGACGCAGGGGAATTTGCGGCCGGCCGTCGGCGTCTTGGTCGGGGGCGGTTCGGTCATGGGGGTCGGGCGCGGCGGGTGCGGGGCGTCGCCGGACAGTCTATTCGGAATGCGCCCGTCTGACGCGGGCGGCTCGCCGGGACGCTCACGGTCCCAGTTGGCCCAGCTTCACCTTCAGTTCGTTGCGGCGGCCCTTGTGCCGGCCCTCCTGCGTGTCCTCGCCGAGCTTCAGCGCCGCCGCCCACGCCGCGCGGGCCAGGTCGGCCTCGCCGAGGCGGGCGTGCACGTCGCCGGCGTGGTCCCAGGCGGTCGGGTCGCCGGCCCCGTCGAGGCTGGCCGTCGCCGCCGCGAAGACCTCGCGGGCCTCGCGCAGCTTGCCGCGGCGGAACAGCACCCAGCCGAGGCTGTCGAGGTACGTGCCGCGCGCGTCCTCGGGCCGGCCGGCGCGGCGGGCCTCGTCGCGGTCGATCTCGACGGCCTCGCGCAACATTGCCTCCGCGCGCGGCAACTCGCGGCCCTCGTCGGCGAGCTTGTAGGCGTAGTTGTTCAGTACCATCGCGCGGGGCACGTCGGCCGTCTCGTCGCCGTCGAGGAGGTCGTCGTAAATCGCGTCGGCCGCAGCGAACTCGCGCAGCGCCGCGTGGGCCTCGGCCTGATGCGACCGGGCCTGCCGGACGAACTTGGCCTCGGGGTACTGCGCCAGCAGCCCCGCCACCAGCTTGAGCGCGTCGTGTGGGCGGTCGGTTCGCGTCAGCACCGTCGCCTTCATCAGTTGCACTGTCAAAGGCTCCGTCGCGGTCTTGGCGGCGGCGTCTAGCACCAGCAGTGCCTCCCGGCTGCGGCCCAACTCGACCAGCGGCGTCGCCCGGAGGTACTTCCAGTTGACAGGGTCGTCCTTGTCGGCGCGGGCCTCCATCTCGGCGCAGAACGCGAGCGCCTCGCGCCACTTCCGCTGCCGCTCCAGCGACGCCAGGTACAGTCGCTTGGCCTTGGCGTCGCCCCCGCGCGCCGCCGGGCCGAGGGCCGCGTCGATCAGGTCGGCGCGGCCGACGCGCTCGGCGCACCAAGCAATCAACTCGCGCGTGAACGGGTGCCGGCCGGCGTAGCCCTTGGCCGCCTCGGTCAGCAGCGGCCCCGGCAGCTCCGCGTCGGCCTTGATCGCCCCGACCAGCGCCCGGAAGCGGGCCACCGCGTCGTCGTGCCCGGCGTCGTCGGCCACCGGCAGCGGCTTCCCCTTCGCGTCGTGCGGGGCGACGCGGTTAGCCAGCCCGTCGGCGGCGTCGAGCAGCTCGCCGACCCGGCCGGCACCCCGGTGGAAGCGGACGAAGCGGCCGAAGAACGCCGGGTCGGCCGTGGTGTCGGCCAGCTCGCGGAACAGCCGCGCCCCCGCCGCCGAGTCGCTCGCGCCGAGGGCCGTGGCGTAGACCCACCAGACGCGCGACGACTTCGGTCGGGCCTCCGCGACCGCCCGCAGCAGCCGCACCGCCTCGGCGTCGGACCCCGTGCGGCGGGTCAGTTCGGCCAGCCGGTCGAAGTACGCCTCCTCGCGGCCGTCGGCCGGCGGGGTGCCGGTCAGCAGCTTCAAGCCGTCGGGGAAGCGCCCCTGCGCGAGGGCCACCCCGGAGAGGTTCCACGCCAGCCGGGCCGGCCCGAGTGCGGCGGCCAGCGTCCGGTAAAGCGCCTCGGCCTCGGCGAACTTCTTCTGGGCGAGCAGGGCGTCGGCGAGTTGCTCGCGCCGCGCGGTCAGGGCCGCCGCGAGTTCGGCGGGCGTGTCGAAGTACGGCGAGTCGGCCAGCATCGCCGCCTCGTCGGCCATGAGCGCGACCAGCCCCCGCAGCGCCAGCTCGCGCGCCGCGGCGTCGGCCGTGGCCACGCTCACCAGGTCGCGCAAGACCCCGTAACGCCGCAGCGACGGCTTCGCCAGCCCCGGCCGCGTCAAGATCGCCCGCAAGACGCTGACCGCTTCGGCGTCGTTGTTGCCCTCGTGGGCGACCTTGGCGAGCGTTTGCGAAGTCGTCACGTCGTCCGGGTCGCGCGCCAGGATCGCCCGCGCCGTGCGGGTCGCGTCGGCGTGGCGGCCGAAGACGACGTACAGCCGCAGGCGGTCGCGCGCGACTTCGAGTGACTCCGGGTCGAGCCGCGCCGCGACTTCGAGTTGTGTGAGCGCCTTCGCCGGCAGGTCGCGGCCGCGCAGCAGCACCGCGTAGCCGAAGCGCGCCTGCGCCTCGCGGCGGGCGTCGTCGGTCGGGGCGGCGGCGAGCAGCGCGAAGGCCGTGAGAAACGCGGGGTTCATTCGTCACCCTTCCGACCGGCTTGCGACACCCCGGCAGTTTACCGCTGGCGGGTTGGGTCGAATAGCCGAGGCTTCGGCACTAACGAGGAGAAGAAGTTCACCGCAGAGGGCACAGGAGAACACATGAGAAAGGCCAAAACCAGGAGAGCGAAGAGTGTTAGCCGCAGAGACGCAGAGAACGCGGAGAGAACCAAAATTCAAGTTCTGGTTTTCTCCGCGAACTCTGCGTCTCTGCAGCTAACACTCTTCGCTTTTCACGCCTTTCGGCCTTTCTCCGCGCCCTCTTGTGCCCTCTGCGGTGAATATGCTTAGCTTGACAGCAACCCCCGGAGTCGGCCCATGAAGAAGCTCGGCGTGTTGACACTGCTCGTGGCCGTGAGTGCGGCCGTCGTCGCGGCCCCGCAGGAGAAGCCGGCCGACTGGCAAACGGTCGTGGGCAAAGCCGTCGCCTACCTGAAGACCACGCAGGACGAGAGCGGCGGATGGAGCACGGCCAAGAACATCGGCGTCACGGGCGTGGTCACCACGGGGCTGTTGCAGTGCGGCGTCTCCCCCGACGACGCGCCGGCGGGCAGGGGCCTGGCGTACATCGAGGCGCTCATCAACCCCAAGGCCGGGCATATCGCCGGCGGCGACCCCAAACTCGGCCTGCAAAACTACGTCACCAGCGTCAACGTGATGGCGCTCGTCGCCGCCAAGCGCGACGCCAAGTACAAGCCGGCCGTGGGCAGCGCCGCGGAGTTCCTGAAGAAGTTGCAGTGGGACGACGGCGAGGGCAAGGGCAAGCCCGACGACGAGTACGGCGGGGCGGGCTACGACAGCAAGTCGCGGCCCGACTTGTCGAACACGCAGTTCTTCCTCGACGCCCTCAAGGACGCCGGCGTGCCGCAGACCGACCCCGCGTTCGTGAAGGCCGCGGTGTTCGTGAGCCGCTGCCAGAACCTGAAGTCGGAGCACAACGACCGCCCGTGGGCCGGCAAGATCGGCGACGGCAGCTTCATCTACAGCGCGGCCGGCGGCGGCTCGACCAAGACCAGCGACGCCGCCGACGCCCCGCTGACCGGCTACGGCAGCATGACCTACGCCGGCGTGAAGAGCATGATCTACGCCGGCGTCTCGAAGGACGACGCCCGCGTGAAGGCGGCGCTGGGTTGGCTGCGCAAGAACTACACGACCGACGCCAACCCCGGCATGCCGCCGCAACTGAGCGAGCGCGGCCTGTACTACTACTACCACACGATGGCCAAAACCCTCGACCTGTTAGGCGACGACACCTTCACCGACGACAAGGGCGTGAAGCACGACTGGCGGGCCGACATCCTGGCGGCCTTGGCGAAGCGTCAGAAGCCCGACGGTAGCTGGGCAAATCCCACCGACCGCTGGCTCGAAGGCGACCCGAACATTGTGACCGGCTACGCCCTTTTAGCATTGTCTCACTGCCAGCGGCGAAAAGGCGGAAAGTAAGCGGCGACTACCGACCTCGAAAAGTAAGGACTTATCGAGATCGACAGAAGCCACACCAGCGGACAACGAATGTGTTCCAACGCACTGAATGACTAAGGTGTCGGAGATGGTTAACCCAATCGAAATCCTTATGCGATGCGCAGGTGTTGACTACGAAATTAGCCGTGAGGGAACATTGCTGGCGACGACCAAAGGACTCCCCCAAAGCGCCGAAAAGTACGTCGGCTTTTTTCCCGGAACTGATGTGCAAGTGGGCGACGAACTACAAAACACCGTGACGAAACAAACGCACACCGTAACTGAAATAGACTACCAGATGCCTTCAGGAAAAGTGGCATCTGTTAAAGCAATCTACGCGACTAAGCGACAGCCGCAGAAAGCAGGCCATACTATCAACATCGGGAGTGCCATAGGCTCGCCGATCATGATGGACAGTCCGGGTGCCTCGCAGTCAGTAACTTTCACCGGTAACCAGGCGGCGGACTTGAGGAAGGTGCTAGGCCAACTGTTGCAAGACGTGGACGGGTTGGAGATCGAATCCGAGGCGAAAGCAGAACTCAGACAAGATGCCGAGTACCTCCACAAGACACTAGAGGCGGGGAAAGCTAAGCCGAGTTTCGTCAGGGAGTGTTTGGACCGCATCAAAACACAACTCGCAACAGCCGCTTCCAAAGTGGCCGCGTCGGGCGTCGCAAGCAAAGTGAGCAAGTACGCTCAAATGGTGCAAGATTTCTATACGGCACACTTCGGCAACGTATGACTACTGCCAACACGACGAGGAACTATTATGAAGTATCGGATCAGGTCGATAGATGGCCACACATTCACTTTTGAAGACCAAACCGGACTATTAGTCGGTCACGTCCGAATCAACGAAGACGGAGTGTCCTGGCATGGCTCGTACCTGAAGATATGGCACACGCTAAAGCTAGACCAGTTCGCACAGCTTATGTTTAGCAATGGTACAGTATCGAAAACCATAGGGGATGAGCTTCCCGAGTAGTGGCTGTCCCAGGTAGACCTAAAGAGTTCACGGGGTATGCGCTGATGGCGTTGTCGCATTGCAAGAAGAAGTAAAATATTTTGCCGCGGAGACGCAGAGTCGCGGAGAAGACAAAACATAAGATTTGGTCTTGTCTTCTCCGCGACTCTGCGTCTCCGCGGCAAAATGTTTGGGATTGAGAACTATGCCCGTTGTTTTAACCACTAGTGTCCCCGGTTACACGCCCTACCGCGGCAAGGTGCGCGACGTGTACGACCTCGGCGACACGCTCGCCGTCGTCGCCACCGACCGCGTCAGCGCGTTCGACTGGGTCATGCCGGCCGGCATCCCCGGCAAGGGGCGACTCCTCACCGCCCTGTCGAAGTTCTGGTTCGACTACCTCGGCGTGCCGAACCACCTGCTCAGCGTTGACGTGGACGACCTGCCGTCCGCGTTCCTCGCACAGCGCGAGACGTTCGCCGGGCGGACGACGCTGGCCCGCAAGGCCGAGGTCGTGCCGTTCGAGTGCGTCGCGCGCGGCTACCTCGTCGGCTCCGGGTGGAAGGAGTACCGCGCGACAGGCGGCGTCTGCGGCGTGGCGTTGCCGGCGGGGCTGCGCGAGGCCGGCCGGCTGCCGACGCCGATCTTCACGCCCGCCACCAAGGCGGCGCAAGGGGCGCACGACGAGAACGTCAGCTTCGAGCGCATGGCCGCTGACATCGGCGTGACACTCGCCGGCGAGTTGCGCGACAAGACGCTCGACGTGTACCGCCGCGCGTCGGAGTACGCCCTGAAGCGTGGGGTCATCATCGCCGACACGAAGCTCGAGTGGGGCCGGCTGCCCGGCGGCGACGTGATCCTGGTGGACGAGGTGCTGACGCCCGACAGCTCGCGGTTCTGGCCGGCCGAGTCGTACCGCGAGGGCGGGTCGCCGCCGTCGTTCGACAAGCAGTTCCTGCGCGACTGGCTCGAAACGACCGGCTGGAACAAGGCCAGCCCGCCGCCGGAGTTGCCGGGCGAAGTCGTCGAGCGCACCGCGGCCAAGTACCGCGAAGCCTACGATTGCCTGACGCGCTGACCCCCGGCGTCGGGTAGACTGGCGGGCCTGCCCTCCCCCCGTCCCGGAGTCCCCCCGGATGCGTCCGCTCGCGCTGCTTCTTCTCATGCCCCTGCTCGCCGCCGCCGAGCCGCCCAAGGTCAACCTCGACGACTGGACGCCGCGGCCCGCCACCGGGCAGGTCGAGCCGTGGGAGACGCGGCGCGACCCGCAGTGGGACGACGCCCGCTTCCAGGCGATGGACACCGGCCCGACGCTCAACGCGACGATCAGGTACGCAGACGCCGCCGGCAAGAGCCACATGGTCTACCGCGGCACGGCGCTGCGCGGCACGTCGGGGACCGTGATCCTCGACCGGGGCACCGGCAAGGTCGTCGGCGCGTGGGACGGCGGCCTGGCCATCAGCGCCAAGCGCTTCGGGCTGCTGAACACGCCGTCGCCGCTGGGTCGCGCGATCTCGGTCACCCCCGGCGTCGAATCGACCCTACCGACCGTCGAGTTCAACGGGCTGTACCGCACGCCGACGGGCGTGGCCTGGGCGTACACCGAGGGCGGCCAGAAGTGGCTGGCGTCGGCCGCCGGCACCGCCGCGTTCACCGAGGCCCCGCCGCCCGGCCCGGCGCGCTTCGGCGACCCGATCGTCACGAAGCTCGCCCGCGGCGAGGCCAAGGGGGCGTTCGCCCTCGACACGCTCACCATCCCCCACGACAACCGCTTCAAGGCACTCTTCTTCTGCACCGGCGTCGACTTCCTGCCCGACGGCCGCGTCGCCGTGTGTACCGCGCACGGCGACGTCTGGGTCGTCACCGTGGACGAGGCGGCCGGCACCTGCTCGTGGCGGCGCTTCGCGGCCGGGATGTACCAGCCGATGGGCCTCAAAGTCGTCGATGGCAAAATCCACGTCCTCGAACGCGGGCAACTCACCCGGCTGCACGACCGCAACAACGACGGCGAGGCCGACTTCTCCGAGAACGTCTGCAACCGGTGGAACTGCGGCGGCGGCGAGCACTCCTACGACACCTGCCTCGAGACCGACGCGGCCGGCAACTTCTACTTCCACAAGACCGGCGACACGCACCTCAGCGATGGCGGCTGCGTCATGAAGATCACGAAGGACGGGTCGAAGTGCGAGGTCTTCGCCACCGGCACGCGGCACCCGATCGGTCTGGGCGTCTCGCCGGCCGGCGTCATCACCGGCGCGGACCAGGAGGGCAACTGGATGCCGGCGACGCGCATCGACGAGTACAAGCCGGGCGGCTTCTACGGCGACTTCCGGGCGCACCACCGCGCCACCCCGCCGACGACTTACGACCCGCCCCTGTGCTGGCTGCCGCGCGAGACGGACAACTCGGCCGGGGGGCAAGTCTGGGTGCCGCCGGGGGCGTTCGGGCCGCTCGGCGGGCTGCCGCTGCACTTCAGTTACGGCCGCTGCAAGCCGTTCGTCCTGCTGCGCGACACGTCGCACGGCGTGACGCAGGGCGGGGCGTGGGACCTCGGCGTGACCTTCCTCTCGGGCGTCTGCCGGGGGCGGTTCAACCCGACCGACGGCCACCTCTACGTCTGCGGGCTGAACGGCTGGCAGACGGCCGCGAAGGCCGACGGCTGCCTGCAACGCCTGCGCTACACCGGGCAACCGATGCACGCCGTCGTCGGCATGAAGGTGGTCCCCGAGGGCGTCGAGTTGGCGTTCAGCGAACCCCTCGACGCGGCCAGTGTCGCCGACCTGGGCGGCTACAAGGCGGCCTGGTGGAACTACCGCTGGGCCGCCGAGTACGGCTCGAAGCGCTACAAGGTGAGTGACGCCAACGCCGTCGGCCAGGACGAAGTCCCCGTGACAACCGCGACACTGCTGCCCGACGGCAAGACGGTTCGGCTGACGTTGGCTGGGCTGCGGCCAGTGATGCAGTTGCAAGTCGGCGTGCGGCTGAAGACCGCCGCCGGCGGCAGCGTCACCGGCCTGACGACGATGACGGTTCACGCGGTGAAGTGAGGTACGCGGCCCCGGACCCAGGGCGGGGGCGCAGGCCGGGCACCCACGAGGGGTGCCCCTACACGAATTTCGGCTCCGCCGCAGGCGAACGGTAGGGGCACCCCTCGTGGGTGCCCGGCGTTGACAACGCCGGTGTCGGAGGTGCCTTTCGCCGCGCCCGCCCGCTTCGCCGTCAGTCCATCTCAGGCGTCAGGCCCAGGACGATGGTGTAGCTCGCGGCGAGTTCCTTCA
>JAYTUC010000079.1:0-9172 GCA_043744775.1 Fimbriiglobus sp. | reverse complement strand
TCAGCGCCCGGAGTCCTTCGCCTTCGGACTCCGGGCGCTGACGCTTTCCGGCTCGCCGGGAACTCACGGCGCGGGCACCGCGAACTCCTTGGCGTCGATCGCCGGCAGCGCCTTGACGGCGCTCACCGTCACCGCCATGAACGGCTTGCCGTCGTGCGTGGCCACCGCACTCGTCGCGATCATCGCGCCGTCGAACTTTTTGAAGTCGGCGAGCCTGGTGTCCTCCTTGACCTTCTTGGTGACGCCGCCCTCGGCCGGGGCAATCGCCTCGCGGACGTAGCGGACCAGGTAGCCCGTCTTGGCGTCGAAGTAGAGCGTCACCGGCCGCGGGTCGGCCCCCTTGCCGGCCGGCGTCGCCACGACGACACTCGCGTCGGCGTCGCCGACCTTCTCGCCGGGCAGCGCCTTGAGCGCGTACTTGTCGGTGAGCAGCGGCGTGAGCGTGGTCAGGTCCATCATGACGACCGACTGCTTGAGTTCGGCCTTCTCGGCGTCGCTGATCTTGCCCGGCTTGCCGTTGACCGTCTGGGCGAACTTGTCGCCGTTCATGACCTGCACGAGGTCGAACTTCTGGCCGTTGACTTCGGTCTTCATGCCGAGGCGGAACTTGTCCGGGGCGGCGTACAGCACCTCGGTCGCGACGGCCAGTTTCATGCCGAACACGGTCATCGTGCCGCTGCCGCTCGACGACGAGGTGCCGAACGCCTTGAGCGCCGCCTCACCGCCGTGCGCCGCGACGGCTTTGCGCACGACCGCCGCGGCGTCGGGGGCGTCCTGGGCGGAGGCGACGCCGGCGAGGAGCATCAGCGCGAGCGCGAGGGGGGACCGCATGGGGACTCTCCGGGAAAGTGGGGTGGGGGCGATTGTAGCGACCGGCGAGCGGGGGACGACAGTCCCCCGAGTGGACCGCCGCGCCTTGGCCTTCGGTCCCGTCGGCTCGCGCAACTCACGGCTTGCCGGTGCGCCGCCAGAACTCCGCCCGCGCCTCGGCCACCGACGCGACGGGCAGTTCGCCCGACATCTGCGCCTGCAAAGTCGCCTCGCGCGCCTTGAACCGCTTGCGGAACTCTTTGGCCCGGCGGACCTCAGTGCCGCGAACGAAGTACACTCTCCGCCGCAACTCCCAGGGCATCCCGGCCCGCTCTGTCTGCTTCTTGAACCGCCGGAGCGCGGCTCCGATCGGTTCGCCATCCCCGACCACGACTCGAACACTCATCGCTGTGCGTCTTGTACGGCTGACGCGATGCCGGTTGAAAAACCCCTCTGTCGGCTAGCGACACCGCTCACCGGCCGCGACGGGGGGTTAAGATATTGGACTCCGAAAGGTGGGAATGCCGCCGCAGTCAGTTGCAACGTCTGGTCCGGCGCCTGGGGCCACACCCAACCGCGACTGCACGAACGCCCGCGCCGACTCCGGCGACGGGTGAACCCGCTCCGGCCGCGCCCGAACATACCGGACGAACTGAGCATACTCTAGCGGGTCGTCCCAACAGGTTTCACAGGTGCCGCCGTCGGCGGGGATGAACACCATCCCGCCGGCCACAATGCACCACAGCCCGTCCGACTCCATCGCCGCGACGTGCGAGGCGATGGAGTCGGACGGGATCACGCGGAGGGCACGCTGAACGTGCTTCGCTTCCCGCTGCGGTGTCATTGGTCGAGCGCCCTCCGCCGCCGAACTATTAGCAGACGGAACCAGTACTACTTGATGTTCCGCCGGTGGCGATGCTTAGCCACGCTGACGAGTTAGACTAGGTTAATCGGCCTCCGGCCGCTGGGCAACTCTCAAATTGCACGCCCCCATCGACTCCTGGCGGTGCCGCCGAACGGGTCGTGTGTTAGGCCTCTGTCAACCGAAATCCCGTCCTCGCGACGCCCACACTCCGCGCGCGGACGCTTCTGGTTTGCTTAACTCTTCAGCATCTCCCGCGCGGCGTTCATCCCCGCCGCGCCCATGACGCCGCCGCCGGGGTGCGCCGCCGCGCCGCAGAGGTACAGGCCCCTCACCGGCGTGCGGTAGTTGGCGTAGCCGGCGGCGGGGCGCAGGCTGAACATGCTCGACAGCGACATCGTCCCCTGCATGATGTTGCCGCCGGTGATGCCCCAGAGCCGCTCCATGTCCGGCGGCGGGATCACCTGCCGGTCGATCACGCTCGCCTTGAAGCCGGGGGCGTAGGCTTCGAGCACGTCGAAGCAGCGGTCGGCGAACTTGTCCTTCTCGACGCGCCACGTCGTGCCGGTCAGCGTGTACGGGGCGTACTGCACGAACATGCTCAGGATGTGCTTGCCCGCCGGCGCGAGCGTCGGGTCGAGGGCCGTCGCCATGGTACACTCGAGCATCGGGTTCTGCGCCCAGCGGCCGCCGCGGGCGTCCTCGTAGGCGCGCTCGATGTAGTCCATCGTCGGGCAGACGTGCATCGTGCCGTGGTGCTGCGGCCCGACGCCGTTCGCCCCGGTGTTCGGCAACGCCTTGAAGTTCGGCGGGGCGCTCAGGCAGGCGTTGATCTTGACCGTCGCCGAGGAGTAGTCGATGCGGTTGACCGCGGCGCGGAACTCGGCCGGCAAGTCCTTGGCGTCGGTCAGCTTGTTGAAGGTGACGTTTGCGTCGGCGCACGACGCGATTTGCCTCGCCAGGAACTCGGTGCCGTCGTCGAGGGCGACCCCGTAGGCGACGCCGTCGCGCACCAGGATTTTGCCGACGCTGGCGTTGGTGCGGATGACCGCCCCGAACTGGCGGGCCGCCGCCGCGATGCTCTCGGAGACGTTGCCCATGCCGCCCTTGACGTAGCCCCAGACGCCGCGGACGCCGTTGCACTCGCCCATGACGTGGTGGAACAGCACATACGCCGTCCCCGGCTGGCTCGGCGAGGCGTAGGCCCCGATCACCGCGTCGGTGGCGATGGTGGCTTTGAGCTCGTCGGACTCGAACCAGCGGTCGAGGATCGGGCGGGCGGCCCCGGTGAGGATCTCGATCGCCTCGGAGCCGACTTCGCGGCCCAGCCCGCGGAACTTCCAGCCGATCTTGGCCAGCCGCAGCAGGTCGCCGACGCCGCCCCACGGGTCGGGCGGGGTCTGCACCAGCAGCGGCTCCAGGAAGTCGGCGACGCGGGTCAGCATCGCCTCGTACCTGGGGTACGCCTCCGCGTCCTTCGCGCTGAACTTGGCGATCTCGCGGTGCGTGAGGGCCTTGTCCGGCCCCATGAGCAGCGAGCGGCCGTCGGGGAAGGGCGTGAACGACGACGGCGAGCGCGGGATCATCTCGAACCCGTGCTTCGCCAACTCGAGGTCGCGGATGATCTCGGGCCGCAGCAGGCTGTTGACGTAGGCGGCCGTCGAGACGCGGTAGCCGGGCCAGACCTCCTCGGTAATGCAGCAGCCGCCGACGATGTCGCGCTTCTCGAGCACGAGGACGCTGCGGCCGGCGCGGGCGAGGTAGGCGGCGGTCACCAGACCGTTGTGCCCGCCGCCGATGATGATCGCGTCGTAAGTCGTCGCCATGCGGGCTTCCTGGGTACGCGGAGCGGTTCGGGATACACTCATTCGGAACCGATCTACCGCAGAGGGCACGAGAGGGCGCGGAGAAAGGCACGAAACCGAGAAAGGCACCAAACCGTGCTAAAACTACTCGGGGACACGCAACCACCTCCGTAGGCGGCAGACCGCGTGGCAAACCCACTCGGTTTCTTTAGCTCTCCTCGGTTTTGGCCTTTCTCCTGTGCCCTCCTGTGCCCTCTGCGGTCAATCCGTTTTCGCCTTGGCCTTTCCTACAAGGTTCCCCCATGACCGCCCGCCTTGCCCTCCTCGCAACCCTGCTCGCCGCGCCGGCGCTGGCCGCCGACCCCGCGCCGCGACTCGCCGTCAGCGACAACCACCGCTTCCTCGTCACCGCCGAGAACAAGCCGTTCTTCTGGCTCGGCGACACGGCCTGGGAGCTGTTCCACCGCGCCACGCGCGAGGAGGCCGTGCGCTACCTCGACGCCCGCGCCAAGCAGGGCTTCACCGTCGTCCAGGCCGTCGCCATCGCCGAGTTCGACGGCGACACGGTGCCGAACGCCTACGGCCACCTGCCGTTCGCCGACCGGGACCCGGCCAAGCTGCTCACGAAGGACGGCCCGGCCAACGACTACTGGGACCACGTCGATTTCGTCGTCAAAGCAGCCAACGAGCGCGGACTGGTCGTGGGCTTCTTGCCGACGTGGGGCCGCTACTGGCACGAACGCAAGCAAGACGGCCCCGCGCTCTTCGACTCGGCCAAGGCCGACGCCTACGGCGAGTGGCTCGGCAAGCGGTACGCCGACGCCGCGGTCGTCTGGGTGCTCGGCGGGGACCGCGGCGTCGCCACCGAGGGCCAGAAGGGCATCATCCGGGCGATGGCGGCGGGCCTGAAGCGCGGCGACGGCGGCAAGCACCTGTGTACCTTCCACCCGTCCGGCGGCAGCGGCTCCGCCAAGGACTTCCACGCCGACAAGTGGCTCGACTTCAACATGCGCCAGAACGGCCACGTCGTCGAGTTTACCGGCCGCTACGACCAGACCCGCGTCGATTACGACCGCACGCCGGTCAAGCCGGTGATCGACGGCGAGCCGATTTACGAGGGCCACCCGGTCGCCTTCGACGCCAAGAAGTTCGGCCACTCGACCGCCGCCGACGTGCGCCGGCCGCTCTACTGGGACCTGTTCGGCGGGGCGTGCGGCCACACTTACGGCCACCACAGCGTCTGGGCTTTCTGGAAGCCCGGCGTCGCCGAGGTCAACGCGCCCTTGATGAGCTGGAACGCCGCGCTCGACGAGCCGGGCGGGCGGCAGATGGTCCACGGCCGGCGGCTGATCGAGTCGCGCCCGGTGCTGACGCGAATCCCCGCCGACGACGTGATCGTCACCGACCGCGTCGCCACGTCGGTCCCCGGAGCCGGCAGCCGCCGCTTCGTCGCCACGCGCGACACCGACGGCACCTACGCGATGGTCTACGCCCCGATCGGCCGCGCGTTCTCGGTCAACATGGGCGTCGTCAAGGGGCCGAAGGTGACCGCGTCGTGGTTCAACCCACGCACCGGAGTCGCGACGAAGCTCGGCGAGTTCGCCAACGCCGGCTCGCGGGAGTTCACGTCGCCTGACCCCGGCGAACTCCTCGACTGGGTGCTAGTGCTCGACGACGCGGCGAAGGGGTACTCGCCGCCAGGCACGGCCCCGGCGAGCCAGAAGCGTTAGCGACTGGAGGTTTGACTCCGGGCGCTTACGCTTCCGGCTCGCCGCTCGTCGCGTCACGCCTCCAGCGAGGCCATGTCGATGACGAAGCGGTACTTCACGTCGCCCTTCAGCAGCCGCTCGTAGGCCTCGTTGATCTCGTCGATGCGGATCACCTCGATGTCGCAGGCGATGCCGCGCTCGGCGCAGAAGTCGAGCATCTCCTGGGTCTCGGCGACCCCGCCGATGCCCGAGCCGGCGAAACTGCGGCGGCCTGTGATGAGGCTGAACGGCGACACCGGCAGCGGGTTCTCCGGGACGCCGACCAGCACCAGCGTACCGTCGAGCTTGAGCGTCGCCAGGTAGGCGTTGATGTCGTGCTCCGCCGAGACGGTGTCGAGGACGAAGTCGAGCCGGCCCGCCTGCGCCGCCATCGCCGCGGCGTCCTTCGAGACGACGACCTCGTCCGCCCCGAGTCGCTTGCCGTCCGCGGCCTTGCCGGCCGACGTGGTGAACAGCACGACGTGCGCCCCGAAGGCGTGGGCGAACTTCACCGCCATGTGCCCGAGGCCGCCCAACCCCACGACGCCGACTTTCGTGCCGGGGCCGACCTTCCAGTGCCGCAGCGGCGAGTAGGTCGTGATGCCCGCGCACACCAGCGGCGCGGCGGAGGCCATGTCCACCTTCTCGGAGAGCTTCAGCGTGAACGCCTCGTCCACGACGACGCGCTTCGAGTAGCCGCCGTAGGTCATCTTGCCGGAGTGCTTGTCGGGGCTGTTGTAGGTCTGCGTGTTGACGTTCTCGCAGTACTGCTCCAGGCCGCGGGCGCAGCTGGCGCAGGTGCGGCACGAATCGACCAGGCAGCCGACGGCCACGAGGTCGCCGGCCCGGAACTTCGTCACGGCGGCCCCGACGGCACTCACCCGGCCGACGATCTCGTGCCCCGGCACGATCGGGTAGGTCGTGCCCTTCCAGTCGTTGCGGGCCTGGTGCAGGTCCGAGTGGCAGACGCCACAAAACAGGATGTCGATGGCCACGTCGGTCGGCAGCGGCGCGCGCCGCTCGACCTCGAACGGGCCGAGGGGTTCGGTCGCGGACTGGGCGGCGTAGGCGGGGGTCGGCACGGCGGAGTCTCGGGGTGGGGAGCGATTACCCTGCGCGGGCGCGCGGGGCCGTGGCATTGGTAGTCCGCGGCCCCGAACCTCGGGGCGCGAAAAAGCCCCGGCGCGGACCGCGACGGTCCGCGCCGGGGCCGGGGTGTTGCCGGGAGACTACCGGGCGCGGGGCGCGGTGACCGTCACGTTGTGGGCGTTCGCGCCGGCCTTGACCTCGAAGGCCACGTCGTTGCCGGCGGCCCCGGCCGGGATCGCCACCACGGCGGCGGGCGGCTTCTTCGCCGCCCGCTGCTCCTTGGCCTGCCGCGCCGACTCCTCGCTGCTGATCGGCCCGCTCGACGGCTCGCTCGCCACCACCGAGACGACCATCACGCCGACCGGGACGTTGGGGACGCTGAACTTCCCGGCACTGATCGGGCCACCGGTCACGGTGCCCTTCCCGTCCTTCGGCGTGAACTGGATCGTGCCGGACTCGATCGGCGTGCCGGCGTAAGTGGCCTCGCCGGTGACCGTGCCGGTGGCGTCCGAGCCGCTACAGCCGGTGACGAGGGCGGGCGCGAAAGCGGCCACGAAGGCCGCGGACACGAGTTGACGCAAACGCATCGCGGACCCCCAAGTTAGTTGTCGGAAATGACTTCGCCGTTGGCCGCCGTGCCGAGTGCACGCCAGGCGACGACATCGATGCTGTCGCGGACGAAGCGGATGCTGCCGTCGCTCATGCCGACGTTGACCCCGCCGGTGTGTTTACTGCGGGCGGCGACGTGGGCCGCGGCCGCCGAGGGGTTGTCGCCGTTGTTGCCGATCTTGTTGCACGCCGGCTTGTACGACAGGTCGCCCTGGGCGAGCGGGCACGGCCCGAAGATCTGGTCCGCCGCCGAGGAGTTGGGGGTCAGTGTCGTCGTCATCAGGCCGCCGCCCATGTTGCCGAGCCACATGTTGCCGATGGGGCCGCTCCAGCCGGCGACCTGGGGCTGAATGCCCTCGCTGAAGGAGACGGTGTTCGAGGTGCCGTCGGTGATCGCCGTGATCTTCGACTGGAGGGGCGTTGTCGCCTTGCCGACGACCGGGTCCTCACGCTTGACCGCGTAAACGCCGACGGCGAAAGGGTTGGGGGTCGCGGCGGACTGGCCGGCCGGCAGGTTGCCGTACATGTCGCCGCTGCCGACGCACGCCCGGTAGCTGCCGCGGATGAAGCCCCAGGTGTCGCTGTCGAGTTCGTTGCCGTAGGTGCCGTCACTCGGGCAGCTAAACGACGGCATGACGGTTTGGCGCGAGACGCGTTGAATCGCGATGTTGCCCGCGGGCGTCTTCGAGCCGGGGTTGTTGAACGTGAAGATCGGGTCGGCGAACGTCTGGTAGCCGGTGTAAACGTTGCCCTGCTCCATGTACGGCAGGATCGGCACGCTCCAGGTGTAGGTGTCCCAGTTGTCGAACTTGCGGCCGTGCATGAAGCCGCCGTTGGCGTCGTGGTAGGCGTGCGCCGCGATGCCGATCTGCTTGAGGTTGTTCGTACACTTGGCGCGGGCCGCCGCCTCGCGCACCTTCTGCACGGCCGGCAAGAGCAAGCCGATGAGGATGGCGATGATGGCGATGACCACCAGCAGCTCGATGAGCGTGAACGCGGCACGAGGCCGCCGGCAGAGATTGGGCACGGGTGCCCTCCGTTCGGGAAGGAATGACGGGAGGAAACCTGACGGGCAGAGTTTGTCAGGGTCAGTTTGTAAACAGTCTTTACTATTCCCATGAGAGCGCCCCGAAGCAAGGGCAAACCGCGAAAAACTGCGGAGTATCCTCACGCCAGAAGTTTCGGACTCTGGCTCGACTCCGGCGGACTTCCTTAAGTACTTTTACGAATAGGGGACGTGGGAAACCAAGACTGCCCGAGGCTCCGCGCGGGGCGAAGTCGAGATTCGGGGGCGGTAGCCGATTGCACGCGCTACGGGCGGGGCGGTAGGATAACGCGGCCTGACGGTCCCGCGACCCCGGCCCCCGGCGAAGCGCCGGCGCGTGCCCCCCGAACCGAGGAGTCTCACCATGGCGTTCAAGATGACCCGCGTCCACGTCTTCCACACCGAAGTGTCCGACGCGCCGGGCGGCATCGCCGCGAAGTTGAAACCGCTCGCCGAGGCCGGCACGCACCTCGAGTACGTCTACAGCCAGCGCAGCGCGACCAAGGCGGGCGTGGGCGACCTGTACATCGCCCCGGTCCACGGGCACAACGCCAAGGAGGCGGCCAAAAGCATCGGTCTGCACGAGGTGCAGGAGCCGATCGTCATGCGCGTCGAGGGGGACGACAAGGCTGGCTTGAGCGGCAAGCTCACGATCGCGTGGGAGACGGCCGGCCTGAACCTGCACAGCATGATGATGGCCGCGGTCGCCGGCAAGTTCGTCGGCTACGTCACCTTCGACACCGCCGACGACGCTAACAAGGCCGCGATCATCCTGTCGGAACTCGGCGCGAAGTGACCCGGCCAGACTTCCAGGCAACTCATGACGTTTCGGGCACACACGTGGGGTATCGGCATGAGCACCGCGCAGGATGTCGAGCAGGCGGTTGAGCGCCTCGACCCGACCGAGTTGGCGAAGTTCCGGGCGTGGTTCGCCGCGTTCGACGCCGACGCCTGGGACGAGCAAATCGAAGCCGACGCCGCGGCCGGCCGGCTGGACGACCTCGCCGCCGAGGCGCTGGCCGACTCGCGGGCCGACCGCTGTCGCGAATGCTGATTTCAAATCGGAGGTTATTATGGTGGACCAGACCTGGCGCTCGCTGATCACTGTGGAGCCTGGGAAGCGCGGCGGTCGGCCGTGCGTCCGCGGCATGCGCATCACCGTTTATGACGTGCTGTCGTACCTGGCGGCGGGCATGTCCACCCA
>JAYTUC010000078.1:0-9226 GCA_043744775.1 Fimbriiglobus sp. | reverse complement strand
GGCACCATCTACGAGACCTTCCTGACGGCGCTCCCCGGCATCGGCAGCGTGTGCAGCGGCGGCCGCTACGACAACCTCGCCGGGCTGTACACGAAGCAGGTGCTGCCCGGCGTCGGCGCGTCACTCGGCGTCGATCGCCTCCTGACGGCGATGGAGGAGTTGCAGCACCCCTGGCTCGCCGGCCTCACCACGACGGCCCCGGTGCTGGTGTTGCAGTTCCCCGGCGCGAGCTTGCCGGACTGCGTCACGCTGGCGACCGAGTTGCGGCGGGCGGGGGTCGGCTGCGAACTGTACCCGGACGGGGCCAAACTGGGCAAGCAGTTCCAGTACGCCGAGAAACGGGGCCACACGCTCGCGGTCTTCGCCGGCCCGGAGGAGTTGGCCGCCGGCGTCGTCAAGGTCAAGAACCTCGCCGCCCGCACGGAGGTCGCCGTCCCCCGCGGCGAACTCGTGGCGACGGTCGCGGCCGAACTCGCCCGCGTGAAGTCGTGATCCGCTCCAACCACTACGAGGCGGCGTTCGAGGCGTTCTTGCGGGACCGCGAGGTCGGCTTCGTCGCCGTCGATGAGGCCAAGCGCTCGACGCTCGGCGACGAGGTCGTCAAGTCGCTCGACTTCATCATCGTCGGGCCGGACACGGCGCGGCTGGTCGTCGATGTCAAGGGCCGCAAGTTCCCCGGCGGCACGGCCGACGCGCCCCGGAAGGTCTGGCAGAACTGGGCCGACGCGGCGGACGTGTCGGGGCTGGTCAAGTGGGCGACGCACTTCGGCCCCGACTTCCGCGGCGTCTTGGCGTTCGTCTACCAGATCGTCGCGCCGTTCACGCTGCCCGACGACACGCCCGACCAGTTCGTCTTCCGCGACAAGCGTTACCTGATGCGGGCGATCCCGGCGCTGGAGTACCGCGAGCGCATGAGGCGGCGCAGCCCGCGCTGGGGGACGGTCCACCTCGCCACGGCCGACTTCCGCGACTTGGTCCGGCCGTTCACCGAGATGTTGGAGCCGCACGAGGGCGTCGGCGCGGTAGACTACGAACTCCCGTCCGAACTCTAGCCCGCGAGCCGCATGAACCGCATCCGCCTGGGCGTCGTCCTCGAAACCGCTGACCTGCCGGTGCGCCAGGCGTTCGAGGCGGCAGCCCGCGCCGGCGTCTCCGGGGTGCAGGCCGACGCCGTCGGCGAACTCGACCCGACGCGGCTCAGCGAGACCGGCCGCCGCGAACTGCGCACCCTGCTGCGGGGCACCAACCTCGAATTCACGGCGCTGAACTGCCCGCTGCGGCGCGGCCTCGACAGCCCGGAGCAGTTGCAAGCCCGCCTCGAACACCTCGTGAAGGTGCTGCAACTCGCCGCCGACCTCGGCCCGCGCGTCGTGCTGATGCCGATGCCGCGCCTGCCCACGAAGGACGAGTTGACGACGCCGCGCGGCCTGACGCTGCGCGAGTCGCTGTCGTTCCTGGCCGTCGCCGCCGACCGCCTCGGCGTGTCGGTCGCGCTCGAGCCGGGCCTCGACTCCGCGGCCGCGACGCGGGACTACCTCGACACCTTCGACACGGGCAGTCTGGCGGTCAACTTCGACCCGGCGAACTTCCTGATTAACGGCCACGACCCCGTGAAGAGTGCCGTCGCCTTCGCGGGTCGCATCCGCCACGTCAACGCCCGCGACGCCCAGGCCCGCACGGCGTCGGGGGGGGCGAAGGAGTTCCCCGTCGGCGACGGGGACATCGACTGGCTGGTCATGCTGGCCACGCTCGAATCGGTCGAGTACCGCGACTTCGTCGTCGTCGATCGGGACCACGGCACCGACCGCTGGCCGGACGTGCTGGCCGGGGTGAAGTTCTTGCGCCGCTTCGTGCCGGCGTCGTGACCCCGCTGCGCGACCTGCCGGCGGTGCCGAGGCTGCTGACGCACCCCGCGCTCGCCGACTTCGCCGCGCGGGACGCCGTGACGCAGGCGATCCGCGAAGTCCTCGCCGACTGGCGCGAACGGCTGCTCTCCGGCAGCGCCGCCGGGTCGCCCACGCTCGACGCTCTCGCCCACGAAGTCGCGGCCATACTCGTGGCGGAGTCGCGGCCGACCTTGCGGCGAGTCATCAACGCGACTGGGATCGTGCTGCACACCAACCTCGGCCGCGCGCCCCTCGCGGAGTCGGCGGCGGACGCGGCCCACGCGGCGGCGCTCGGCTACTTGAACCTCGAACTCGACCTCGTCACCGGCAAGCGCTCGAGCCGGCAGGACGCGATCCGCGTCGGCGTCTGCCACGTCACGGGGGCCGAGGCGGCGACGGTCGTCAACAACTGCGCCGCCGCGACAATCCTGGTGTTGCGCACGCTCGCCGCCGGCCGGGAAGTGGTCATCTCGCGCGGCCAACTCGTCGAGATCGGCGGCGGCTTCCGCATCCCCGACATCCTGGCCGTCAGCGGCGCGACCCTGCGCGAAGTCGGTACGACGAACATCACGCGGATCGCCGACTATGCTGCGGCGGTCACCCCTGCGACGGCGCTGCTGATGCGCGTCCACGCCAGCAACTTCCGCATCCGCGGCTTCACCAAGTCCGCGAGCCTCGCCGAACTCGTCGCGCTGGGCAAGGCCCACAACATCCCCGTGATCGACGACGTGGGCAGCGGCATGGCGCTCGACCTCGCGCCCTTCGGCCTGCCCGGCGAGCCGCCGATCCGCGAAGGGCTCGCCGCGGGGGCCGACCTCGTGCTGTTCAGCGGCGACAAGCTCCTCGGCGGCCCGCAGTGCGGCGTCGTCGCCGGCCGCCGCGACTTGGTCGAGCGCCTGGAGCGCGACCCGCTGATGCGGGCGTTCCGCTGCGACAAGATGACCCTCGCCGCCCTTGAAGCGACGCTCGCCCTCTACCGCGACCCCGCCCGTGCGCTGCGGGAACTCCCCGTGTTGCGAATGCTCACGACGCCGCTGGCCGAACTGCGGACCCGCGCCGAACACTTGCGCGACGCGCTGCACGGCGTCAACGCGGCGGTGACGCTCCGCGACGAGACCGCCTACGTCGGCGGCGGCTCGCTGCCGGATGTCGGGCTGCCGACGGTCGTCGTAGCGGTCAAGCCGCACGCGGTGAGCGAGGGCGAACTGGCGGCGCGGCTGAGAGGCGGCGAGCCGGCGGTGCTGGCGCGCGTGCAGGCCGGCGAAGTGCTGCTCGACCTGCGCGCCGTCTTCGAGCGCGACTCCGACGCCTTGGTGGCGCGTGTACGCGGGGCAATTCAGAACGGAATCTAGCCGCGGAGACGCAGAGTCGCAAAGAAGACCGAATTCAAGTTTTGGTCTTCTTTGCGACTCTGCGTCTCCGCGGCTAGATTCCGACCCGATCTCACGATTCACAGCCCGCCGGCGTAGATGCTGCGGCCGCCGTCCACCGGCAGGCAGACGCCCGTGATGAAGTCGTTCTCGACCAGCGCCAGCACCGCCAGGGCAACGTGCCGCGGCGTGCCCTCGCGCTTCACCAGCGTGGCGGCAATCGCCTCGTCGCGCTCGGCCTGCGGCATCTCGGCCGGCAGCATCACGGGGCCGGGTAGGATCGCGTTCACACGCACCCGCGGGTTGCGCGTGCCGAGTTCCACGGCCAGGCTGCGCGTCAGCCCCGGAATGGCGGCCTTCGACGGGAAGTACGCGGCGTAGTCGGGGTACGGCCGGGCGTCGGCCCAGTCGCCGATCGTCACGATGACGCCGCCCTCGGGCTGCTGGCACATCCGCAGGCCGACGCTACGACTCACGAGGAACGTCGAGAGGGTGTTGGCGTCGAAGTTGGCGCGCACGTCGGCCGCCGTCACGTCTTCGAGACGCTTCGGCGACCAGATCGCGGCGGCGTTCACCAGCACATCGACGCGGCCGAAGCGGGCGAACACTTGCTCGACCAGCCGGTCCGCCTCGGCCTCGACGGTCAAGTCGGCGGCGAACGCTTCGCACGCGATCCCGAAGCCGCGCAGGTGGGTGACAGTCTCCTGAGCCTCGGCGGCGGACGTGCGGTAATGCACCGCGACGGCGTAGCCCTTTTGGGCGAGCATTTCGGCGACGTGGAAGCCGACGCGGCGCTTGCCGCTGCCGGTGACGAGGGCGACCGGGGTCACGACGCGACCCCGGCCACGGCGACCGAGCCGGTCGTGTCGAGCGGGGCGTCGAGCGTCACCCAGGTCTTGCAGCCGGCGTACTCCGGCTTCTCCGGCACGACGTGCGGCGTCGCGGCCCGCCAGGCGTTCACGCTCAACACGTACAGCCCCGGCGTGCGGTAGGCGAAGCGCTGGCGGACCGTCTCCTCGCTCAAAACGTGCCGATGCGCCAGCTTGAGCAGCGCGTCGAGGTCCGTGACGTACTCGACGCCGGTGACCTCGGCCCAGTGCGTCAGGTGAACTTCGCCCGCCGGCGGCCGGGCCGCCTCGGCGGCTTCGAGGAGGGCTTCGCACTCGGGCTTGACCCCGCGGTACACCGGCTCGTGGAAGTACGTCGGGTACAGCCAGAAGCGGTCGTGCTCGGGACGGAACGAACCGCCGACCTCGCTGATGCCGCCCTTGCGCAGGATGACCCGCTGTTGCCCCTGACCGATGGCGTGGCACACGACGGCCCACTCTTTGAACGCGACTTGTAGCATGGGGGAACTCCGTAAAATCAAAGCGACCGGCGAGCCGGAAGCGTCAGCGCCTGGAGTTCTTCGCGCGTCGAGACTCCGGGCGCTGACGCTTCCGGCTCGCCCTCAACCCAGGAACGTACTCTCGCCGCACGTCGCGCGGGCCAGCAACTCGCGCACCGCGTCCCGCGGCGACTTGCCCTCGTACAGCACCGCGTACACGCCGGCGACGATCGGCAACTCGATGCCCATCGCCGTGACTCGGTGGTAGACACTCTTGGCCGTGTAGACGCCCTCGGCGACTTGCGGGCGGGCCATGACTTCGGCCAGCGTCGCGGTCCCGGCGGCGAGTTCCGCGCCGACGCGGCGGTTGCGGCCGTGCGGGCTGAAGCAGGTCGTCACGAGGTCGCCGAGGCCCGCCAGGCCGGTGAACGTCCCCGGCTCCGCGCCGTGCAGCGCCCCGAACCGGCCCATCTCGACGAGGCCGCGCGTGAGTAACGCCGACTTGGCGTTGTCGCCGAAGCCGAGGCCGTCGGACACCCCGGCGGCGATGGCGATGACGTTCTTCAACGCCCCCGCCAGCTCGACGCCCAGGATGTCGAGGTTGGTGTAGACGCGTAAGCGCGGGCTGCCGAAACTCGCCTGCACCGCCGCGGCGTTCGCCCCGAGCGCGCAGGCGGCGACGAGCGAAGTCGGCCGGCCGCGGGCGACCTCCTCGGCGTGACTCGGCCCGCTCAGCGCGACGACGTTCTCGGCCCCCAGGACTTGGCGGAGGATTTCGCTCGGCCGCTCGAAGGTGTCGATCTCGATCCCCTTCGTCACGCTCACGACGGGGCAGCCGGCCGGTAGGTGGCCGCGGAACGGGGCGAGGGCGTGCCGCAGGAACGCGCAGGGGACGGCGGTGACCCAGCAGTCCGCGCCGCCGGTCGCTTCGAGGGGGTCGGCGGTGATGCGGACGCCCTCCGGGATCGGCACACCGGGGAGTTGCCGGCGGTTCTCGCGGTGCGTGAGCAGGTCGTCGGCGGTCGCGGCGCGGGCGGCCCAGAGGCGCACGGCGTGGCCGGGGCGGGCGGCGAGGTGGCAGGCCAGGGCGGTGCCCCACGCGCCGGCTCCGAGGACCGCGAACGTCTGCATGGCTCCCCCGTTCCGGACAGGTTCTCGACCCCTCAAAGTCTACCGGGGCGCGGCGGCAACGGCGCGCGAACTCCGAGAATCGGTCACGGCCCCGCGCGCCGCCCGCCGATGGTGTTCGGGGCGAAGTGAATTCGCCGCGACGAGACTCCCCCGACGACCAGGAGGGCGACCGATGGCCACCCAACTCCACATCTACCGCGGCCCGGCCGGCGACCGCTACGACGAGAACGCCTCGGAGGAGTACGCCGACACGCTGAAACTCCCCAGCGTCCGCGTCCGCCTCGGCGACCTGCTGCCGCTCGTGGCGATGGCCCAGAAGCTGAACTTCATCTGGCTCAAGGACTTCCTCGACGACGACGTGCGCATCAGCGAAGACCTCCACGAGGTGCTACTGACGTTGCGTGCGAGTCGGCCGTCGGCGTAGGCGCGGATTCCGGCGAAGAACTCCGGGCGCTTACGCTTCCGGCTCGCCTTGAGTCCGTAAGCAGCCGATCAGCGTCGCCTCGATCGCTTGCCAGTCGCCGCCGTCGGCGAACACTTCGACGCGGCTGTCCCGGCGGTAGGCGATCGTGCGGACCGTCGTCGCCCCCGCGGCCCGGTTGACCGCGACCCACTCGCCCTCGACGCGGAACACGCCCTTCAACCGCGTCACGCCCGGCAACCCCGGAAGCGTGGCAAGCAACTTCCCTTCATCGAACTCGTCGCCCGGACTGAAGACCCAGCCGCACGCCCCCGCCGACGGGTAGCGCACCGGCCGGCCACGCGTCGGCAGTCGCACCAACTCGTCGCGCGGCTTAGCCCCTTCGGGGTGGGCGTCAGGGAACAGGGCGCGGCGTTCGTGCTTCGGCATCAGGTCGAGCCACGCCGGATCGACGCGGCCACTTTCGACGGCGGCGACGAGCAGCTTTGGCGGGAACAGGCCGTCGGCCCACGCCCCGAACGCGGCGACGAGGTCCGGCGTCGCCCGGTCGGCCTTGTTCAGCAGCAGCACGTCGGCGAGGTGGACCTGATCCATGAAGATGGGGTTGTCGAACATGCCGGGGCAGGCGAAGTCGGCCGGGGCGACGAGGCCCACCGTCGCGCGCAGTTCGAGGCGGTCGCCGTAGCCGTCGCGCACCGTGTCGATCAGCCGCGCCGGGTGGCCGAGGCCGGTCGTCTCGATCAGCAGCCGGTCGGGCTTCGCCTCGGTCAGTAGGAAGTGCAGCGCGACGGGCAGTTCCGGGGCCGAGGCGCAGCAGACGCAGCCGCCGGCGATCTCGCGTACGGTCACGCCGCGGCTGCCTCTGCCCTCGATGAGCGCCCCGTCGATTCCCACGTCGCCGTACTCGTTGACGAGCACCGCCCACGTCTCGCCGGGCGGCTTGTGCTCGAGGAGGTGGACGATGGCGGTCGTCTTGCCGACGCCGAGGAAGCCGGTGAACAGGTTCGCGGGGGTGAGTGCCATGCGGGGATTGTAGCGGTCAGCGCTTCGCGGCGTCGCGGCAGCGGTCGGAGCAATACTTGACGTTGTCCCAGTCCTTGGCCCACTTCTTGCGCCAGGCGAAAGGCTTGCCGCAAGTCGCGCACGCCTTCGACGGCAGGTCGCCTTTCTTGACGGTCTTGGGCATCAGAAACTCCCGGCGAGCCGGAAAGCGTCAGCGCCCGGCGTCCTCAGTGAACAAGACTCCGGGCGCTGACGCTTTCCGGCTCGCAGCCGACTACACGTCCTTGCGGCTGAACCCCAGCAACCCCACGGCGGCCGCGACCACGCTCAATGTTAGCGTGATGCCGGCCACCTGGACCAGCACCGCGGGGTCGTACTCGCCGCGCAAGATGAAGTGCAGCTTACCCAACATCCGGTCCGGCGTCGGGTACGGCTCCGGCAGCAGCGACAGGACGACAATGCCGCCGTAGAGCATCAGCCAGAACAGCGTGATGCCGGTGACGGTGCCGCTCGTCAACGCCCCGATGGTCACGCCCCACGACACCACCACCGTCAGCACCAGCGCGACGTGCGCCACGGCGACGGCACCCCCGGCGGTGGTCAGGTCGGGGTCGAAGAGGAAGTGGTGCAGGGTCAGAATCACCGCGGCCAGGGCGACGAACGTGCAGACGACGACGAACAGCCGGGCGTGCCACTTCGCCAGGTAGTACTGGCGCCGGCTAATCCCCCGGCTCAGCACGGCGTCGGCGACGCTCGCCCGCTCCGACGAGATGCTGCTGACGGCGATCAGCGCGATCAGCCCCAGGCCGCCGACGACGAGGCCACGCAACAGGTTCTCCGTCTGCACCGACGCGGCCTGCACCATGCCGGCCTCGCGGTGGATGCCGACCTTGTAGAGCAGGAACCCGGCGGCCCCCAGCACCGACATCAGCACCCAGAGCCGGTAGACCCAGCTGCGCAGCGTCTGGCGCAGGTCGGTTTGCAGCACGGCCCAGTACGGCAGCAGCGGGTTGAAGCGGATGCGGTTCGTCGCGGTCGCGTCCATCGGTGGGCGTCCTTCGGGGTTTAGGCCGCCTCGGCGGGGGCGTAGAGCCGCGTGAAGCCGCGCGACTCCTCGCGCTCGACGAGGTCGAGGTACGCCTGCTCGGTCTGCATCCCGACGCTGCGGACACTCACCAGGCTGACCTTGCCGTCGCACAGCGTCTGGAAGACTTGCGCCAAGACGGCGGTGTTGCTCACGTCGTCGGTGAGCTTGAGTTCGAGCCGGCGGTGCCGCAGGGTCGCCGAGACGACTTCCTTCATCGCTTTGAGCAGCGCCACCGTCTTGGTGATCGCCTTCTGGTCGCCTTCGAGGTCCAGCTCGTAGTGGTTCTTGCGGATGCGGCCCTTCAAGTCTTGCAGCGTGCCGTGGAAGATCATCTGCCCCTTGTTCAGCACCGAGGCGTGGTTGCACACCTCGTCCACGTCGGTGAGGTTGTGGCTCGACAGGATCATCGTCTTCTCGGCGGCGAGCGTCTTGATGAGTTCGAGCATGCTGCGCCGCGCCTCGATGTCGAGGCCGTGCGTCGGCTCGTCCCAGATGAGCAGGTCCGGCTCGTTGATCAGACTCGCCGCCACGGCGAGTCGGGCCGTCATCCCCGGCGTGAAGTAGGCGATCGGCTCGCCGGAGTGCGGCAGCAGGTCCACGGCGCGGATCAGCGACGCCAGGCGCGGCTTGCGGGTGTCGCTGGGGATGCCGAAGAGCCGGGCGATGTAGTCGAGGTAGGTGATGGGCGTCATGCCCTTGGGGAACTGCGGGTTGGTCGGGATGTAGCCGATGCGCCGCCGCAGGTCCGCGGCGTTGGGGTGCATCGTCTGGCCGAAGACTTTCGCGTACCCCGCGGTCGGCCGGTGCAGCCCAAGAATGAGCCGCAGGAAGGTGGTCTTGCCCGCGCCGTTGGGGCCGAGCAGCCCGAGGATCGCGCCGGGTTCGATGTTGAGCGTGGCGTCGTTGAGCGCGATCTGGCGGTTCTGGTAGATCTTGGTGAGGTGGGCCGTCTCGACGACCATCCCCGACTTCTTGTCCGCCATGCGTAGCCCTCCCCCGGAG
>JAYTUC010000077.1:0-9238 GCA_043744775.1 Fimbriiglobus sp. | reverse complement strand
CGCGGGCCCCGCGTCGGGTGAGGAAGAGGTTCTCGGGCTTGACGTCGCGGTGGACGATGTCGCCCGCGTGCGCGGCGGCGAGGGCGTCGGCGGCGAAGGCGACGATCCGCGCGGCGCGCTCGGGGTCACCGAAGCGCCCGCCCTCCTGCGCGAGGCACGCGGCCTCGACGTCGTGCCCGTCCAGGAACTCCATCGCGATGTAGTGATGGACTCGCCCATCGAGCGTGAAGGTGTCCACGTCGTCGACGCGCACGATGTGGTCGTGGGCGACGGCGCTGGCGGCGACGGCCTCCTGGCGGAAGCGCCGCACGTGCTGGGCGTTCGTCGCCGCGTCGGGGCGCAGCACCTTGATCGCGACCCGCCGCTCGAGCAGCACGTGCTCCGCGCGGTAGACGACGCCCATGCCGCCGCGGCCGAGCTCGCCGCCGAGGCGATAACCCGGCAGGGCGACGGCCGCGGGCGGGCGGCACGCGACCGTGTCCGCCTTGGGGGTCGGGGCCGGCAGGTCGAGCGTCGCGGCGGCGTCGGCCGGCAGCAGGGTCACGCGGAATACGGTGTGGCCCGCGCCGATCTCGTCGCCGTCGGCGACCTCGGCGGCCGCGACGCGGACGCCGTTGCGCAGCGTTCCGTTGCGGCTGGCGAGGTCGAGCAGCCGGCAGCGCGGCGGGTTGACTTCCACCAGGAAGTGGCGGCGCGAGAAGTAGGGGTCGCCGTAGGAGAGGCGCAGGTGGGCGTCGGCGGCGCGGCCGACGAGGAGCGTGTCGCGCCCGTCGAACTCGAACTCCTGGCCGCGGTGCGGCCCGGCGATGACGGTCAGCTTGATCTTCACGGCCCGCCCAGGTGGGGAGTCGAGGGTTCCGCCGCCGAGACGCCCAGAGTATCGTATCGGCGTCGGGGGTCGCCGCGAAAAGTTCGCGGGGCGTCGCGGTCAGCCGGGGATGTCCGCGTCCACGAGACCGCCCTTGAGCGTCCCCTGGATCTGGATCGCGTGGCCGCAAAACAGGCCGCCGTCGTCGTGCCAGAACTCGAACGAGCCGTCCTCGGCGACCGTGATGGCTTGCAACCTCATTGTCTTCTTGAAGTCCGCCGGCGTGAGTTCCTGCTCGCCCTCCCCCAGCCAGGAATCGTTCTTCAGTGGCAGCAACTCTGCCACGGCGAAGTCATCGACTTTTCGCTGCCACCCCGATTGATCACTCCAAAGGCCCTCGGCCGTTCTGATCGCGCCGGAGATGCCTCCGTCGTCCCCCGGCTCGAAGTGCAGTTCGACCGCCTTGCGATTCCACTTCGCTTTCCCCTCGAACCGGCCGTTGAGCGGGTTCATGGTGACCTCGCCGAAACGCGCCGTAGCAACCACGACCGGCTCGCGAAGTCGCCGCGCGAGTTGACGCAGGGTTTCGTCCTCTGGTCTGGCGGGGAGGACTTCTGCGACCACGGCCCGCGTGCGGTCTTTCGTGAGCAGGACCGAAAAGTTCTGGATCGAGTAGGCCGGGAACGTCTCGAAAATCTTCTCGGCACGGCGTTCGCCATCTCGCTCAGGCGACACAGGACGCAGCAAGGTCAGCTCACGCCCGACGAGTGCCCCGCCGGCGAGCCGCCAATCCGCGAGGGAAAAGGTGTGGATGTCATACCCAGGGCCGCGGCCCGGCCACCCGCTTTGGCCGCGCGGCGACACGACGCCCTCGACGACGCGGCATTGGTCCTCATACGCGACGCCTTCGGCCACGTCGGCAGAGGCCAAGGAGCCGATCGCCGGTGGGACAAATGGTGACGGCATTGGGAGCCCTGTACGACCGGCAACCGAACCTCGCCGCGGCACCGGGGCCACGAACCTTCACGCCCCCGCCGTCGGCTGGAGCGCCTGGTTCGGCCTCGCACCCTCCAACCAACTGTAGGCGTCGGGGGACATGGCCCGCCAGGCGAACCGCATCTTGCCCCAGGCCGCACGCCAGAAGCGACCGAAATCGTACCCGCCGGCCCGCAACGCTCGCCGGTGCCCGCACCAGACGGCAACCGTGATCCCCGCAAACATCGGCCGATGCAGGCCCAACGTGAGCTTGAGGAGCCATCGGGGGCGGCGGCGATGCAGGATGGCGAGCCGCTCGCACTGGAACCGGATGTGGGCGACCTCGTCGGCGAGAATCTGCTCGCAGATCGCCCGCAGCACCGGCGACCGCGTCGCCCGCCGCACGGCGTTGTAGTAGACCATCGCGTGCGTCTCGACCATCACCACCGGGGTCGCCCAGACCTCCATCCGGGGCAGGGCATACCGGACGGCTCGGAACAGGGCGTCCCCCCAGTCGGAGCCGGCCCGCTCCACACCCGCCAGGTCCAGGAACCGCCCGAGGTTGCCCCCGTGCCGCTGCTCCTCGGCGATGAACAACCGGACGGCGTCGAGGAAGTCCGGGTCACCGATCCCCGCGGCGTAGTGGCGGGCCGCGGCGAGCAGGTGCGACCCGTCGGAGGTCTCGCCGAGTTGCCAGCCCCGAAGCGACGCCGCGATTGCGGACAACTCGGCACCGGTCACGCCCGCGCCGGACTCCCACGGGATGGTCCGCAACGCGGCGGCGTTCTGGTCGAAGTAGGCGACCCACTCCGACGAACTCCGCACGGGCGGCAGACTGTCCGGGCCTTCCGCCATCCGTGTGCCCTCCGCGGCCGAACGATCGGGATCAGCCGCCGGGGGCCGGGTGTGCCAACGAACCCTGTGAAACCTTCACGCCCCGGCGTCTGGTGCAGCGGACGGTTCGGCGTCTGGGCCGCCACGAGCCGGCTAGTCCTCCCCGGCACTGATCGCTGACAACTGCCCGGAGGTATCGAACTCGAATGCCATCCAGAGGCCGGCGTTCGGCCGCATCCGACTGCCATTCGGCATTCGCACCAGATACCGAAGGAACTCTCCGCCCTTGCTATGGACGGATTCGTACGGGAGCCCGCGGGCGTCGAGCCACGCCACGACCTGTTCGTGGGGTGACCCAAGCGGGAGTGCGGACCGAGCCTCGGATTCAAGACCTCCCGCACGAATGCCATTGTATGGACGGAACGCGAACTCGCGCGAGCCGACACAGGCACCGATCAGGAGACCCGCCAACGTCCAAAGCACGGCAGGCGGTACACGCGCACGAAGCGTGCGGCTCAGGGCACAACCTCTGTGACTCGAAGCTTTCACGCCTGACTCCAGGTGAGATGGCACGCCGCGACATCCAACCCGAAACGCACCCCCGGCCCCCAAGCACCTGGCCGGGGTTGGTCGTCCCGTTTCGTCGGGGCTTTCGGCTCCGCCGCAGGCGACTCTTGTTATCCCGACGCGCGAGCGAGGGTCGCAGCGGGCGGGAACGATGCTTGTGGGCAGATTCGGTATCGTCAGCGACCACTAACCTTGTCTCCGCCCGCTGCGGCCCTCGCTCGCGCGTCGGGCTAACAGGAGTTGCCTGCGGCGGAGCCACCTACGCCGCCACAAGTGGCACCCATCCCCGGCCCCGAGCCTGACTGCGCGGTCAGGTTAGCCCCCGCCGTCACTTCGGTGGGGCGGCCATCGCGGCGTACTGCGCCCCGGCGTCCGAGGGGGTCGCGTTCGGCACGTCCACCGCCTCGACGATGAGGTGCGCCGCCTCGACGCCCGCCAGCTTGCGCGGCGACACCGGGTGGTCGCGGAAGCGGACCGTGCCGACGCACGCCTCCGGGGCGTCGCCGGTGAGCGCGAACCAGGCCGCGGTCGTGAGCGACTTCTGCGGCGGCGACCCCGCCTCCGCGCCCGACTCCAGCCACGGACCCGCCGCCGCGAAGTTGGCGTACCAGTCGGTCCGCTGCGACTCCCAGCGCACCAGCCGCGGCTGCCCCTCGACCTCCGCCGGCTCCAGCCGCACGAGGGGCGCGTCGTCGAGCGGCGTGAACAGGCAGCGCGAGGTCTTCACCTCCGCCGGCACCCACGTCGCCGGGCCGGCGGCGGAGCGGTCCGGGCGCGGCCGCGACGCGAACTCGATCAGCGGCGCGCCCAGCACCGCCGTGACCTGGTCGAACAGCAAGCGCGCCACGCCGGCGGCGCTGCCGGGGGCCGCCGCGCGGGCCGACGGCTCGACGCTGACCGCCGGGCAGGCCAACGCGACGACACTGTTGCGCATCGCCAACTCGAACGGCCGCGCCGCGGCGACGTGGACCACCCGGCCGCGGCCGCGGACCATCGTCTGCTCGAAGTGGACGGCCGGGGCCAGGGTGCCCCCCGGCTTCGCGTCGGCGGCGTCGAGCAGCAGCACCGCCGCCAGGTACTCGCCGCCCTCACGCTCCTCGAGGGTCACCGTGCAGTTGCGCAGCAGGCACTCGCGGCCGGCCGCGACCGCCACAACGGCCAGCGTCCGCGCCTCGCCCGGCTTGCCGACCCGCGCCTTCAGGCGGATGTCCAGCCCGTCGAGCGTCAGTTGGCCCTGCGTCAGCCGGAACAGGCAGGCGTCGGCCGCGGCGGCGTCGCGCGGGGCCGTCAGCACCGGGTTCGAGCCGGGGTACGGCCGCACGGTCAGCCGCAGCCGCGGGTTGTCGAGGGTCGCCTGCGCGACTTCGAGCGGGCCGTCGTGGCGGACCTGCACCACGTCGTCGGTCTTGGCCGCCGCGACCGCCGCCTCGACGGTGCGGTAGACGTTGCGCGGCAACTCGGCGTCGGCGTCCGCGGCCGGGTCCACGACGCGGACGTGCGGGTCGAAGGTCGCGTCCTGCGTCGCCGGCGGCCACGGGTCGTAGAGTTTCTGCCCCGCTCGCGGCAAGTCCTTGGCCCCGAGCACCAGCACGTCCGCCTTGGGCACCCTCACCAGCGGCTGCGTCGTCTTGAGGCGGAACGCCTCCCACGGCTTCGCGCCACCGAGCAGCGGCGTGGGGTCGGCGGCCCACGGCGACGCGCGCAGCTCGGCGGCCGCGGCGTCGGTCGCCGAGTTCGGCGTCCAGGCCAGCCGCGACTCCTCCAGCGTGAAGCCGCGGTTGGCGACGGCCAGCGGATCGACGTGGAAGTAGCCGTTGCGCTCGCCCGGACGGCCGCGGAACGTCACGCCGTCGGGCCGGTCGGCCAGGACGCGCACGACCGCCGGCCGGCGCTCGGGGGGGTCGGTCGGCATCATCATCGGCGGCGTGGCGGGGTCGGGCGGGGGCGCGGCGAAGAGGCAGTAGCCGGCGCTGACCTGCCAGCGCCCGCCCGGCTCGACCTCCGCCACGCTGCCCTTTTCGAGCAGGAACGTACACGAGCGCAGGGCCAGTTCGCCGGCGGTGTCGGGGTACGAGTGCAGGGCAAACCCGGCCGGGTGCGGCGCGAAGGCGCACTCGCTCACGTCGGCCTTGACGCGGCCCCACAGGGCGACCGCCGCCGCCCGCCGCAGGCCGAAGTAGCAGTGCCGCACGCCCAGAACCGTCGGCCCCGCCCCCGCCGTCGCCGCGACCGTTAGCCCGACGACATCGGTCGCGGACAGGTCGCGCCCGGCCGGCTCGAAGCGGCACTCGCTGAGGTCGAAGCGGCCGGCGTCGATCACCGCCAGCCCGCCGGGCCGCTCCGGGTCAACGGCGTCCGTCGCGGGCGGGCCGTCGGCGACCTCGACGGTGACGCCGCGGATCGTGAGTTGGTCCGGCCGCGCGAACGTCAACGACATCGGCCGGGGCGCGGCGGGGTTGGCCGGGTCGAGCGGCACCGCGGCGACGCGCAGCACCGGGTTGCCGCCCGACCCGGCGCGCGGCTCGATCAGGAGCCGCTTGCCGGCCGCGCTGACCCCGGCCGGCAGGCCGGTGAAGTCGTAGCGGACCCCAGGTTCGAGGCGGATTTCGGTCGTCAGCGGGTTGCCCAGGGCGGCGACGAGTTGCGTCAAGTTCACCGCGTTGACCGTCGTCGGCTCGGCCAGCGGCGCGACGGGCGGCGACACCAATGGCACGACCGCGACCGACGGCGGGGTCGGATCGGGGTCGAACGGCCGCGGCGTCGGGCTGGGGGCGGGCGACGAGCCGGCCATCGACAGGACCAGCGCGACCCCGGCCAGCGCCGCCACGACGCCCACGAGCACCGGCCGCGACAGCCGCGGGGCCTGCGGCAACTGCGTGACCATGAGCGACGACACCGACGCGGCATCGACGGCCAGGGCGTCGGCGGGGATGTCCAGACTGCGCCCGAACTGCGTGAGCGTCGCGATCAGTTCGCCGGCCGTCTGGAACCGTTTAGCCGCGTCCTTGGCCATCATGCGCGCCAGGATGAACGCGAAGCCGTCGGGGATCGCCGGGTTGTAGACGCGCGGGTCGGTGACCGGCTCGTGCTGGTGGAAGTGCAGTTTGCGCGCGGCCGTGCCCTCCGGCACCGGCGGCCGCCCCGTGCTGGCGTGGTAGAACGCGCACCCCAGGCTGTAGATGTCGCTGCGCACGTCGGCCCGCCGCGGGTCGAGCGCCTGCTCCGGCGAGATGTAGTCGAACGTCCCCAGCGTGACGCCCGACTGCGTGACCCCGCCGTTGACGCCCAGGAACAGGTTCCGCGCCAGGCCCATATCGACGATCTTGGCCTTGCCCTCGGGCGTGATGACGAGGTTGCTCGGCTTGATGTCGCGGTGGACGACCCCGCGCTCCGCCGCGTGGGCCAGCCCCGCGACGACCTGCACCATGAGCCGCACGCACTCGGGCACGGGGATGGTGCCGCGCCGCTCGATGAGGGTGCGCAGGTTGTCGCCCTCGACGAACTCGAAGGCGATGTAGTGCAGCCCCTGGTCCTCGCCGCTGGCGAAGGCCCGCGCCACGTTGTCGTGGTCGAGGCGCGCCGCGGCGCGGGCTTCTTGCTTGAAGCGGGTGACGCTGTCACCGTCGCGGGCCATGTGCGGCGGCAGGATTTTCAGCGCCACGACGCGGCCCATCTCGCGGTCGCGGGCCTTCAATACGGCCGCCATGCCGCCGACGCCGACGGCTTCCAGAATCTCGAACGGCCCGAGGTGGCTGCCGAGGCTCAAGCCGAGGGACGGATCGGACGGCGGGGTGGCGCGGGCCGGCGTGATGAGGGTAGGAGCGTCGTCGGACGTGGGTAAGTGTCGGGGCCGTCCGGGGTTGCTGCCGGGGGCGGCGCGGAGGGGCACGAGGGACGCGCCGTCGTCGTCGGTCGGGGTGTCGCGGGAGCCGGGCATTCCGATCGCCCCACCGGGAGAGAGCTGGGTCGGGCCGCGCGTCCGTGAGCGGCCCGAGTCGTCGTCATTATAGAACCCGTTCCGCGACGCGGTCAACCGGAAGGGGTTTGCGCTTGCGTCATGCTGGGTGTGCGGCGACGATGTGGGAAACACTGCGGCTCCGCGCCGAGTCTCGCCAACCACAATGGGAGCTTTCTGTGGGATGTCGTGGCGTCCACTTCGCGTTGACTGCCGAGGAGCGCTCGCGGCTCATGGACACGCCGGGGTCGGACGACGAGGACGTGATGCCGTTCGTCGAGGCAATCGAGGAGCGGTGGGACAGGGAGTGGCTGTATGAGACGGACAAGGTTTGGGACGCGATCCACCGTTGCCTGACCGACGGCAAACTGGAGTACGGCCGGAGCCCGCTGCACTTGTGTGTTTTAGCCCACGACAACATTTGCGAAGACGAGGACTACGCAGTCTGTGTTGCCGAGGCTGACGAGGTGAAACAAGTCGTCGTCGCGATCTCGGGGATCGACGAGGCCGAGCTGCGTCGGCGATACGACACCTTCGATTTCGAGGCGTACGACGGCACCAAATCGGACGACGACTTCCGGTACACTTGGGAAAACTTCGCGCCGCTGCGGGAGTTCTTCACCAAAGCGGCCGCGGACAATCGGGCTATGATGTTCACGGCCAGTTCGTGACGTGACCCGCCTTGCGGAGGCATTATGAACTGGACGGCTACAACAGCTCGCGTGTTCGCCGTGTGGTTCGCGGCCCTGCTCCTCTTTTTCGCCCTCGCGAATCTGGCCGGCGTCGTGCGACCGATGGGCCTCTTCCCGTACCGGGAGACCGGGTTCCCCCTCACGTTCGCAGTATGGGGCATCGGCGTCGAGCAGTTTTTCGAGTGGCGACCCCTCGCCGTGAACGGCCTGATCGCGTGCGGAACGGCGGGGCTGGTCGCGGGGGCGTTGGCACAACTGCGTTCCGGGTCGCCGGCCGGGCGACGCGCTTCGCGGCACGGTTAGGCGAGCCGCCTGCGTGAGCGGGCGGGTTCTCGACCTTCCTGTGTCGGAATCTACCCGGTCGGGGGAACGTACCGACCCGTGAGCGCCTAGAACCCGCCCGCTCACGCAAGCGGCTCGCCAAGAGTCGCCTGCGGCGGAGCCAAGTCCTCCGCGCGGCGTAAACTGACGGCCCCCCCGCGGAGACTCCCCCATGACGCCCCCGCTCGTCCAGTCGGTGCAGGTCGGGTTGCCGCGCTTCCACGGGGTACTGGGGTCGGCAGACCCGCTCGACCGGCCGTGGGCGACGGCGTTCTTCAAGGGGCCGGTCGCCGGGCCGGTCGAGGTCACGCCGGCGGGACTCGTCGGCGACGGGCAGTCGGACCTCGTCAACCATGGTGGCGTTGACAAGGCCGTGCTGGCGTACTCCGCGGACTACTACGACGGGTGGGTGACCGAACTCGGGCTGGCGGAGTTGCCGGGCGGGGCCTTCGGCGAGAACCTTACCGTCGCCGGGCTGACCGAGGACGGCGTGTGCGTCGGCGACGTGTGGCGTTGCGGCGGCGTGACGCTGGAAGTCTCGCAGCCGCGGCAGCCGTGCTGGAAACTCGCCCGACGCTGGCGCATCAAAGACTTGCCGGCCCGCGTCGTCAAGAGCGGCCGCTGCGGCTGGTACTTGCGCGTCACCGAAGTCGGCGCGCTCGCGGCCGGGGACGCCTTCACGCTGCTCGCCCGGCCGAACCCGGCGTGGACCATTCAACGGGCGCACCGCGTCATGCACTTCGGCAAGTCCGACTCGGCGGAGCCGTCGGCACTCGCGGCCGTGCCGGGGCTGTCGCTCGACTGGCAAGAGTCGTTGCGCGGCCGGGGCTGACCGCCGGGGCGTCACGCCGGCTTGGCGGCCTTGGTCGCGGCGTACTCTTCGAGCAGCTTGGTGCCCTTGGCGGCGAGGCGCTTCGCGGCGGCGGGCGTCTTCGGCACAGGCTCGCCCCAGGCTTGCGCCGAGAGCGCCAGCCGCGTCGGCTCGCCGTGCTCATCGACGAGTGGGCCTTGCGGGTTGGCGAAGTGCCGCCGCAGGAACGACCCCTTGCGGCGCATCTTCTCCGGCGTGTCGGCCGGCCCCTTGAC
>JAYTUC010000076.1:0-32793 GCA_043744775.1 Fimbriiglobus sp. | reverse complement strand
GCAGCCCGAAGCCGACTTGCAACGCCGCGAACACCGCGACGCCGCCGACGACCGCGCGGCGGGCGCAACGACGGGCACGCGGGGTCGGCGGCGGTGCGGTCATGCGGCCTCAGAAGGTGAAGTAGATGAAGCCCTGCCCCTGTTCCGGGGCGAAGAGCAGCGCGACGATCAGCAGGAGCGCGTAGCCGCCGCCGACAGCCGCCGCCGGGAGCCGCGACCAGATGCGCGCCCACAGCCCCGACGCCACGAGGACGTGACAAATCACCACGGTCAATGCCGTGTAGTAGAGGCCGCGGGCGTTCAGCGGCAGCGGGCTGCCCGGCAAGTTTAAGCGGAACATCCGCTCGAAGATTACGAGCGACTCGTGCAAGTCCGGCCGGAAGAAGACCCACGCCAGGCTCACGGCGGTGAACGTCAGCGCGACGCGTAAAGCCGTGCCGACCTTGGTGTCGAGCAGTACGCCGAGGGTCGGCCGGGCGGAGGCGAAGGCGCGGAAGCGGCGGTGGCCCACGAGCAAGACGCCGTGGACGCCGCCCCAGACGACGTAGCTCCAGGTCGCGCCGTGCCACAGGCCGCCGAGCAGCATCGTCACCATCAGGTTGCGGTCGGTGGCGAGCGACGAGCCGCGGCTACCGCCCAGGGGGATGAAGACGTAGTCGCGTAGCCAGGTCGAGAGGCTGACGTGCCAGCGCCGCCAAAACTCGCCGACGTTCGCGGCCAGGTACGGCAGGTTGAAGTTGGGCGCGAGCCGGAAGCCGAGCAGGTGCGCCAGGCCGACGGCCATGTCCGAGTAGCCGGAGAAGTCGGCGTAGATGCGCAGCGAGTACGCCAGCACCGCCAGCCAGATCGCGCCGGAACTCGCCGCCTCGGGGTCCGAGAGGATCGGGTCACAGTAGGTGGCCATGCGGTCGGCGATGGCCAGCTTCTTGAAGACGCCGACGAGGAAGAACTGCACGCCGACTTGCACGCGGACCCAGTTCCAGCGCTTGACGCGGTGGGTCTGGCGCAGGAAGTCGCCGGCGCGGACGATCGGCCCGGCCACCAGGTGCGGGAAGAACAGGACGAACAGCAGGAAGTGCGGCAGGCTCCGCTCCGCCGTCACCTTGCCGCGGTAGACATCGACGGCGTAGCTAATCGCCTCGAAGGTGTAGAACGAGATGCCGAACGGCACGAGGATGTCCAGCGGCGAGAGCTTGCTGAAACTTGCGTCGCCGCCGAGGGCCGTGAGCAGGTCGTGCAACTCGCCGAGGAAGAAGCCGCGGTACTTGAAGTACGCCAGCAGCCCCAGGTTCGACGCGACACTCGTCGCCGTGAGGGCCTGCCGCACGCGGCGGTTCGGGGCCGCCGCGACGCCGCGGGCGAGGAGGTAGTCGAGCGTCGCCGTGGCGGTGACGAGGAACGCCAGGCTGGCGTTCCAGGCGGCGTAGAAGTGGAAACTCGCCACGACGAGCAGCCAGACGCGGCCGGCGTTCCAGCGCCGCGGCATGGCCCAGTAGATCGCCGCGACGACCGCGAAGAAGAGAAGGAAACTCTCGGTGTGGAAGAACGGCGCGGGCAGCCACTCGTGCAGCGTGCGGAAGTACGACGCCTCGCCGGCCCAGCGCAGCGTCTCCTGGACTTGCAGCGCCGCCGCGAGTTGCTCGGCGGTCGAGGGGGTCGAGGTGGCCAGTAGCATCGCGCGGCACCGTCCTGGTGGTTCGCCCGGCGTCGTGCCGGGGCCGCGAGTTTAGCCCGACGGGTCGCGGCGGGTCAATCCGACTTCGGCCCGCCGCGGCGGAGCACCGTCGCCGCCGTCACCCGGTGGTTGCGGCCCCCGTCGGCGAAACTCCAGGCGACGGCCCGGCACTCAGTGTCGCACCAGACGAGCGCGGTGTGCTCGCCCACTCGGCCGGACAGCGCGGCGGCGCGCGGCGTCGGGGTGCCGTCGGCCGTGACCGCCATCGGGTCGCGGCAGGTCAATCCGACTTCGGCCCGGCGCGGCGGAGCAGGGTGGCCGCCGTCACGCGGTGGTTGCGGCCGCCGTCGGCGAAACTCCAGGCGACGACGCGGCACTCGGCGTCGCACCAGACGAGCGCGGTGTGTTCGCCCACTCGGCCGGACAGCGCGGCGGCGCGCGGCGTCGGGGTGCCGTCGGCCGTGACCGCCATGTGGCCCGGCGTGCCCTCGGCGAGTGTCGTGTAAGTCAGGCGGACGGCGGCCACCCGCGTCGGTGCCGTGAAGCGCACCTCGTCGCCGGCCGCGAGTGGGACTGACTCCTCCGCGAACGGCTCATCGGGCGGGAGTTCGTCGTAAGGCCGCCAGCCGGCGTCGCGTAGCTCGTGGAGCCGCGCGAGCAGCTCGTCGCGGCGGCCGAAGAGCAAGCTGTCGGCGTACTGCTCGGCTAGCACGGCAGCAGGCACGCCGCCCTTCAGGTCATAGTAGAACGTCTTCATCATCGACTGGTGCGTGACGCCGCACTGGTAGCCGACTTCGAGGTTGCGTGGCAGGCAAAACACCTGCACCGCGGCCAGCATGAGTGGCACGAGCCGCCACGCGCCGCGGCCATACAGCGCAACAACAACGACGACCCAGGCGTTCACCGGCACGGCCAGGGTGACGTAGCGCGACAGGAAGAGTTCCCACCAGCCGGCGCGGCCCCAGGCGACGCCAAAGATCAGCACGGCCCAGCCGCAGAACCAGGCGAGCAGCCCCAGCGCCCGCAGGCGGTCGGCACGCCGAGTCGCGTGGAACAGGCCCAGCCCCAAAGCCGCTAGCGTCGGGCCGGCCGCCAGGACGGCCGGGAGCCGCCAGCGCTCCGCGGTCGTGAGGCCGGTACTCATGCCGAAGAGCCGCGCGAACTGCCCGGCGAGCCGTGGCACGCGCTCGGCCAGCGGCTCCGCCTTTTGCGCGGGGAAGTGCAGGCCGACGGCGTAGACCACGCACAGCGCGACCGTCGCCGCTGCGAGGCCGACGAAGGCCCCGGCGAAGCGTCGCCCTCTGCGCGTGCCGTCGCGCCGGTGCGCGACGGCCGAGGCGAGCAGCCACGGCAGCAGCGCCGGGACGAAGGCGACGCCGACCATTCCGCACAGCGGCAGTGCCAGGACCAGGCCGGCGAGCGCGGCGAACGCCCGCGGCGTCTCGACGCGCGGCGACCGGGCGACGGCCAGCAGCACGCCGACGATCAGCGCCGCCCCGAGGGCCAAATTCAGCGCGTGGGCCGTCCACCAGAGTTCGGCCTGCGACAGGCTCAGGAACGCGAGTGGCACCGCCGCGTCGCAGTAGTCCGAGGAGCCGCGCAGCCGGCGCGTCAACAGCAGCACGCCGGCGGACGCGGCTGAGAGCAGCAGCCAGTTGAACAGCTTCGCCGGCAGGAAGGATTGCGTCGGGGCGGTGAGTCCGACGAGCAGGAGTTTCGGCAGCGGCAGGCGGTGTTGGTAGAAGTCGTCCCAGAGCCACGCCGCGGTGACCGGCTTCGCCCCCGTGACGTAGGGCACCAGCACGAGGTCGTCTTCGCTGGGCAGGTGGCTGGCGTACCAGACGACGTGCAGTAGGAACATCCCGCACGCGGCGGCCCAGATCGCCCAGACGACGCGCCCATGAGGCGTGGCGGCGTCCGGGAGTCGGGGGGGCGGGTGTTCCATCGCGGCAGGCTAACGGCTCCGGCCGACGGTCGCAACCCGAACCGGGCGGGAAGTTTCCGCAAACCGACTGGGCCGTTCAGGGACTGCTCTGGTCATTCCGGGCGACCAACACTATTGGCCAGGAATCATCACCATTCGTCCCGGCGGGATTGGCATGTCTACGGCTCAGGTCCGCAACGGCGCAGTTCGCACCGCTCTCATGGCGGCGCTCATGATCGGCGCGAGTCTCGCACCGGCGTTGGCTCAAGACACGCCGCCGCTACCGCCGCCGATCGACGCCCCCGTCGCGCCGGTCGGCAAAGTCCCGGCCGATCCGGTCGTATCGCCGGGGCCGACCGGCGGGGTCCCGACGCCCGAGAAGGTGCCGCTCACGGACTACTGGAAGAGCGGCCTGCGCTTCGAGTCGGCCGACAAGGACTTCTCGCTGTTCGTCGGCGGCCGCTTCCAGTTCGACACCGTCGGCTACCTCGCGTCGCGCGACATCCATGACAACATTCCGGGCACCAACGCCCTCGACGACGGCGTGTCGTTCCGCCGCCTACGCTTCGACATCGGCGGCACCATCTACAAGAACATCGAGTTCTACACGCAGGTCGATTTCGCCAACGGCCTGCTGCTCACGCCCAACAGCACGCGGACCGGCAACGCGACCTACCCGACCGACGTGTGGGTCACCTTCCGGGATCTGCCGGTCGTTGGCAACGTCCGGGTCGGCAACCAGAAGCCGCTGTACTCGTTCGAGCACCTCACGAGCAGCCGGTTCTTGACCTTCCTCGAGCGGTCGCTGGGCTTCGACGCCTTCGCCGAGGGGTTCAACAACGGGTTCGAGCCGGGAATCTCCGTCTTTGACACCTACGCGGAGAAGCGCGGGACGTGGGGCCTCGGCCTGTTCAAGACGACCCGCAACCCGTTCGGCTGGAACGTCGGCACCAACGAGGTCGAGGTGAACGGCCGGCTGACGTACCTGCCGGTCTACGAGGACGGGGGGCGCTTCCTCGTCCACGTCGGCGTCGGCGGGGCCAGCCGCGACCTCGACGACGGGGCGGCCCGCTTCCGGGCCAGGCTCGACGCCCGCAACAGCCCCAGCTCGCTCTCGCCGCTCGTCGCCGACACCGGCACGTTCAACGGCACGCGGCAGGAACTGCTCATCCCCGAGTTCGCGATGGTGGCCGGTCCGTTCACCCTGCAGGCCGAATACTACGCGAGCTGGGTCCACGACGCCGACACCGGCACGGTCGCCAACCCGAAGCCCCGCGGCACCGTGTTCCTCCAGTCGGCCTACGCCGAGGCGGCGTACTTCCTGACCGGGGAGCACCGCGAGTACAACCGCGAGGCCGGCACCTTCGGCCGCGTCGTCCCGAAGGAGCGGCTCGACTGGACCCGCCGCGGCTTCACCGGCTACGGGGCGTGGCAACTGGCGGCGCGCTACAGCTACCTCAACCTCGCCGGGGCCGGCGGGGGTGTCGTCAACGACCTGACGCTCGGGCTGAACTGGTTCCTCAACCCGAACATGAAGGTGCAGTTGAACTACTTCCTGGCCGACCGGCAGACGGGCGGGCCGGTCGGCAACGGGCCGATCCAGGGCTTCGCCTCGAGGCTCGCCATCGACTTCTAGCCGCCGCCCGCGGGGCCTACTTCGCCCCCAGCGCGAAGAGGTGCTTGCTGCCGCGCAGGTAGAGCCGGCCGTCGGCCGCAGCGGGAGAGGCGAATACCGCTTCGCCCAGGGCGTTCTCGGCGACCTTCTCGAAGCCCTTCGGCGTCGCCTTGAAGACGACCGCCTTGCCGTCCTCGGCGACTGCGACGACGTTGTCGCCGGCCAGCAGCGGCGACGCGGAGACGGCCTTCGAGAAGGCCCGCTCGCTCCAGAGGATTTTACCCGTCGCCAGTTCGGCGCAGGTCGCCAGGCCGCCGTCGGTCACCCAGTAGACGTGTCCGCCCTTGACCAGCGGGCCGGGGACGTAGGGCGTCTCCTTGCGCTTCTCCCACAGCAGCGTCGGCTGCTCGCCGAGCTTCAGCGCGACCATGCTGCGCGAGCCGCCGCCGTCGCCCGACACCGCGACGAGGGTGTCGCCGGCCAGCACCGGCGAGCCGACGGTGCGCAGCGCCATGCCGTCGAACTTCCAGACCCAGTTCCAGCGGACGCTGCCGGTGTCGGGGTCGTAGGCGGTCACGCCGGCGGAACTGGCGTTGATGACTTCGACCGCGCCGCCGACTTCGCGGATCAGGGCACTGGAGTAGCAGGCGCGGTACGGCTTGCGCGGGGCGGACCAGAGGCGCTCGCCGGTCTTGCCGTCGAAGCAGTCGAACTCGGCCGCGCCGTCCTGGTCGTAGTTGACGTAGACCTTGCCGGCGTGCGCGACCGGCGACATGCCGACGCCGTGCTGGCTGACGTAGCCGCCGAGGGTCTTCGACCAGAGCGGCTTGCCGGCCAGATCGTAGGCGGCCAAGGCGACCTCGCGGCCGTCCCAGAAGACGCCGTACACGCGCTCGGCGTCGGCGGCCGGCGTCGAGGAGGCGAGGGAGTTCTTGGCGTGCGCGTGGGCCTTGCCGCCCGGCCGCGGCGCGGTCCAGTTGATCGCGCCGGTCTTGGCGTCGAGGCAAATCAGTAGGCGCTCGGAGGCGTCGGCGCTCGACGCCTGGACGTAGACCTTGCCGCCGGCGACGATCGGCGACCCGTTCCCGGTGCCCGGCAGTGCCGTCTTCCAGGCGACGCCGGCGGTGTCGGACCAGGTCGTCGGGAGCGGGATGGCGTCGGCAACGCCGAGGCCGTTGACGCCGCGGAAGCGGGGCCAGTCGGCCGCGCCCAGTCCGGCGACGCTGACGACCGCGAACAGCCCGACGAAGCGACGACGCATAAAGAAACTCCGTGTCAAGAACGTTGCGCTGCGGGGGATTATCGCAGAAGGGTTCGCGGCCGCAAGTCGCCTCACGGGGGTTTCATCGTTCCCGCCGTTATAGACTAGCCGGCGTGACCGCCGCCCGCCGCATCCTCATCGCCACCGACGCCTGGCACCCGCAGGTCAACGGGGTCGTCCGCACCCTCGACACCACGGTGCTGACGTTGCGGGCGTTGGGCCACACTGTCGAAGTCGTCGAGCCGTCGGCGTACCGGCAAGTCGGCGTGCCGTTCTACCCCGAAATCCGCCTGGCGCTGGCGATGCCGCGGCACGTCGAGCGGCGGGTGCGCGAGTTCCGGCCGGACCACGTCCACGTCTCGACCGAAGGCCCGCTCGGCCTGACTGTCCGCCGCTACTGCCTGCGCCGCGGCTGGGGCTTCACGACGGCGTACCACACCCGCTACCCCGAGTACCTGCGCGAGCTGGCTCGCGTGCCGGAGTCGTGGGGATACGCCGCGCTGCGACGCTTCCACAACGCCGCCGCGGCGATGATGGTCGCCACGCCGAGCCTCGAAGCGGAGTTGACGGCCCGCGGCTTCACGGTGCCGATCCGCCGCTGGTCGCGCGGCGTCGAGGCGGCGACGTTCCACCCCCGCGACCGCGTCGAGTTGTACCCGCGGCCGGTGCAACTTTACGTCGGCCGCGTGTCGGCGGAGAAGGGCGTCGAGGACTTCCTGAAATTGGCGACGCCGGGGACGAAAGTCGTCGTCGGCGACGGACCCGCCCGCGCCGACCTCGAGCGCCGCTACCCCGCGGCGAAGTTCCTCGGTTACCGCAAGGGCGACGAGTTGGGGGCTTGTTACGCGGCGGCCGACGTGTTCGTCTTCCCCTCGCGCACCGACACCTTCGGCCTGGTGGTCGTCGAGGCTTTGGCGAGTGGCGTGCCGGTCGCGGCGTACCGGGTCACGGGGCCGATCGACATCGTCACGCGGCCGGAGTTGGGTTGCCTGCACGCCGACCTGTCGATGGCCGTTGCGGGGGCGCTAGCCACGGGGCGACGAGACGACTGCTTGGCCGAAGCGGCGAAGTACACTTGGGGACGCTGCACGGCGCAGTTCGTGGCGAACCTGGTGCCGTTGCGGTGACCCTGTCACTCCCAGCGCTTCTTCGGCTTCTTCGGCCGCTCCGCCGGCTCGGGCTGGTCGGGCGTCAGGCGGAAGTCGAGCATCCGCTTCGGCAGGTCGATCCGCGCGACCGCCACCCGCACGCGGTCGCCCAGCCGGTAGCGCTTCTTCGTGCGGCCGCCGTAGAGCGACTGCGACGACTCGTCGTAGGTGTAGTGGTCGTCCGCGAGGCTCGACACGTGGACGAGGCCCTCGGCGGGGAACTGCTCGGCCTGCGCGAAGAAGCCGTAGTCGGCGACGCCGGTGATGACCGCGTCGAGCTTCTCGCCGATGCGCGTGCTCAGGTATTGCAGCAACTTCAGCTTGACCAGCTCGCGCTCGGCTTGCTCGGCGCGGCGCTCCATCTTCGAGCAGTGGTCGCCGAGTTGCTTCAGCTCGGCGAGGTCGGCCTGGGCGTTACCGTTGCGGATCCAGCGGTCGAGTTGCCGGTGGACGCTCAGGTCGGGGTAGCGGCGGATCGGGCTGGTGAAGTGGCAGTAGTGCGTGCTGGCGAGCGCGTAGTGCTCGTCCTGGACCGGGGAGTAGCTGGCCTGCTTCAGGCTTCGTAAGAGGCTGAAGTGGATCGCCGCGCGCTCGGGCCGGGACGCCGTCGCGTTCAGAACGCGCTGCAACTCGAAGCGGTCGGTGGCGCGCTCCATCGGGTAGCCGAGCAGGTTGGCGAACTGGGCGAAGGCTTCGAGCTTCTCTTCCTTCGGCGCGGGGTGGACGCGCCGCAGGAAGTGCAACTTGTGGTAGGCGAAGTTCTCGGCTACCGCCTCGTTGGCCGCGAGCATGAACTCCTCGACCATCTGGTGGCTCAGGTCGTTGACCGCGAAGTGGGCACCGCTGACGCGGCCGTCGCTGTCGTACTCCAGCACCGCCTCGGGCATGCTCAGTTCGAGCGCCCCACACTTCATGCGCTTCTTGCGCATCGCCACGGCGAGGGCCGCCATACGCGTGACGAGAGCGCGCACCTCGTCGCTGACCGGGGTGCCGGGGTCGGTGCCATTGAGGAGGTCGCGGACTTGCTCGTAGGCGAAGCGCTTGCGGACGCGGATCGCCCCGTTGAAGAACCGCACGTCGGCCTTCTGCAGCGTCGGCGTCAACTCGATCTGCACCGTCTTGACGTAGCGCAACTTGCCCTCTTGCAGGCTCGCCAGGCCGTTCGAGATCACCTCGGGGAACATCGGGATCACTTTTTGCGGCAGGTACACACTCGTCGCCCGCTTGCGGGCCTCGCCGTCGAGGGCACTGCCGAGGCGGGCGAAGTGGGCCACGTCGGCGATGTGGACGGTCAGGATGGTGTGCTGCGTCACCGGGTCGATGGTCACGCTCACGGCGTCGTCGAAGTCGCGGGCGTCCACGGGGTCGATGGTGATGACGCAGTCGCCGGTGAAGTCGGTGCGGCCGTCTAGGTCGTCGTCGCGGAAGGCGTCCGCCTGCGCCCGCGCCTCGGCCAAGACCGCCTCGGGGAATGCCTCGGGCAGGCCGAAGGCGCGGACGATCGAGAGCGTATCGACGCCGGGCTGCGACAGCGGCCCCAGGACTTCGCTGATGACGCCCTCGCCGCGCGTCTCCTCGCCGGCGGGGAAGCGCAGCATCTCGATGACGACCTTGTCCTGGGCCTTCGCCCCCTTGGCGCCGGGGTCGCCGACGCCGATCGAGTGGGCGAACTGCGTGCCGTCGATCTTGACGAACGCCTCGCCGTCGCGCTCGAAGTAGGTGCCGACGAACGTCCGGGTCGCGCGCTGCATCACCCGGACGACCTCGCCGGCCGAGAAGCCGCCGCGGGTCTCCTTGCGCGAGAGCTTGACGAGGACTTCGTCGCCGGAACTGGCGTCGAGGGTCTTGCCCTCGCGGATGCGGATTTCCGGGCCGGTGTCGGCGGTCGGCGTGGTCGGCCGGACGAAGCAGTGCCCGGAATTGGTCCGGCGAAACGCACCGACGACGCTGCCGTAAAGGTCGGCGGCGCGAAGGGCGGAGCCGGCGACGACTTCGAGCCGGCCGTCGCGCACCAGTGCCCGGATCGTCTGGCGGAATGCGGCGTAGCTGGCGTCGTCGGTGACGTTGAGTCGCTTCGCTAGCACCTTCGGCTTGACCGGGATGTAGCTCGGCCGCGTCACCGCATCGAGAATCTTCGAGGTCAAATCGGGCATCGTGGGGCCTGTCAGCAAGGGGCGTCAATCGAAGCTGTCGGAGTGGGTCGTGAACAGGTCGCCGTGGGCACCGCCCTTGTAGAAGCGGCGTTGCAGGTTGCCGTTGTAGGGCGTCCAGGCGGTCGCGTTGTTGCGGTCTTCCTTGTAGTCCCGCGCGACCATGTGCATCCGCGTGTCCATCACGTCGATCGCGTGTAGCAGCATCGCCTCGGCCGTCATTGGCACCTTGGGGCTGCCGTATTCTAGCGTGCCGTGGTGGCTCAAGACGAGGTGCTTGAGCTTCACGAGCAGGTCACGCGGGAACGGCTCGCCCGTCAACTCCGGCACCTTCGCCACCTTGTCAGTGAGCATCTCGACGCCGATGGTGATGTGGCCGAGCAGTTGGCCCTCGTCGGTGTAGCCGAACGCGCGGGCGTAGCTCAGCTCGCGCGTCTTGCCGATGTCGTGCAGGAACACCCCCGTCAGCGTCAACTCGCGGTCGGTGCCGGGGTAGAACGGCAACAGGCGCTCGGCGATGTCCATCATCGTGACGGTGTGCTCGAGCAGCCCGCCGACGTAGGCGTGGTGCAGTTTTACGCCGGCCGGGCAAGTTTGGAACTTCTTGAGGAAGTCGCCATCCATCAGGAAGAGTTCGCCGAGCGCCCGGAGGTTCGGGTTCGTCAGGCCGAGAAGGTAGCCGCGGAGGCGTTCGGTGAGTTTGCCGACGTCTTGGTCAGTCTTCGGCAGGAAGTCGCCGACCTCGATCTTCTGCGGCTCGACCTTCTCGAAGTGTTCGAGGATGATTTGCAGCGTGCCCTGGAAGTTCTGCACCTTGCCCTCGGCGTGCAGGAAGTCGCCGTTCTCGAACGAGCGGAACTGCGCGTCGCCGGCGTTCCAGAGCCGCGCCGACATCCCACCCGTGCGGTCGCGCAAATCGACTTGGAGGAAAAGGTCGCCCTTGCGGTTGGTGCGGAGTTGCTTATCCACTGCGAGGTAAACGTCGTCGAGGGTGTCGCCGTCGCGGAGTTGTTCGACGTAGCGTCGGCTCATGGTGTCGGGCTTTCTGCGGCCGAGGGGCGGTGCGAAAGCGTCATCGTATCACCCCGCGGCGTCGATGGAACCGCGCCGCACGCGGGTCACGCCCGGCAACTTCCGCAGGCGCAAGAGCAACGCCGTCGCGTCGGCGTGAGTCGCCGCCCGGCCGGCCACGACCACGACCCCGGCGTCGAAGCTTAGCGTGAGCCGGGCGAAGCGTTTGTCCGCGGCGCGGAGGGCCTTGGCGGCCGATTCGATGTCGTCAGTCGGGGCCGTCGGGCGGTACGCGGCGACGTGAGTCGCGGACCGCAGGTCGGGCACCGGGACGGGCAGCGCAACATTCGCCGTCGGCTCGCCGCCGAGCTTGGCCCGCACGCGGTCGAGGAACGGGTCGTCGCCGACGGGCACCCGGCACGCCGCTACGACGCCGGCCAGGCCGGAGACTCTGCCGGCGGCGACGCGAACCGCCTCGATGGCGTCGTCACCCGGCACCTCGCCGGCGACCATGGCGACCCCGCTGACGACATCCACCGTGAGCGCGAAGTCTTTGAGCGTCGGGTCGGCCTGCAGTGCCGCGGTGACCTTGAGCGCGAGCATCACGTCCGAGTTCGGCGCGACTAACGGCGACGGCCCGGCGGCCCCAACGATGGCGGGGGAAAACGCGATCAGGATCAGGGCGGCAAACTGGCGGGGCATGGCGGACCTCACGACGTGGACCGGTCTGAGCGACCGGGGCAGTCATGACGGTATCTTCGGGCGCGATTCGGGGTCACGCCGCCGGTTTCGCTTCAGTTTGGCCGCGCCGGTAAAAATTACCGGCCACTCGTGCGCTGTGGGCAAGCACGGTGTCCCGCGTCGAGTTTGCCGTCACTTCGGGTCGAAGCGGTAAAGCTGACTTTCCGTGCGGACGAAGAGGGCCCCGTCCACTGGCACGAAGGTGGCGAAAGTTTTCTCTTTCAACTCGCTGCGGGTCAGCGCCTTGAACTCCTTGCCGACGGCGACGACTTGGCCGACGCCGTCCTCGCTGGTGAAGTACATCTTGCCGTCGGCGACGATCGGCGACGCGGAGTACGCCTTGCCGGCCAGCCGCTCGGCGTAGTGGACCTTGCCCGTCATCGCGTCTAGGCAGGTCAAGATGCCCGAGTCGGAGAGCATGTAAAGCTCGTCGCCGATCACCTGCGGCGTCGGCGTGTTCGGCGCGTCGCGCTTCGAGGCCCAGACGACATTGGCCGTGATGTCGCCGGTGCCCTCGGGCTTGAAGGCGAGCAACTGCTGACTGGCGTAGCCGGTCGAAAAGAAGACGAGGCCGTGGGCGTAGATCGGCGGGGCGATCAGCGACCAGCCGGACTTGGGGTACTTCACGCGCCAGAGTTCCTTGCCGTCCTTGGGGTCGTAGCCGTAGCAGAAGTTCGACGCCGGGCTGACGATCACCCGCTTGCCGGCGTGCTCGATCAGCAGGCAGGTGGCGAAGGAGAACTTCATCGTGGCGTTAGTGTTGCGGTCGGTCTGCCAGCGCACGTCGCCGGTGTTGATGTCGAGCGCCGCGAGGAACGTGACGTCCTTGCCGTCGCAGGCGAACACGAGGGTGTCGTCCACGAGGATCGGCGAGTTGCCGTTGCCGTGCACCGGGTGGTAGCTGAGTTCCTGCGTCCGCCAGACGACCTTGCCGTCGAGTTCGAGGCACGCCGTTCCCATGTGGCCGAAGTGAAACCAGACGCGCTTGCCGTCGGAGATCGGCGTCGGGCTGGCGTGGCTGTTCTTCTTGTGCGGCTGCGGCACCGTCGCCGTCTTCTCGACGAACAGTTCGATGTCCCAAAGGATCGTCCCCTTGGCCTGATCGACGCACAGCGCCCGGAGACTGTAGTCCGCGCCGTTGGCCTTCGGGATCGGCACCGCCGTGGTCAGGAACAGCTTGCCGGCGGCGGCGACCGGCGACGACCAGGCGGCCCCCGGCAGCGGCGTCTTCCAGGCGACGTTCTTGTCGGTGCCCCACTCGGTGACGAGCGGCTTGCCGGTGTAAACCCCCAGCCCGCCGGGGCCGCGGAACTCCGGCCAGTCGGCGGCGCGGGCGGGCAAGGCGGCCAGTGTGACGGCGATCAGGCAGAGCCAACGGGTCATGACGGGTGCTTCCGGTCGAAGTGGGGCGGGCAGGGAGTGACAGTTTACGACGGCGCGGCCGACTCAGTTGCCGATGATCTCGTTGCGGTCGGCGTCCCAGAAGATCTTCTTGCCGGTGCGGTACGACAGGTTGGCCAGGTGCGCGGCCAGAATCACGCGGTGGCCGAGTTCGACCGGCGAGTTCGGCTCGTCGCCGGACTTGACGCACTCGACCCAGTTCTTGACGTGCAGCGCCGTCTCCGGCTCGACCTTCCAGGTCATCACGGGTGTCATCGCCGGCGTGATTTTGTCGGCGGTGTCGTAGAGGCGAATGTCGCGCTCGGCGTCGCAGATCAGCGTCTGCTTGGTGCCGTAGAACGCGGCCCCGACGCCGTCCGCGCCGTTGACGAACTGGACGGCGAAGTTGGCGGCGAACTTGCCGTAATCGAACGCCCCGTGGACCACGTCGGGCGTCTCCCACTTCTCGAAGTGGTAGCGGCCCCCGTTGGCGACGGCGCTCTTGGGCACCTCGACCCCGCCGAGCCAGGCGACGATGTCGAGTTGGTGCGCGCCGATGTCGGTCATCAGGCCGCCGGCGTAGTCCCAGTACCAGCGCCACGACCAGTAGCGGTGCGCGTCGAACGGCCGCTTCGGCGCGCTGCCCAGAAAGGCGTCCCAGTCGAGCGTCTTGGGGTCGAACTTGAAGTCCTTCGGCACCGCGAAGGGGTCCTTCTGCGTCCAGTTGCGGCAGTCCCAAACCTTCGCCCACACCAGCTTGCCGAAGGGGCGGGCGCGGACCGCTTTGGCCGCCTCCTCCCAGTGGGGGCCGCTGTGCCGCTGGTTGCCGACCTGCACGATTTTCTTGGCCTTGCGCACCGCGTCGATCATCTCGACCCCCTCGTCGATCGACTTCGTCAGCGGCTTCTCGACGTAGGCGTGCTTGTCGGCCGCCATCGCCGCGACCAGGTGGTCCTTGTGGTGGTGGTCCGGCGACGCGATGACGACCGCGTCGAGTCCCTTGAGGTCGAGCAGCTTGCGGTAGTCGCCGAAGGTGGCGGCCTCGTCGCGGTCGGCCGCGACGAGTTGCTGCTGCATGGCGTCCAGGCGGAACTCGGCCACGTCGCACAACGCGACGACGTTTTGGCCGAGCTTCAGTAACTCGCGGACGACCGCCCGGCCGCGGTTGCCGCAGCCGATGACGCCGACAGCGAGCTTGTCGTTGGCCCCGGCCGCCTGGAGGTGCGGCAACCCAAGCGTGACGGCACCGAGTGCCGCCGAGGTCTGGAGGAACGCGCGGCGGGTGGGCATAACGTCTCCGGGAGTTAGACCGCGACTTCGACGCCGTCGCGGGCCGACTTCGCCAGGGCGTCCATGACGCGGGCCGTCTTGACCGCCTCGTCGGGGTTCGGGACGCACTCGCGTTGCTCACGCACCGCCGCGGCGAAGTCGTCGATCATGCAGACGATCTGGTCGTGACCGGGCGTCTCGATCACCTCGAGCTTCAAGCCGAAGTCGCCCTCCTGGCGCAGGATCTCGAAGCCGGCGTGGGCGTCGGGGATCCACAGGTTGGGGACGCGAATCGTCCCGGTGGTGCCGACGATCTCGACGTGGGTCCGCAGCGGGTGCGTGAAGCCGCAGTCGAACGTGGCCGTGCGGCCGTAGGGGAAGACCATCACGCCGCTCATGCCGACATCGACGCCGTTGACGAAGTGGGCCGAAGCATAGACCCTCAACGGCTCGGCCCCCATCCACCAGCGGATCGCGTAGGTGGTGTAGCAGCCCACGTCGAGCAGCCCGCCGCCGCCGGCGACCGGCTGCATGCGGATGTTGTCCGTCGGCAGGCCGTCGAGGTTGAACGTGAACGCCGCGACGACCTTCTCGACTTGCCCGATGGCCCCGGCGTCGATGGTCGCGCGAATCTTGGCGGTGCGCGGGTGGTGCGGCCACATGAAGCCGTCCATCAGCCGCACGCCCCGACTGCGGCAGTGGGCGACCAGCGCCTCGGCTTCGGTGGCCGTCACCGTCAGCGGCTTCTCGCACAGGACGTGCTTGCCGGCGTCGGCCGCCTTGCGGGTCCACTCGTCATGCAGCGCGTTCGGCAGCGAGATGTAGACGGCGTCGATCTTGGGGTCGGCCAGCATCGCCTCGTAGCTGCCGAACGCGTGCGGGATGCCCTTCCTCGCGGCGTACTCCGTCGCCTTGGCCAGGTCGCGGCTGGCCACGGCGACTACCTCCGACGTGCCCGACTTGGCGAACGCAGGCAACAGCCGGTCGTTGATCTTGGCGGTGCTCAAGACACCCCAGCGGAGTTTTTCGGCCATCACGATGGAGAGTCCCGAGAGGAGGGGCGATCGCGGGACTAGCCTACGCGCCCACGGCCCCGGACGCAACCGCCCCGCCTCAAGTGTGGTCAAGTGCGGCCGGCGGCGCGATAATCGTCGGCATGGACGACACGCCCTTGACGCTAAGTTACGACCGCGGCACCGTGCTCCTCGGCGACGTGCCGAAGTCCCTCGACCCGACGACGCTGCCCGGCGTGCGCTACGACGAGCGGACGCTGTGCTACCGCGCCCAGGGCCGCGACTACCGGGCGATCGTCGAGCACTTAGTCCGCGAGAAGCTGCCGTACACCGACAACGCCCGCGGCTGGCCGAACGCCCCCACCGGGTGGACGCTGCACACCGACCGCCAGCCGCACCCGCACCAGGCCGAGGCCCTCGACATCTGGTGGAAGACCGGCCGCCGCGGTACGGTGGTACTGCCGACCGGCACCGGCAAGACCTACGTCGCCGTGATGTGCATGGCGAAACTCGGCCGGCCGACGCTCATCGTCACGCCGACGCTCGACCTGCTGCGGCAGTGGCAGGACCAGCTCACATCGTTCTTCCAGGTCGAAGTCGGGGCCGTCGGCGGCGGCGACTACGACTTCCGGCCGATTACCGTGACCACCTACGACTCGGCGTACATCCACCTCGAACGCTGGGGCAACAAGTTCGGCCTGCTGATCTTCGACGAGGTGCACCACCTGCCGGGGGCCACTTACCTGATGACGGCGACCGGCAGCCTCGCCCCGTTCCGCCTGGGGCTGACCGCGACCCCCGAGCGCGCCGACGGCGGCGAAGACTTATTGCCCGACCTGATCGGCCCGATCGTCTACCGCCGCGAGATCGGCGAACTCTCCGGCGAGTACCTGGCGCAGTACCGCACCAAGCGCGTCTACATCGACCTGTCGAAGGACGAGCTGGAGGAGTACACCAAGGCCCGCGACGAATACAAGCGCTTCCTCTCGACGTGCGGGGTCGATTTGGGCGGCCCGAACGGCTGGCAGAAGTTCCTCTTCACCGCGACCCGCACCCCCGACGGCATGGCCGCGTTACGGGCTTACCGCCGCCAAAAGGAGATCGAGCGCAGCGCCTCCGGCAAGTTCACCGCCCTCGAAGACATCCTCCTCAAGCACCCCGGCGAGCGGTCATTGGTGTTCACGGCCGACAACGCGACGGTCTACAAGATCGCCCGCCGCTACCTCGTGCCGGCGATCACGCACCAGACGAAGACGAAGGAGCGCAAGGCGGTGCTCGCGAAGTTCCACTCCGGCGAGTACTCGATGCTCGTCACCAGCCAGGTCCTCAACGAGGGCGTTGACGTGCCGGCCGCGAGCGTCGGCGTCGTGCTGTCCGGCTCGGGGAGCATCAAGGAGAACGTGCAACGCTTGGGGCGCATCCTGCGCAAGTACGGCGACAAGCAGGCGACGCTGTACGAGGTGATCGCTCGCGGCACGGCCGAGGAGTACACCAGCGACCGCCGCCGCCAGCACGGCGCGTTCCAGTGAACGGGCGAGTACAATCGTGTTGTACCCGTCTCGGAGAATCTCGATGAAGCTCACTGACGTGCGATCCTTCCGAGACGCCAGCCCGTTCGTGCCTTTCACAATTTGCCTCTCGGACGGCCGGGAATACCGCATTCCTTATCGCGATTTCATCATGATCTCTGACTCAGGGCGCTACGCGCTGATCTACAACCCTGACGACTCGTTCGTATCGTTGCACCTCATCATGGTCACGCAAATTCGGACGGATTCGCCGGTCGCCAAGTCCGAAAGCCGCAACGGCTCAGACGAAAGCTAACGAAACCCATAACCCGAGATCTCCCATGAATCACGACATCCTGCGTCAGTTCCGCGACGCGGTCCCATTTATCCCCTTCGCCATTCGCATGGCGGACGGACGAACCTTTCGCGTCCCCCACCGGGACTTCTTCTCAATTAGCCCGACCTCGCGGACGGCCGTGGTCCACCTGAAGACCGGAGGCTTGAGCATGTTGAACACGACGCTTATCGCCGAAATTGAGCCTGATAAAGTCGATCAGCCGACCAACTCGCCGTCGGCGGACGCCTAACTCATGCTCACAGGGAAGATGGTCCGCGTGCGGCACGCCCGCAACCGCCTCGTGCCGATCTACCTGCCCGCCGGCGACCGGCAGTGGCTGGGCCTCGCCGAGCAACTGCTGTTCGCATTCCGCGACGCCGAGGGCCACACCCGCGGCGAACTCGACGAGCAACTCGGCGACCTCGTCGGCGACGGCCCGGCGCAGCTGGTGCATCAGGGGTTGGCGAAGCTGCTCGAAGACCGCTGCGATTTCGAGGTCGCCGCCGACGTGCCGCCGGAGCAGGTGCGCGAGGCGGTCTTCCGCGTCGCCGGCCGGCACCACCTCGCATGCGGCCGGACGCAGTTGCCGTTCGACCGCGACGCCGCCCTCGCCGAGGCCGCCGAGGAACTGGAACTCACGCCGGAGCAAGTTGACTTAGCACTCTTCGCCGACCTGAAGGGCGAGCAGCGGGTGCTGAAGTTCGAGCCGCTCACGCCCGAGCAACTGATCTCGCGCTACAACACGGCGCTGGCGCAGTCGATCTTGCTGCGCTGCACGGCGATGGAGATTCGCGTCTACAACGAGACCGCCTCGCGCTTCCGGCAACTGTTCCGGGCCGTCAAGTTCCACCGGCTGATCTGCACCATCCGCCCCGCCGAAGGCTCGTCGTACAAGCTCGTGTTGGACGGCCCGCTCAGCCTGTTCTCGTCCACGCAGAAGTACGGCGTCCAACTGGCGATGTTCCTGCCGACGCTGTTGCACTGCAAGACCTTCGAGCTGCGGGCCGAGGTGCGCTGGGGGGCCGAGAAGAAGGAGAAGACCTTCACGCTAACCGGGGCCGACGGCCTGCGCTCGCACACGGCCGACTTCGGCGTCTACGCCCCGCCGGAGGTCAAGGCCTTCGCCGTGAACTTCCGCAACAACGTCGCGAACTGGACGCTCTCCGACGACCCCGCCCCGCAACTCATCGACAGCACGATTTGGGTGCCCGACTTCACGATGACGCACGCCGCGACGGGCGAGGAAGTCTTCGTCGAGGTGCTCGGCTTCTGGCGGAAGCTCGACATCGAGACGCACTACAAGCGTCTCAAGAAGGCGTTCCCCGGCCGCTTCATCCTGGTGGTTAGTGAGGCCTACCGCACCGACGACGACGGCGAGTTCGCGGCCGGCGGCGAAGTCTACCGCTTCAAGAAGACGCCGATCGCCGACGAGGTCGCCAAGCTCGGCTCGCGGCTGATCGGCAAGTAGAGGCCCGCCGTCAATACTCGCCGACGACTTCGCCGCCGGCGCGGGTGCCGAGGGCCTCCCAGACCTTGGGGTTGATCGTGTTCTGGATCATCCGCACCGAACCGTCGCCCAGGAGTGTATTGACGCCGGACGTGTGCTTCGAGCTGGCGTCCTCGACGTGGTCGAGCGCGTTGTTCGGCACCCGGCCGTCGGACGCCGGCCCCGTGTTCGTCAGCACCAGCGTCGGCGGGCCTTCGTCGTCGTAGAGAGGGTTCGTCGGCGGGTTCGTCGAGCCGGTGACCGCCCCCACCCAGGTCGTCCGCGGCGACCGCTTGCCCTCGCGCTCGATGGCGAAGATCGTGTTGCTCGTGCCGTCGAGCACGTCGGCGATCCGCGTCCGGCTGTTGCGGTAGTAGCAGCCGTTGCCGGTGTCCGGGAAGGCCGTCACCTCGAACGTGCCGCCCATGCCGACGTAGTTGGCGAACGCCACCTTCACGGCCCCCGAAGCCGTCGGGATGTCGCAGGCGTCGGCCGGCGGCGAGTCCGACGGGCAGCGGAAGACCTTCAACGCCGCCACGCGCACCGAGGCGTGGACCGGGTGCGTGATGTCCTTGGTGAAGTCGATCTGCCGGAACAGGTTGTCCTGTTCGAGGTGCGGCAGGGTGTGGGCCGCCCACCCCCAGCCCGGCCCCGTGCCGTCGCCGTTGAGTGTCAGCGACTTCGACGTGAAGCCGGGCGGGAACCGCTCCACGACGCCGTGGTGGTTGTGCAGCGCCAGGCCGATCTGCTTCAGGTTGTTCGTGCAGGTCATGCGGGCCGCCGCCTCCCGCACCTTCTGGACGGCCGGCAGAAGCAGGCCGATCAGGATCGCGATGATGGCGATGACGACGAGCAACTCGATGAGCGTGAAGCCCCGCCGGCGAAGGTCGTGTGACACGGTTGCTGCTCCCCCGACGCCGGGGCGTCGGTTACGGATCGAGACGAGAACGGGGTTAGTGTAAGTCCGCCCCCGCACCTATTTCTAACGTGTCGTGCAACAAAGTCAAACACAATACCTGCGGCCTCCCGGATTGTCTGCGATCACGCCACCTTGAACGCCTCTTTCAGCGCCGCCAACGCCTCCGGGCCGCGGCTCCGCTCGATCACGACGCCCAGGCAGACTTCGCTCGTGTTGATCATGCTGATGTTGATGCCCTTCGCCGCGAGCGCCCCGAACATCGTCCGCGCGACGCCGGTGTGCGACCGCATCCCGACGCCCAGCACGAACAGCACGGCGACCTCGGCGTCCCCCACGACGCGGCAACTCGGGTCGATCGACCGCGCCACGTCCTGCGTGCGCTTCAGCGCCTTCGGCAAGTCGGCGCGCGGCACCGTGAACGACAACTCGGCTTTGCCCACGCTGGTGATGTTCTGCACGATCATGTCAACGAGGATGCCGCCGGTGGCGACGGCGTTGAAGACCGTCGAGCAGTGTCCCGGCCGGTCGGGCAGGTCGAAGACCGTGACGCGGCTCTGGTCGCTGCTCAGATGCACGCCGCTCACCAGGATGTCCTCCATGCCGTCGAGCTTTGCCACGGCCGTCTCGCGCTCGCGGGCCTCGGGCACGACCGCCGACGCCGGGCGCGGCCGGTAGCCCGACGGCGCGACGCCGGCCCCGCTGCGCGGCATGTGCAGGCCGAAGGCGTCGTGGACCGCTTCGAGGGCCAGCCGGCCGCGCACGGCCCGCTTCGCGTCGAGGTGCGACTTCTTGGTGCCGCCGTCGTCCTCGTCGTCGCCCTCCGGCGGCGGCACGTCCTCTTCGATCAGCACGCTGATCTTGATGTCGCCGGTCGTGATCATCTTCATGTTGATGCCGTTGGCCGCGAGCGCCGCGAACATCTTCTCGGCGACCCCGGCGACGTGCCGCATGCCCGCGCCGACGACCGACACCTTGCTGACGCGCTCGGTGACCGTCAGCGTCGCGCCCAGCTCGGCGACGATCGGGTCGAGCGTCTCCGTCGCCTTCTTCAAGTCGCCGTGGATGACCGTGAAGCCGATCGACGCCTTGCCGCCGCTGCCGACGTTCTGGGCGATCATGTCCACCGGCACGTTGACCTGCGCGAGCGCCGCGAACACCGCGCGGCTGACGCCGGGGCGGTCGGGCAGGGCGTCGAGGACGATGCGCGCCTCGTTGACCGCCAGCGCCGCGCCGCAGACCGGCACCTCGCGCATCCACGCCTCCTCGCCGACGACCCAAGTGCCGACCTCCGAGGTCGCCGCGTGGCGCACCATCAGCGGCACGTCGAACTTCTTGGCGAACTCGATCGAGCGCGAGTGCATCACCCCCGCGCCCATGCTCGCCATCTCGAGCATTTCGTCGTAGCTGATGACATCGACCTTGATCGCCTTGCGGACGATGCGCGGGTCGGTCGTGTAGACGCCGTTCACGTCGGTGTAGATCTCGCAGCGCACGTCATACCCCGCCAACTTGATCGCCGCGGCGACGGCCACCGCAGTCGTGTCCGAGCCGCCGCGGCCCAGCGTCGTGATGTCGTACTTCTCGTCGATCCCCTGGAAGCCGGCCACGACCGCGATCGAGCCGGCGTCGAGGGCCTCGCGCAGCTTGGCCGTCTCGATCGACTTGATGCGGGCCTTGAGGTGCGAACTGTCGGTGACGATGCCGAGTTGCGGCCCTGTGAAGCTGATCGCCTTGGCACCCAGCGCGTGGATCGCGATGGCCATGCAGGCGATCGAGACTTGCTCCCCGGTAGCGAGGAGCATCGCCATCTCGCGGGCTGGCGGGTTGCGGCTGATCTGCTCCGCGAGCGCGACGAGCGTGTCGGTCGTCTTGCCGATCGCGCTCACGACGACCACGACCTGATTGCCCTCGTTCTGGGCGTCGATGGCGCGCTGGGCGGCCGCGAGAATCTTCTCGGGCGTGGCGACGCTCGACCCGCCGAATTTCTGCACCACGACTGCCACGCGAACACCCCCGCCGGACGCGAACTCGGACCCTGGAATCGGGGCTAACCTATGCGCGGACCCCGGCGGCGGCTTGCGGAGTCGGCGGCGGGTGCGTAGGCTTGTCTCACCGCCGAAACCGCAACTCCCCCCGACCTCAGGGCCAGCCCCCATGCGTGCCTGCCTCGCCTCCCTCGCGCTGATCGCCGCCGCCTGCCCGGCCCTCGCGGGCAACTGGCCGCAGTGGCGCGGCGTCCACAACGACGGCGTTAGCCCCGAGACGAACCTCCCGGCGGCGTGGGACGCGACCAAGAACGTGCTCTTCAAAGTGCCGATGCCGGGGCCGGGGGCCTCGACCCCGTGCGTCTGGGGCGACCGTCTGTTCCTGACCGCGCAAGTCGGCGAGAAGCTCGACCTGCTCTGCGTCAGCACGGCCGGTAAGGTCCTCTGGACGCGCACGCTGGGCACCGGCGAGGGCAAGTTCCGCGGCGACGAGGGCAACATGGCCTCGGCCTCGTGTAGCACCGACGGCAAGCTCGTCTACGCCTTTGTCGGCAGCGGCAACCTCGCCGCCTTCGACTTCGCCGGCAAGCAGGCTTGGGCCGTCGATTGCCAGAAGGAGTTCGGCAAGTTCCGCATCCAGTTCGGCGGCCACTGGACGCCGGTGCTGCACAAGGGCCGGCTCTACGTCTGCCTGATGCACCAGGCCGCGCAACTGATTGTCGCCTTCGACGCCGCGACCGGCAAAGTCGCCTGGCAGGCCAAGCGCGCCAGCGACGGCACCGGCGAGTCGCCCGACGTGTACTGCTCGCCGTTCCTGTGGGAAAAGGGCGAGCAAGCTCTGCTGGTCGTCCACGGCGACGACTACTGCACCGCCCACAAGCTCGACGACGGCGCGGAGGTCTGGCGCGTCAACGAGTTGAACCCGAAGGCGGCCTACAACCGCAACTGGCGGGCGGTGTCGTCGCCGCTGGTGACGCCGGACTTGATCGTCATCCCGTCGTGCAAGCAGTACCCGACGGTGGCCATCCGCCCTGATGGCGCGACGGGCCTCATCGCCCCCGGTACTTCGAGCGAGGCGTGGCGCTTCAAGACGACGCCCGACGTGCCCTCACCGCTCTTGGTCAACGGTATCGTCTACCTGATGGGCGCGAACGGCAAGCTCACCGCCCTCGACGCCAAGACCGGCAAGGAGCACTTCACCGAGGGCGTGACCAACGAGCGGCACCGCGCCAACCCCGTCGCCGCCGACGGCAAAGTCTACCTCCTGGGCCGCGAGGGCACCTGCGCCGTAGTGAAGGCCGGCGACGCCGCGTTCGAGCTGGTCGCCAAGAACAAGTTGCCCGACACCTTCACCGCGTCGCCCGCCGTCGCCGACGGGCGAATCTACCTGCGCGGCTGGAACACCTTGTGGGTCATCGGCTCGAAGTGATCGAACCGCTGGCGCGGAAGAACGTCGTCGCCGCGACGGTCCCTCGCAGTCCCGTTCTCGAGGGACATCGTACCCGGCAGCGGTCTATCACTGCACCGTAGTCTCCTCTCCCTTCGCCGCCTTCGAGGTTCCCCGCCATGCTGCGTTTTGTGACCGTGGTCTTGGCGGCGGCGTGGGCGTGGCCCGCGGCCGCATCGACCTACGAGGTCGAGATGCCGCCGAAGCCGGGCGAGAAGTACCGCTCCGCCAAGTACCGACTCTGGCTGCCAGACGGTGTCAAGACCCTCCGCGCGATCGTGGTGCGGCAGCACGGCTGCGGCCGCGACGGCATCGACCACGCCAACGACTTGCAGTGGCAGGCACTGGCGAAAAAGCACGACGCGGCGCTGCTCGGCACGCAACTGACCTACTCAGGGCAATGCGGTGAATGGTGTATCCCCTCCGGCGGCACCGAGCGGGCATTTCTAGACGCGCTGGCTGCCTTCGCCGAGCAAAGCAAGCACCCGGAACTGGCTACCGTGCCGTGGGCGATCTGGGGCCACTCGGGCGGGGCGATCTGGAGTTGCCACATGGCGGACCGCTTCCCGGAACGGGTCGTCGGCGTCTGGGCACGTTCCGGGGCGGTCGCGGAGTACGGCAAGGGCGCGTTAGCCGTGCCGATCGTGTTCAACTACGGCAAACGCGAGAGCGAGCCGAAGAACCAATTCGAGGCGGTCTTCAAAAGCAGCACCCAAGCCTTCGAGAGGTACCGCCCCCAAGGCGCTCTCTGGGCGCTCGCCGTCGATCCGCTCAGTTGGCACGACACGAGGAACAGCCGCAACCTCGCGGCGCGCTGGTTCGACACCCTGCTGACGGACCGCCTGAGCAAGGACGGCCCGAAGCTCCGCGCACTCATGGACGACGCCGACCGCCGCCGAGCCGACCCGAAATCGCTCGCGGTGACGCCCGGTGGCGACAGCGGCTTCGGTAAGTCCTGCTGGCTGCCGAGCGAAGCCTACGCGGCCGCATGGGTCGAGTACTGCAAAACCGGTGACGTGATCGACGCGACCGCGCCGCCGGCCCCGACCGACCTGGCAGCCGTCGCCGGCCCAGACGGCGTGACGCTGACCTGGAGGGCCGACGCCGATGTCGAATCCGGCGTCAAGGGCTTCGCCGTGGTCCGCGACGGCAAGCGGCTCGCCCTCCACGGCAGTCCCAAGTCGAAGTCGAATCCCAAGGGGCTGTTCCAGACGTGGGACTTCGGCGACGAGCCGATCCCGCGACTGCCCGCACTGCGGTATGTCGATGCCGACGGCAAGTCGGGCGCGAAGTACGAACTCATTCAGATTAACGGCACCGACCTCGAATCGAAGCCGACCGCTGCGATTGCCGCCAACTAGCCATCGACCCCTCTCGGGATCGTCAGTACTGCGCCCCAGTCAGCGGCGGGACCAGATACCCCCGCCGAAAACCCCATGACACGATGCGGCTTATGCGATGTCCAACGCCCTCACCGCCCCGGCGAGCGGCTGCCGCCACTCGGCACCGTCCGGCCGCGCCAGCGCGTAGACGCCCATGCAGATGCCGTAAGTCGCCGCGAGCAGGGCGTTGACGCGCAGCAACGGCCAGAGCGGCACGGCGTCGCCGGGGCGGGAGTCGCCGCGCAGCACCCGGTCGAGTTCTCGAAACGCTTGCACCGGTCACGCTCCTTCACGGGGGTCAGGAGCGGGCAGTGTAGCGCATTCGGTTTGCGAAGCAAAGTAGAATCTGTTTGCAACACAAAGTTGACGCACCGCGGCGGGCGTGTCGTGCGGACGACTACACGGCGATCGGGGGACGACAGTCCCCCGAGACTCCCACTGGGGTGACGCCCGCTCGCCGTGGGGGCCGGACTCGGAGGACTGTCGTCCCCCGCTCGCCGCGCGCTTTCGGCGATTACTTCGGCCTCTTCGGCTTGTCGGGGTACGTGTCGGGCAGGGCGTTCAGCCGCAGCGGCGGGCTGCGCGGGTCGAGCGGCTTCTCGTCGGGGCCGTCGTCCTCCGCGTCCGGGCCGGCGGGGTCGGCCGCGTCGTCGCGCTCCCCGGAGTCGTCCGGCACGTCGCCGAACTTCAACTGGTAGCGGAACGCCGCAATCGCCAGCAAGTCGTTGGGCAGCAGCGCGGCCCGCCGGACCCGTTGGCCGTTGACGCGGGTGCCGTTGGTGCTGCCGAGGTCTCTCAGCAGCACAAGGCCGTCGGTCTTGACGAGCAGGCAGTGCAGCTTCGAGACGCTCTTGTGCTCGAAGCGCACGTCGCAGTCCTCGGTGCGGCCGACGAGGGTCACGTCCCGCGTCAGGGCGACCGGCGGGGCGTCGGCGATCGGCACGAGGCGGGCTTGCATCGGGGTCTCCGCCTGGGGTCGCCGGGGTTACTGGGCCGCCCGCGCCTGGGCCGCCGCGGCGAGTCGGGCCGCCTGGGCGGGCCGCGCGGGGTAGTGACGGCCCTGCGTGGGAGCGTAGGGGGCGTATCGCTGCCACCAGCCGACCGCCTCCGACCACTCGGCCGCCGCCCGCTCCTTGGCCCGCTCGGTGCCGGCCCCCGGCGTGCCCGCGCGGGCGGTCTCGTAAGCGAGTTGGGCGCGCTCGGCTTGCTCGTGCCGGCAGAGCGCGAGCAGGAAGGTCGCCTCGGCCGCGCCGGCCTCACTGGCGACCACGTCCACCAGCGCCGTCACCGCGACGACTTCCTTCTTCCAGAACTCCTCGACCGCCGCGCCCGCCGCCGCGGCCCCGGCCGGGTCGGCCGACTCCCGGACGCGGGCCCGCAACAGCAGGGTGTACACCTCGCGGGCGGACGCGGCCCAGCGGGCGAGGTCGTCGTCGCGGCTGCGGTCGGTGCGGAGGCGTTCGAGGCCGGCGAGGAAGCCGGCGCGGCGCTGGATGAGTTGCGGCGTCACCTCGGCGAACTGGCCCCGCTGCAGGCGCTCGCGCGGCGACGGCGGCGTCACGAAGTTCGACCGGTAGATCGCCGCGCACAGCCCTTGCAGGCGACCGGACGCCTCGGGGACGCCGGGGTCGCCGGGGTCACCCGGCCCGGACGGCGGCCGGGGGCGCAAGGCGTCGGGCAGCGTGAACAGTTCGCGCGGCACGAGGTCATCGCGGTAGCGGGCGCTCAACTCCGCGACCTCCGCCGAACCGCCCTCCCGCGGCGGCGTGTACGCCGCCAGCGCCCGCGTCGCCGTGAAGCCTTCGCCGGGCGGGTTCCAGAAGCCCACGGCGAGTTTGGTTTCCGCCGCAAAGCGAGCCTGGAGCGCGACGACATCGGTGAACAGCCGCACGCCGGGGGCGTCGTGACGCAGTTCGCTTTCGAGCCGCTGGAAGCGCGGCGCGGCACTGCTCAGCGGCGCGGAGAGGAACGGCACCGACGCCGCAACGTCGGCCGGGGACACCTCGAACGGGTCGGCGGGGTCGTCGCGCCAGGGCTTGAGGAGGCTCGCGTCGGACTTCGCCTGCGCGAGCGTCGCCACGCCGCCGGTGTTGGTCGCCGGGCCGGGCACCGCGTCGCCGCGCCAGCAGTCGTAGAGGTAGACGTGCGGCCCGACGCGCACGCCGACGGCCCAGAACGGCCCCCGCGGCGGGGCGTTCGGCTTCGGCACCGCGGCGTAGCTCCAGCCGCGCTGGGCGGACTCGGGCGGGCCGACGAGGCAGCCGTCGAGGCCGAGTTGCTGCAGCAGCCCCAGGAAGACGTAGGCGCGTTCGAGGCCACTGCCGGCCCCGCGCGTCAGCACCAGCGACGGCGGGGCCGGCGGCATCACCTGGCGCTGGCCGTTGACGGTCGCCAGCCACGGCTCGGGGGCGATTTGACGCGTCACCCAGTCGAAGGCGACGCGCGCCTGGCGCTCCGGCGGCAGGCCCGACACCCCCAGCGACCGGGCCGCGTCGCGCAGGTAGTAGCACTCCGCGAGGTAATGGGCGTCGAGGCCGGTGTACGCCGCCGGCCGCACCTCGGCGACTTCACGCTCTGTGAGGTTCATCGCCTGCTGGAGTGTCTTTTCCTGGTCCGCGGCCAGCGACGCCGGCTGGAACTTCGCGTCGGTGCTGTTGGCGAGGTCGGTGCGCAGTTGCTCCAACGCCCGGCGGCAGGCAGTGACCTCGGACTCGCGGTGCAACTCGCCGGCGGCCCGCGGCCAGGGGTCGTCGTTCTTGCGGTCGGCGGCCCCGGCGTTCGACACCGGCGGCTTGGTCGAGCAGCCGGGCAGGCAGGCGAGGGCGGCGAGTAGCAGGCCGACGCCGAGGGTCGCGGTCAACAGGCGGGGCGGGGGCATCGGGGACTCTCAGTGGCAAGTCGGGGTCAGCCGTCGGCGAGGGCCGCCCGGAGCCGCAGGCAGCGCTCGACCAACGCGGCGAATTCGGCGAGCGGGACCATGTTCGGCCCGTCGCTCGGGGCGTTGTCCGGGTCCGGGTGCGTCTCGAGGAAGAGTCCGTCGCAACCGGCGGCGACGGCCGCGCGGGCCAACGTCGGCACCATTGCGCGGTCGCCGCCGGTGCGATCACCCAACGCCCCCGGTGCCTGTACGCTGTGCGTGGCGTCAAAGATCACCGGGGCACCGGTTTCCTGCATCCACGGGATCGCCCGCATGTCGTTGACCAGCAGGCCGTAGCCGAAGGTCGTGCCGCGCTCGGTGAGTAGGCAGCGGTCGTTGCCGGCCTCCTTCAGCTTCGACACGACGTTCTTCATGTCCCAGGGGGCCATGAACTGCCCCTTCTTGACATTGACCACCCGGCCGGTGCGACCCGCGGCAATGAGCAAGTCGGTCTGGCGGGCCAGGAACGCCGGGATTTGCAGCACCTCGCACACCTCCGCGGCCGGCGCGGCGTGGGCGACCTCGTGGACATCGGTCGTCACCGGCAGGCCGGTCGCCGCGCGGACCTTGTCGAGGATGCGCAAGCCCTCGTCCAAACCGACGCCGCGGAAGGACTTGCCCGACGTGCGGTTGGCCTTGTCAAACGACGCCTTGAACACAAGGTTCACGCCGAGTTCGGCCGCGATCGCGCACAAGTCGTTGGCGAGCTTCAGCGTGAACGCCTCGCCCTCGATGACGCAGGGTCCGGCGATGAGCAGCAGCGGTGCCCCGCCGCCGACCTCGTAAGTCCCCACCTTGACGCGACGGCCGGCCATGCGAACACCCCCGCGACGTTGCGACACCGAAGTCAAGATAGGGACGCTGGCGACCGTGGGGCGGGGCGGGGCGTGGGGCCGGTAAAAAAGTCGCCCCGGCGGTAAAAGTTGCCCTCCCGCCGCGAAAAAACTTCTGGTAGAGTCCCCCCCGCTCCGTCGGCGACTTCCCCCTCACGGAGGAGGGGACGCCGGGCGTGGGGGTCCGGGTGCGCCCGGCCGCGTGAACGCTGCACAAGGAGGTACCCGTGGCCCGTCCCTGGCGGCTACGGCACAAACTGAGCCTCGGCCTCGCCCTCGTCACAGGGAGCGTCGCGCTGCTCCTCGGCGGGGCGCTCTTCGGCCTGTCGTCGTACCTCGAGACCCAACGCGTCACCGACCGCAAGCTCGAGGAGATGCGCCAGGTCGTGCAACTCCGCGCCGACACCCAGCGCATCCGCGACTCCGACGCCGCCCCCGACCCGGCCGGCCGCGGCGTCGCCGAGGTCAACGGCGAGTACGAGCGGCTGCGAGGCCGCATCGCCGCCGCCGAGGCGACCCTCGACCGCTACTTAGTCTTGCTCCGCGGCCAGTACCCGACCGGCACCGACGGCTCGCTGCACGACTACGCCCAACTCGCCGAGCTGCCGAAGCGCTTCGCCGCGCTCAAGGACGCCCTCGAAGGCTCGCGCACGGCGCAGAACGCCGCCGTCGGCCTCGTCAACGACTCGCGCTTCGTCGCCGCGCACCGCCACTGCGACCGCCTCGCGGAGGAGCTGTTCACGAACCTCGTGGACGACATCCAGCACGCCTCGTCGCGCAGCCGGGCCAACCACCGCCGCAGCCTGCTGGTATCCGGCTTCGCCACCGCACTCGCGGTCGTGCTGGTCGGCACGCTGTTGTTCTACTTCCGCGTCTGGGTCTTCACGCCGATCCGCGTCCTCCAGGCGGGTGTCCACGCGGTCCACGGCGGCCACTTCGACCGGCCGATCGTCCTCGACTCGGGCGACGAGTTGCAGGAACTCGCCGACGAGTTCAACGCCATGACCGGCCGGCTGCGCGACACCTACCGAGACCTCGAAGCGCAAGTGAACGACCGCACGCTGCAACTGGTGCGCTCCGAGCGCATGGTCAGCGTCGGCTTCCTCGCGGCCGGGGTCGCCCACGAGATCAACAACCCGCTCGCCTCGATCGCGTTCTGCGCCGAGGCCCTCGAACGCCGGCTGCAAGGCGTGCTGCCGCGACTCGGGGCCGAGGGCGAGGTGGTCCAGAAGTACCTGCGGATGATCCAGGAGGAGTCGCAGCGCTGCAAGACGATCACGCAGAAGTTGCTCGACTTCAGCCGCAGCGGCGGCAAGCGCGAGCGGGCCGAGCTGTCGCAGCTCGTGGCCGACGTGATCGACGTGGCGCGGGTGCTGCCCAACGCCCGCAACAAAGCCATCCACTTCGCGCCGTCGGCGATGGCCACCGCGGCGGTCAGCGTGCCGGACGTGAAGGGGGTCGTGTTGAACTTGATCGTCAACGCCCTCGACAGTATGGAGGAGGGCGGCGGCGTGGAGGTGACGCTGGCCGCGGACGCGACGCACGCCGAGATCCGCTTCGCGGACAGCGGCTGCGGCATGGCCCCGGACACCCTGCGGCACATCTTCGAGCCGTTCTTCACTCGCAGCCGCACCGGCAACGGTACGGGGCTGGGCCTGTCGATCAGCCACCAGGTGATCGACCAGCACGGCGGCAGCATCCGCGCCGCGAGCGCGGGGCCGGGGCAGGGCAGTACCTTCCTCGTGCGACTGCCCTTGACGGGCGCGGCCGAAAAGCCCGATGCTACGCCGGCGTCGAACCCCAACGTCCTCCTGCCGTTCCCCGGCCGGGCGGCGGCGGTGGCGTGAGCCTGGCGACTGGCCGCGGAACGGACTCCGTCGCCGGCACGAGACGATGCACGATCGACGCACGACGGACGCCCTGAACCGGCGGACGGGAGAGACCACCTTGGCCACGCAACCGCACAACCGCCTCCGCATCCTGTTCGTGGACGACGAGCGGCAACTCCAAGAATTCATGCGCATCGAGTTGAAGGCCCTCGGCCACGACGTGGTCGTCTGCCCCAACGGCGAGCAGGCGCTGCAGGCCATCGCCGCCCAGACCTTCGACGTGGCGCTGCTCGACATCCGCATGCCGGGCCTGTCGGGCATCGACGTGCTGCAGCGGCTCAAGCAGGTCAGCCCCGACACCGAAGCCATCATGATGACCGGCTACGCCAGCGAGGAGAGCATGGTCCAGGCCATGCGCCTGGGGGCGTGCGACTACCTGCGCAAGCCGTGCCAGCTCGCCGAGATCGAGGCCGTGTTCCTCCGCATCCAGGACAAGAAGAGGCTCAAGAACAAGGCCGTCGCGCTGGAGTCGCGCGTGCAGGCCGCCGAGGGGCCGGGGTTCCTGATCGGGGCCAGCCCGGCGATGCTGCCGGTGCAGAGGCTCGTCGATCAAATCGCCGGCACCGACGCCCGCGTACTCATCACCGGCGAGACGGGGACCGGCAAGGAAGTCGTGGCGCGGGCCTTGTTCGCCAAGTCGCGCCGGGCCGACATGCCGTTCGTGCCGGTGAACTGCGGGGCGTTGAGTCCGCAACTCGTCGAGAGTGAACTGTTCGGCCACAAGAAGAACGCGTTTACCGGGGCCAACGCCGACCGCAAGGGCATGTTCGAGGTCGCCAACGGCGGGACTTTGTTGCTCGACGAACTCGCGGAACTCGACAAGCAGACGCAGGTCAAGTTGCTGCGCTTCCTGGAGGCCGGCGAGATCCGCCCGGTCGGGGCCAACGAGGCGACCATCGTCGATGTCCGTGTCATCTCGGCGACCAACCGCGACCTGCGGCAGATGGTCGTCGAGGGCACCTTCCGCGAAGACCTACTCTTCCGGCTGAACATGTTCCACATCCACTTGCCGCCGCTGCGGGAGCGCCGCGAGGACATCCCCGAACTCGCCCGGCACCTGCTCGCCCGCGCGGCGAAGAAGCCGTACAAGGCGGTGGTCGAGTTGCTGACCGACGAGGCGATGCGGGTGATCCTGAACTACCACTGGCAGGGCAACGTGCGGGAGTTGGCGAACGCGATGGAGTACGCCTGGATCGTCGCTGCCGGCCAGCCGATCCTGACGAACCACCTGCCCTACGACGTGCGTGCCCCGCGCTTAGCGCAACACACCACCGGCCCGGCGACGCTGTCGATGCCGAGCTACGCCCCGCAGCCGGCGAGCGCCCCGACGACGTACATCCCCCCGCCAGCGCACCAGCCCGAGCCGGCCGGCGGCGCGAAGACGCTCTCGGACGTGGAGATGGACTACATCCTGCACGTCTACGCCAAGAACGCCGGCAACAAGCAGGCGACCGCGACCGAACTCGGCATCAGCCTGAAGACGCTGTACAACAAGCTGCACAAGTACGAGGAAGAGCGCCAGGGCCGCGTCGGGTAACTCATTCCCGGCGAGCGGCGTGGCGTCAGCCCGCTGTTTCCAGCGTGGAATGGTGGCGACTGCCCTGGGTGAGCGCCGGCGACTGCCCGTTGGCAAGGAAACAGCGGGCTGACGCCACGCCGCTCGCCGGGAAGTGCAAACCCATGCTCCGCTCCGCCGCACTCATTGTCGCATCGATGGCCGCCGTCGGCTGGCCGAGCCTGGCGATGCCGTTCCGCGGCGACCAGGCCCTTTTCGCCGTCGTCGCCGAGGAAATGAGTCGCGGGGCGGTGCTGTACCGCGACTACTGGGACATCACCAACCCCGGCGTCTTCTGGTTCTACCAACTCGCCGGCAGCCTCTTCGGGTTCACCGAGGAGGGCGTGCGGCTCTTCGAGTGGCTTTGGGTGACGGCCCTCGTCCTGGCGGTCGCCGAGGCGACGCGCCGGGCCGACGGCGGCGACCGGCTGCCGCTCTCGGCGGTGCTGTTCGTCGGCGTGCCCTATTATTTCGCCGGGTACGCCAACACGTCGGCGTTGACGAAGACCGAGGGGCTGGTCGGCCTGCCGATCTTCCTGGCCGTCTGGCTGTGTGCCCGCGCGGGGCGGCGTGACGGGCTGGTCGCGCCACTGCTCGTGACGGCCGGGTTCGCCGGCGGAATTGTCGTCCTCTTCAAGGTGATGCTCGGCGGGCTGCTGGGCGTCGTCTGGCTCTACCTCGCCGTCGAATTCGTTCGCGCCCGAGGGCACGGCGTCATGTCGCTGCTGACGTTTGCCGCCGGCATTGCGCTGGGAATGTCTCTCGCCCTCGGGCCGGCCGTGGCGTACTTCGCCGCTCACGGGATGCTCGAAGAATGCGCGCGCACCCTGTTCGTCATGCCGCCGCGCTTCCTGGCCGAAGGCGAGCGGGCCGGCATCGACCGGCTGGCCGAATCGACGCGCTGGTTCCTCGGGCAGTACGCCCCGGTCGTCGCGGCCGCCGTGCTGGCGACGGCCTGCCGGCTCGGGGTCCGCCGCGACCCCGTCGTGATGGCTTTGGGCCTCGCTCTGGTGGCGTCGTTCGGCGTGCTGCTGGCGCAACGGCTGTCGTGGTGGCCGTACCACTTCGTGCTGCCGGGGACACTCGCCGGGGCGCTCGCCGCCTACGGCTGGCCGGCCGTGTCGCGGGCCGCCGCCGATCGACTCGGCCGCGTCCCGTCTACGCGGGAGCGGGCGGTCGCGGCGGTCGCGGCCGGGGTGCTGTTCCTGGAACCGGCGGGGGGATTCGTCTACCAATCGCTCAAGCTGACGGGGCACGACTTCGGCATCACCGCGCGAGGCCGGCGCGAGTTCCGCGAGGCGACCGGCACCGCGTACCGACTTGCCCTGAGCGAGACGGCGTGGCTCGC
>JAYTUC010000075.1:0-2404 GCA_043744775.1 Fimbriiglobus sp. | reverse complement strand
GTGAGCGCCCGGAGTTCTGAGTCGAGCGGGATCAGAACTCCGGGCGCTCACGCTTCCGGCACATCGCAACTCCGGGCGCTGACGCTTCCGGCACCCCTACAGCACCGCTTCGACGAATTCGACCTCGGGCACCCGCGCCTTCAACTCCGCCTCCAGCTCGGCGAGCAGCGCCGGCAGCCCCGCGGGGCAACTCGCGCACGCCCCGGCCAGCCGCAACGACGCGATACCGTCCTCGACGGCGACGACCGCCATTTCGTCGGGGTTGAAGCCCATCGCCGGGGCGACGTGGTCGCGCAACGCCACTTCGACCCGCCGCATCAAGTCGGTCACGGCAACTCCTCGCAAGCTTTCGTCGCGGCCGCAACGTCGGCGGTCAACTGCTCGACAAGCGCCTCGACGCCGGCGAACGGCCGGGTCTCGCGCAGGCGCTCGACGAACTCGACGGCCAGCCGCGTGCCGTACAGGTCGCCGGCGTAGCCGATCAGGTGGACCTCGATCTTGCGGGCCAGCTCGCCGAAGGTCGGGTTCGGCCCGACGTTGGCCGCCCCGGCGTAGCGCACGCCGCCGACGGTCGCCCGCACCGCGTACACGCCGTCGGCCGGCAGCAGGGTTTCCGTCGTGCCGAGGTTGGCCGTCGGGAAGCCGATCGTCCGGCCCCGCCGCGCCCCGGTGACGACCTCCGCCGCGACGCCGTAGGGCCGGCCGAGCAGCGTGCGCGCCTCGCCCACGTCGCCGCGTTGGAGCGCGGCGCGGACCCGGCTACTCGACACGACCTCGCCGCCGACGAGCCGCGCCGGCACCGCCTCGAACGCCACGCCGGCCGCGTCGCAGAGGGATCGCAACAGCGCGATGTCGCCGGCGCGGGCGCGGCCGAAGCGGAAGTCGTACCCCTCGACGACGGCCCTGGCCCGGAACAGCCCGCACATCACGTCCTCGAAGAACGCCTCGGGCGTGAGGCTCAGCAGCCCCGCGTCGGTCCGCAGGATCGCGACGTGGTCGGCCCCCGCCGCGGTAAGCCACCCCACGCGGTCGGCGGGCGTCGAGAGCGGCAGCCGGTGCGACGACGGGTTGAGCAGCTTTGCCGCGGGCGGGTCGAAGGTGACGACCACGGCCGGCCCGCCGACGCGCGCCGCCCACGCCTTGGCTCCGGCGACGAGCGCCTGGTGGCCGAGGTGGACGCCGTCGAAGTTGCCGACGGTGACGGCCCCCCCGGTGAGGGCCGCGGGCGGGTGCGTCATCCAGTGCAAGCTCAGCGTCGCCATGCGGGAATCTTACGAATCGCAGGCGACTTTTGTTAGCCCGACACGCCCGCGAGAGACGCGAAGGTCGTTGACAATGTCGATGAGGTTTGACTGGCTCGCCACACCCGTTGCCATCACCCCCCGTTACCGTTACTCTATTGATACCTAGAACGGAGGGCGGCGATGACGAATCGAAAGCTCACGGCGATATTCCACGCGGTGTTCGGGGCCGCCTGGCTCGCGACTTGCCCCGCCCAGGCGCAGCCGGTGCCACTCCCGCAGCCGGCACCCGTCGCCCCTGAGGGGAGGCGGGCGACCCCGCCAGTGCCCCCTGCGGTGCCGCCGCCTTTCGCCCCAGGCGGAATGAGGCCGTTCGCGCCCGACGCGCGGCCGGGCGAACCTGGGGTGGACGACATCCTCGGCCAACTCGAGCGGTTGCGGCACGAGCGGGCCGCGACCGACGCGAAAGAACGCGCCCTCACCGAACTCCTTCGGCGGAAGCTGGCGGAACAGGGCGAGCGGTTCCGGAGGCTCGGCCTGGCGACCGCCGGCCCCGCCGGCGAAGCCGACAAGCCGGCCGTCGCGGAGGCACCCCCGCGGCAGCCTGGGCCGCTCTACTTCCCCACGCGGATCGGGGCACGCCGCGTCTACTCGGCCGGGGGCGTCGAGAAGGTCGATGTCGTGATCGCCGTGCGAGCGCGGGAGGGCGGTGCCGTGACCGTGACGGTGGCCGACCCGTCGCGGCCAGACTCGGCCCGTCACGTCCGCGTGAGCCGCACCGCCCTCGCCCTGACCCCAAGCCCGGACGGCGTCGGGGGCCGCGACGTCCTCCGCCCGGCGGCCGCCGGCGGCGAGCAGTGGCTGCCGTGGGGCGAGGGCGGCCTGGTGTTCCGCCAGGCCGGTTTCGAGCAGGTGACCGTGCCGGCCGGGACGTTCCGGGCCTTGCGGGTGGACACCGGGTGGCGGAGCGGCCCCGGCTTCCGGGCCGAGTCGAGCGTCTGGTACGCGCCCGGCGTCGGGACGGTGCGGCAGGTCAACGGCGGGGCCGAGGTGCTCACGCTCGAGTCGTTTGAGCCGGGCGACTGAAGAATCCCTGGGCGAGCCGGAAGCGTGAGCGCCCGGAGGTCTTCGTGCGTCCGCGCCGCGAAACTCCGGGCGCTCAC